>NZ_POZU01000031.1:0-39385 GCF_002914005.1 Campylobacter concisus | reverse complement strand
TTTAGGAAGTAGTTGGTTAAGAGTCCTTCGATCTTGCTACCGAGCGGGCAGGCTTTAGGTGAGTCAGAGTGGATCTTAAAAAGTTTTTCTTTATCATTTACTGCGTTAAAAATTTGAAGGAGGGTTAGGTGTTGGGGGAGTATTGCTGGCTTGAGATGTGGTATTTGTGGAGCTGGGGGTGTTTAGGCATCAAATAGTTATGTCAAGCATGTGATGTTCGCTAGGTGCTATTTCCTCATTATTTGCTATATCGTCCAAATTTTCTCCGTCACTATCTCTTGAATTTTGTTTTTCATTCTCAAACTCACTTGCCTCTTCTTCATTTTTTTGGCGTTCATGCTCCTTTTCAGGGTCTATTTTATAAGACTCTTCCATCGGACGCACCTCTTTTATCTCTTCACTTTGTTGCGAGGCAAGCTCAGCTGCCATCAAAGATTGCATATCAAATCTGGCTTGTTGATTTGCATGCACTTGAGATACCACTGGGGCATTTTGATTTATAAAGTTACTATTTCCTAAAGGTGTTACAGCCATTTTTTTAGCCTTTATTTATGATGATAGTTTTATAGTTCGTATAAGTGACATTTGCACCGTTTTCACGTTTTAAATTTTCACGCTTGGTGTAGTCTACCTCGTATCTGCCAGCCCCCTTTACACTAAATTCCACGCAGAATTTAGCTGCCATTTCTAGCACATCTTCAGGCACCCTACTCTTGTTTGTCTTGATGATGACATGGGCGCTTGGACTATCCTTTAGATGTAACCATATATCGTCTTTTTTGGCAAGGTCAAGCAAATTTATATTGCCTTTTTCGTTTCTACCAACTAGTATTTTAAATTCTCTAACGTAAAAAATTTCAGCATTTTCACTCACATCTTTTACGTGGCGTTCTCTTTGTTTTGCCTTATTTTTTGGGCTTAAAATTTCAAGCTCATAGAGGCTGTTTGCCTCTTTTAAAAGCGACTTTAAGCCTTCAAAAAACTCGATTTTTTCTTTTAAATTTCTCTTTTCTATATCTACACCAATGGCTTTTGCACGAAATTTTTTTGATCTTGTGTAAAACTCATTTGCACTATTTTTTGGTGTATCGCCAAGAGTTAGTTTTATCTCATTGCCATCAAAATCTTTCAGACAAATTTCCCTCTCATAGCCCTTAAAATTTCCCAAATTTGCAAGCAAAAGCGATCCTAAATTTGCAGCCTCCTCGCTTTTTTTCATTAGCTCATCTTTGCCTTCAAGTGAGTTTAAAATTTCACTCATACTATCTATCTTTTTTTGTACGCTTGCAAGCTTCGCCTCTTTTAAGCTAGCTATCCTAGACTCATTTACTCTAGCCGCTTCACTTCTAAAAAACGCCTCAAAGTCTATTATTTGTTCACACGGCTTTTCTTTTATCTCGATAGCCGGTAGCTCTTTTAAAATTTCTCCAGTTTCTATTTTACGGTAGCTATTATCGATATGCCTTAGAGCCTCAATAATTACGTTGTTTTCGTCAGTTATCACAGCATTTGTAAAGCGGCCTGTAAATTCAAGATAGAGGATAAAATTTTCACTTTTATATGAGCCACTTTGCGTGCAGATAAATTTTAAAATTCTATTATCTTTTAAGCACTCAACGCTTTTTATATGTGAGGCATTAAAGCGCTTTTTTAGCACATTATCAAAAGGCGCTTGATAAATTTTTGCTTCTTTTTGCTCATCATCTTTATAAATAGCAGAGTTTGATTTATTTAGATCAAAGATGATCTTCTCGCCATTAAATTCGATCAAAATAGCCATATCATTGATGCGTTTTGCTTGGTTTATCTTTGTAAAATTTGATAAATAACTTGCTATTTGAACTAAATGTGCGTACTTCATGCTAAAGATTATATCAGAAATGTTGCAAAAATGTTTTAACAAAAGCTTCATCGCTTTTTGTGACAGAATAGTAAAATCTGTTTTTATGGTCTTGTTTTTAATTTTGAAAATGCTTCATTTGTAATGTTATTGAAATATAAATTTTTCGTAAATTTTTTCATAAAAATTTAAATTTTGTTTATATATAATGATAACCGTTTTTATAATATTAAAATTTTGAGGAAAAATAAATGAATAAATTTCGCATTAGTGCGGTGCTTTGTTTTGCCATTTCTGCGTTAAATGCTACTGATGTAAGCTTAGATGGTATCAGCGTTGAAGATAGCGCAGACGATGGATATAGAGCCACAACGAGCGAAGTAGGCAAAACAAATACGCCTATTTTAGAGATCCCGCAGACGGTAAACGTCGTAACCCAGCAGCAACTAAAGGATAAAAAGCCAGAGACCCTAGCCGAGAGCCTTCAAAATGTGAGCGGCGTTAGCTACGGCAACACCACGGGCGGCATCTTTGACTCAATCATAAAAAGGGGATTTGGCGGCGGACGCGACGGCTCGATCATGCGAAACGGGGTGCCCGCTAGCGTCATGCATAGCTTTAACAAAACCGTAGAAAGCGTCGAGGTGCTAAAAGGCCCGGCTAGCTTGCTCTACGGCGCGCAAGAACCTGGCGGCATCATAAATATGGTCACCAAAAAGCCAAAATACGACTTCTCAAACGAAATTTGGGCGGGTATCGGCAACCGCAACTACTGGAATACAGGCTTTGATACCACAGGACCTATTGCAGAGAGCGGATTTGCGTATAGATTTATATTTGATACTATGCAAAAGGACTACTGGAGAGAATTTGGCGAATATAAAAACGTCCTCTTTGCGCCATCGCTTTCGTATAAAGGCGATGACTACCGCATAAATTTAGCCTATGCGCACACACGCTCGACCGATCCGATCGACCGCGGCATGTATCTCATTCCAAGCACTGGGAAACTACTACCCATAGATAAGAAAAGACGCCTTGACGAGCCATTTAATAAGCTAAAAACAAAGCTTGACACGCTAGATGTAAATTTTGAGAAAAATCTCGGCGAAAACTGGCTACTGCGCGGCGCTTACGCGTTTTCCCGCTCAAAGCACGAATACGGTCACATCAGGCTAATGAACGTAAATTTAAACACCGGCATGGCGACTAGGCGAAACGAATATTACGACGGATTTATCCATCGCACGCATGCTGGATCGTTAAATTTAAACGGCTACGTTAAAACTGGCGAGATAGAGCATAATTTACTCTTTGGCATCGACGCAAAGGAATACTACCGCTATAGACCAGGTGGCCTAAAAGATACGGGTAACCACTTAAGCATCAACATATATCATCCTATCTATGGAAGAGTAGGGCTACCAACTGCCAGGGAGTCAAGCATCCAGTATCAAAAGCTAAAAACTATCGGATTTTACGCACAAGATAGCATAAATTTAACTGAAAACTTAATCTACTCTTTAGGAACTAGGTATGAATACTACGACCAAGTAGCTCGCGGCACAACAAGTGGACCAAATAGCACAGATCAGCAAGATGGCAAATTTACGTGGCAAACTGGGCTTTTATATCTACTAACGCCTCAGTGGTCGGTCTATACCAACTACGCACAAAGTTTCAATCCGCAAATGGCTATGAAAGGCGATATCGGTGACATAAAGCCTGAAGAGGGCAAAAGTATAGAGTTTGGATCTAAATTCCAAAACGATAGCATAACGGCAAGTGCAGCGGTTTTTAATATCAATAAGAAAAACATCATGCGTACCGTAAGTGGCGTGAGTACACCAGTGGGCGAGGCGCGCTCTAGAGGATTTGAGTTTGACTTTAACGGCCGCGTGACGCAGGGACTAAGCGTGGGCGCTAGCTACGCATTCACAAAGACTGAGGTGCGAAATGATAGCGGAGCGTTTGCCGTGCTAGTGGGCAAACCGCTAGAAGCAACGCCTAAGCACCAAGCCAGCTTGTTTGCTAACTACGACTTTAGCCACTTAGGAGCAAAAGGCCTAAGGATCGGCGGCGGAGCAAGGTATTTTGGCTCATGGTACACCTACTACATGAGGACGAATCTACCGGCCGTGCCAGCAGGAACAGCATTCAAGATGGATAGTGCGGTTGTTTACGATGCTTTTATCAGCTACGATACCAAGATCGCTGGTTATGAGACAAATTTTTCATTTAACGTCAAAAACTTGACCAATAAACTATACTACACTTCATCATCGACTGGCACGGATGCTAATATCATACCGATACAACCAGGCTATGCTCGCCAGTTTATGCTGACCGCTAGCGTTAAATTCTAAATTTACTAGGCCTTTTGGCTTAGTAAATTTTCTTTAAATTTAGCAATTTTCGTTAAAATCGCCTCAAAAATTTAAAGGAAATTTATGAAACAAACTATCACCGAGAAAATATTTTCAGATCACGTTGGTAAAGAGGTAAGCGCAGGAGAGATCATCGAGAGTAAGATCGATATGATCATAGGCAACGACATCACGACGCCTATTTCGATCAAGCAGTTTGAGCGAAGCGGCGCTAAAAAGCTAGCTAACCCAGACGGCTTTGCTATCGTGATGGACCACTACATCCCGACAAAGGACATCCTAAGCGCAAATCAAGCCAAAATTTCACGCGAATTTGCCTATAAACACGACCTTAAAAACTATTTTGACGAAAAAGATATGGGTATCGAGCACGCGCTTTTGCCTGAAAAAGGGCTAGTCATCCCAGGCGACGTCATCATCGGCGCAGACAGCCACACCTGTACGCACGGCGCTCTTGGAGCGTTTAGTACTGGCATGGGCAGCACCGACCTAGCTTATGCGATGATCACGGGCAAAAACTGGTTTAAAGTGCCTGAGAGTATCAAGGTCGTCTTTAAAGGCAAGCTTGATAAGCACGTCTACGGCAAGGACCTCATCCTTGAGATCATCCGCCAAATAGGCGTTGATGGTGCACTTTACAAGGCGCTTGAGTTTAGCGGCGAGGTGATAGAGGGACTTAGCATGGATGATAGATTTTCAATGTGCAATATGGCGATCGAAGCTGGCGCAAAGAGCGGTATCATCGCGGTTGATGAGATCACAAAAGAGTTTTTAAAAGATAAAAATTTACGCGATAAACCAAAATTTTTCTACTCAGACGAGGGTGCAAAATACGACAAAATTTTAGAGATAGATGTGACTAATCTTGATCCAGTTATCGCATATCCATTTTTGCCAAGCAACGGCAAGAGCGTAAGACAAGCGGTTCGTGACGATTTAGCCATTGATCAGGCATTTATCGGTTCATGCACAAATGGCCGCCTAAGCGACCTTCGCATCGCAGCACAAATTTTAAAAGGCAAAAAAGTAGCCCGCAAAACAAGGCTCATCATCACTCCAGCGACGCAAAAGATCGCAAGAGCTGCCGAAAAAGAAGGCTTAATCGATATTTTCATCGAAGCAGGAGCGGTTGTGAGCAATCCAACTTGTGGTGCCTGCCTTGGCGGATATATGGGCATTTTGGGTGCAAATGAGCGCTGTATCTCAACAACAAATAGAAATTTCGTAGGCCGTATGGGTGATAGAACGAGTGAAATTTATTTGGCTAACTCAGCAGTTGTAGCGGCCTCAGCCATAGCAGGTAAAATCGCCGATCCAAGGGACTTATAGGCGTTAGCTTTTAAGTATCTTTGAATGAGTTAGAAATTTCCACACTTTGATAAACTACGTGTTTTATCTTGTGTGAAAATTTCGTCACAACATCCAAATCTATCTTAAAATCTTGCCGCTCTAGGCTTGTTTTTACATAATCAAATAAAATTTAAAAGTATCTCTTCTAAAAAAAGCTTTTATTTTTCTAATTGACAAAATTGAGTTAATTCTTTGTGAAATATCAAAAAATTTAAAGTATTTGTATGGATTAATTTAGCCGTTAAATTTGACTATTTTTGAAAATTTACCGGCTATTTTTAGCGCATTAAAACGCTGTTATAGTTGCCAAAAGACCAAAGATTATGCCCGGAAAGTTTGCAGCAGAAAGTGGATAGTCTTTTTTAGCTTTTAATAGTCCATAACTTGTCCAGATTGTGCAGTTTAGTGCGGCTGCCAGTGGCTGTATAAAAGGCGTCTTGTTGCCATCAAGGTTGCCCATTATTTGTGGGATGTATGAAAAGTACATAACAACTGATAGGCATGTGCCGATCCAGCCTAAAATTTGTAGATTTTTTTTTCGCTCATTGCTTTAAATAAAAGCGCCATTATATCTTTTTTAATCGTAGCAAGCAAATGGATAAAATGGCCATGATTTTTACTGCGATTAAGATGGTTTTAGTAAAATTGAGCATTTTAAAAGGATAAAAATGCCAGATATAGTATATGACAAAGCAAAATGGCACTGGGGTGCGAAAGATGCGCCGACTGATATACCGCATGAAAACGGTGCGACACACATTGCATTTTTCTTTCGCTGGTGCATGGAACACAAATTTTATTCAAAGGAATTTGCGGCAGATTTTGCGGACGATATAGCACAGATGGATGAAAATTTTAACTATCGTCAGTATCTTTTTGACGCTATGGACGGCGTACTTGGAAGTGCGGAGCTAAATACTGCTGGTAAAGCCTTTGCAAAAGCTTACTATACGACTGATCGGACAAAATTTGCCAAAATGTATGGTTGGTATTTGCAGGATTATACTGATTTTGTTTCGAAAAAATTTGGTGAAAAATACTTTGATAATGCCTATTTTTATATAGAAAACTCACAAGAAAACTATGCCTTGATCAAAGCTATCATTGATCGTCGCTACGAGGAATTTTTAACAATGAAAACGGCAAAGCAGGCTTAAAATTTCACAAGTAGGATAAACAAAAATAAGTTTTTATCACATATTTTTGGTAGATCAAAGCCGCTTTTAGCTAAATTTAGCCTCATAACTTTCTTAAGGAAAAAGATGCAAACTTGCGTGATTTTAGCAGGTGGCAAAAGCTCACGTATGGGGCAAGATAAGACACTTTTGCCATTTGGTGGTTTTAAGACGCTTACTCATTATGAGGTCGCGAAATTTAGCAAAGTTTTTGGCGAAGTTTATGTAAGCTCAAAATTTGAGAAATTTAGCCCGCCACTAAAGCTTATAAAAGATGAAAATAGCAATAACTATTCGCCAATGCTCGCACTTTACTCCATTCTTAAAAATTTTGATCATAGTATTTTTGTGATACCGGCTGATATGCCATTTTTTGATCTTAAAAGCTTAGAGGAGCTTGTTAAATTTAAAGATGAATTTGATATGGTTGTGGCTAGTGATAATGAGCACATTCACTCGCTTTGTGGTTTTTTTAGCCCAAGGCTTGCCACTTTGGCCCATGAGTTTTATTTAAAAAATGAGCATAAAATCGGACTTTTGAGAAAAAGCTGTAAATGCAAAGTCGTAAATTTTAAAGATAGTGAGCAGTTTTTTAATGTAAATTTCCCTGACGAATACGAAATGGCAAAGAAAATCCAAGAAAAGAAGATAGATGATGAGTAAAATTTTATTATTTTTAAGCCTTGGCCTTAGTTTTTTGATGGCAAGTGGGCTGGATGATTTTAAAAGAGCACAAGAGCTGGAGCAAAGTGGCGACATAAAGGCTGCGATGCAAATTTATAAAGAGCTAGCCAAAAGCTCTTTAAACGA
Organism: Campylobacter concisus; assembly: GCF_002914005.1. GTDB lineage: Bacteria > Campylobacterota > Campylobacteria > Campylobacterales > Campylobacteraceae > Campylobacter_A > Campylobacter_A concisus_N. Next base: position 31,823 of record NZ_POZU01000031.1, on the reverse strand, counting down.
GCAAAACGCGATACAAAATTTGCAAGCAATCGAGCCAGCGCCAAGAGAGGCGAAGCTAAAGCAAGCCGATCTTTTAAGAGAATATAAAAGTAGTAAAAATTTACAAAATGCACTTGGTATCGAGCTTTATAAATTTAACTACCTTTTGCCAGTAACTTATGCTAAAAATGTGCCAGATGATGAGCGAAAGAGCATTGAAACTAAGTTTCAAATAAGCCTTGCAAAGCCGTTATTTTATGACCTGTTTGGGCTTAGAGAGAGCCTTGTAGCAGCCTACACGCAGACATCTTGGTGGCAGATAACAAGAACTTCAGCTCCATTTCGTGAGACGAACTATCAGCCAGAAATTTTTCTAAATTTTGCTTCTCCAAAATATTTGGAGCAAATAGGTGTAAAAAACCTAAAATTTGGACTTTTGCATGAGTCAAATGGACGAGATGGCAAAAAATCAAGAAGCTGGAATAGAGCTTATTTGCAAAGTGATTTTGTTTTTGGCAAGCTTAGCATTTCGCCAAGAGCTTGGATGATAGTAGGCAATAAGGGCGATAATAAAGATATATTAAAATACATCGGGCATGGCGATGTAAGGCTTAGCTACAACCTTAATGATCACATTTTTAGCCTAATGCTAAGAAATAACTTACATTTTGATAAAACAAATAAAGGTGCTGCTGAAATTTCATATATGTTTCCTATCTTCTCAACCGGAGTTTATGGCTATTTGCAGTATTTTACTGGATATGGCGAGAGTTTGATTGATTATAATAGGCATACTGATAAATTTGGTCTTGGTTTTGTTATTTTAAAATAAGCTAAAAATTTTAAACTTATAAAATGGCTAAATTTAGGCAAATAGTCATAAATTTACTCAAATATGTCAAAAAAATTTAATTAATCAAAAAACTTAAAAATATTAGAAAAAATACAAGCAAATTTTGCTAAAATCTTAAGCAAAATCTCAGAGCAAAGGAGTTTTTATGAGCGGAATCTCACTAATTGTCTGTTTTGTTGTAGCTATCATGCTTATGATCGTTATGATCTCTAAGCTAAAAGTGCATCCATTTTTGGCACTTATGAGCATATCTTTGGTTCTTGCGATCGTCGCAGGCATCGATCTGTCCAAGATCCCAGCGATGATAGGTGTCGGCTTTAGTGGCACATTTAAGAGTATCGGTATCGTTATTATCTTTGGAACGATAATCGGCACTGTGCTTGAAAAAACGGGAGCTGCACTAAAGCTAGCTGATATGGTCGTAAAGCTAGTCGGACAAAAGCGTCCAGAGCTTGCTATGCTCATCATGGGCTGGGTTGTTGGCATTCCGGTATTTTGTGATAGCGGATTTGTCGTTTTAAACTCTATTCGCGAGGCACTTTATAAGAAAATTTCAGCAAGTCCAGTCGCGATGTCAGTCGCTCTAAGTGGCGGCCTATACGCATCTCACGTCTTTATCCCGCCAACTCCTGGCCCAATAGCAGCCGCAGGAACACTTGGTCTTGGCGGAAATTTACTCCTTGTCATCATCATGGGAACAGTCGTTTCAGTACCTGTTTTGATAGCTGTTTATTTCTTTTCAAAGAGTGTTGGCAAAAGTGTGGCTATCAGCGACAAAGATGCTGACGCTACTATCACAGCTAGCTACGATGAGCTTTTAAAGAAATTTGGCAAATTGCCTTGCGGATTTTTAAGCCTTGCTCCTATCATCATGCCTATCATTTTTATGGCGATTGGTTCTATTGTCGATGTTTTGGCAAAACAAGGCATGCTTGATAAAACGGCTCTCTTACCAAAGATACTTTTATTTTTAGGAAATCCTATCATTGCTCTTGCAATCGGCGTGATCTTTTGCGTGTTTTTATTAGTAGAAGCCAGAAAGATAAGAGAATTTGACCACATCACGAACGAGTCTTTAAAGATCGCTGGTCCGATACTCTTTATCACAGCAGCTGGCGGTGTTTTGGGTAATGTCATCACTGAGGCTGGCTTTGTAAATTTCATAAAAGAAAATGCAACCGCCATAAAAGCGATAGGAATTTTCTTCCCATTCATCATCTCGGCCGTACTAAAAACCGCTCAAGGAAGCTCGACCGTGGCTATCATCACGACAGCATCTATCATGGGCGCATTTAGCGCTGATAACTCGCTCATGCATACACTTGGCTTTACGACCGAGCTTTCAGCTGCGCTTTGTGTCATGGCGATAGCATCAGGTGCTATGTGTGTATCTCACGCAAATGACAGCTACTTCTGGGTTGTGACAAATTTTAGCAAGATGAGCGCAGAACAAGGATATCGCACACAAACGGCTATGACATTTATAATGGGCATCGTTGGTATAATTAGCGTTTATATCTTATCTTTGGTGCTTTTATGAGAATTTTAGTTGCGATTGATTCATTAAAAGGCTCGCTTAGCTCGCTTGAAGCGGGCCTTGCTGTAAAAGAAGGACTAGAAGAGATTGGCTGCGAGGTCATCGTTAAACCTATCGCAGATGGTGGCGAGGGTAGTGTAGAGGCGATGGCTGATGCACTTGGCGCAAAATTTATAGATACGATAGTTAAAAATCCACTTGGAATTGAAATTTTAGCTAGATATGCACTAAAAGATGACCTTGCTATACTTGAAATGTCAAGTGCTTCGGGCCTTACACTCATAAATCCGGACGAGAGAAATCCACTAAAAACTAGCACATTTGGCTTTGGCCAGATGATAAAAGATGCCATTGCTAAAGGCGCTAGAAAATTTATCATTGGCATCGGCGGAAGTGCGACAAATGACGCTGGTACAGGCATGCTTAGTGCACTTGGCTTTAAATTTTATGATAAAAATGGTGCTTTACTTGAAGGAAAAGGCGAGAATTTAGCCAAAATTTATGAGTTTACAGATGAAGAGGCGCTAAAAGAGCTAAAGGAGTGTGAATTTTTAATCGCCTGCGATGTAGACAATCCTCTTTATGGCATGAATGGAGCAGCCCATGTTTATGCTCCTCAAAAGGGTGCAAATGGCCGCATGGTAAAAGAGCTTGATGATGGGCTAAAACACTTTGCAGCTCTTGTAAAGGAAAAGACTAATAGTAAATTTCACACACAAAAAGGTGCTGGTGCCGCTGGCGGACTCGGTTTTGCATTCGTGGCATTTTTAGGAGCGAAACTTCGCCCAGGTATTGAGATCATTACACAGACTATTGCACTTGAAGATGAGATCAAAAAGGCTGATCTAGTCATCACTGGCGAAGGCCGCATGGACTTTCAAAGCTCAATGGGCAAGACACCAACTGGGGTTGCAAAACTAGCCAAAAAGTACCATAAGCCAGTGATCGCATTTGCTGGAAGCGTGCAAAAATGCGCCAAAGATTGCCACAAAAATGGGATTGATGCCTATTTTTGTATATTAAATGAGCCAGTGAGTCTTGAAGAAGCGATGAGAAAAGATGTCGCGATTAGAAATTTAAAGATGACAGCGGAGCAAGTCATTCGCCTTTATATGCTAAACCATAAAGCATAAATTTAAGAAGATAGAAGTTTATTTTCTATCTTTTTCCCACTTCTTTCTAAATTTTACTATCCAAATTCTATCTTTTAAGTGCTACAAAAATTCTCAAAATTTAATACATTTTGCAAAAATATAAAATAAACTTTAGAAAAAATATTTACTATGCTAAAATAAGAAAAAATTCTAAAAAGAAAGGAGAATTTTTATGCAACAGACCTTAAATTCTCGTCGCAGCTTCATTGCAGCTGCGGGACTGTTTTTCGCTACGACCGTACTAAAGGCAGCACCAAAGGACTTTAGTGGTAGTGGCGTTCGCTATGGCATGGCGATAGACCTTACAAGATGTGTTGGCTGTCAGTCATGTACTATGAGCTGTATGATGGAAAATGACGTTCAGCCAGGCGCTTTTAGAACCATTGTCTCCGAGTATGAAGCAAAGGATAAAAGCGGCAAAATGGCAGTCATAGCCTCACTTCCAAGACTTTGTAACCACTGCAACAATCCAGCTTGTATCGATGTTTGTCCAACTGGTGCTAGCTACCAAAGAAGCAACGGTATCGTTAAGATCGACACAAAAGAGTGTATAGGCTGTGCGCTTTGCGTGGAGGCCTGTCCGTATCACGCAAGGTATCTTAGCCTGCATACCTATAAAGCTGATAAATGTACATTTTGCGACCACAGACTAAGAGTAGGACTCTTGCCAGCGTGTGTAGAGAGCTGTGTGGGTGGTAGTCGTATCATAGGCGATCTTAACGATCCTAGCTCAAATATTAGAAAATTTCTAGCCACACATGAGACTATGGTTATAGATAGCCCTAAAAATACAAATCCACAGGTGTTCTACCACGGCGTCAGCGAAATTTTGGCTAAAAACAATAAAAAACTCGAGCTTGATAACGGATATAAAAAGGTTATCAGCTGGAGCGAAGAGATAGCACAGTAAAAGGAAATAAATAATGCAAAGAAGAGAATTTTTAAAAAGATCAGCCGTGCTCTCAACACTAACCACGAGTGCTATACTGGCAGATGAAGATAAGGACGACTATAAACCGCAGTCAAACTCGCTAGAGCCTGAATTTCGAGTAAAGGACGGCAAAATTTCACTTAGTGATGGACATAGTGTTATCTTTTCGATGTGCCATGGCTGTACGACGAAGTGTGGTATAAGGCTTCACGTAGATGATAAAAACGACAAAGTTGTAAGATGTAGTGGCAACCCATACCACCCACTTTCAAACGTACACTGGGCAAATTTTGACACATCGATAAATGACGCACTTCTTGCCACAACACTAAGTGGTGAAGACGAAAAGCGAGCCACAGTTTGCGCTAGAGGAGCGATATTGCCTGAGATGATAGACTCGCCAGCAAGGATACTAACACCGCTAAAGAGAGTTGGCAAAAGAGGTGAGGGCAAGTGGAAGAGCATAAGCTTTGAGCAGCTAGTAGAAGAGGTAGTGGAGGGCGGAGATCTCTTTGGTGAGGGGCATGTTGATGGGCTAAGAGCAATATATAGCGACGAGCTAATCGACAGCGAAAACCCAGAATACGGCACCAAACGTAATCAATTTTTAAGCTTTTACCTATATGACGGACGCTCTGATATCGTTGATCGCTTTGTCAAAAAGTCATTTGGCACCATAAATCACTACTCACACGGCGGAATTTGCGGTGGCGGCTTTAGGGTCGGTGGTAAGATCGCACACAACGCAAAGGGCTTTGCACACACAAAACCAGACTATGAAAACTCTAAATTTGTCATCTACTGGGGCACTTCGCCGTCAAATGGTGGCAACCCTTTCCAAAAACAGGCAAAAATGCTCTCTTACGCAAGAGGCACTAGAGATGACTTTAGCTACGCAGTGGTCGACCCAAGCGTTACAAACGCCGTAAAATACGCCTCTTCAGATAAAGGCCGCTGGATAGCGATAAAGCCAGGCACCGACTCAGCTCTAGCCATGGCAATGATACGCTGGATCATAGAAAATGAAAAATACGCTACAAACTACCTTATCCAGCCAAATTTAGACCAAGCAAAGCTAGCTGGCGAGATACACTGGTGCAACGCCACGCATCTAGTCATCACCGAAAAAGGTCACAAAGACTACGGCAAATTTGCACTTATCAATAACGAGTGGCAGGTCTGCTCGCAAGATGGCAAGATACAAAGCTACAAGGTAAATGAAGCAGCCAAGCTCTACTATAAAGGTAAAATTTTAATAGACGGCAAAAAAGTCGAGGTAAAAAGCTCAATGCAGCTTTTAAAAGAGTCAGCTTATAAGCATAGCTTAGAGGAGTACTCAAAAATTTGTGGCGTGAGCATTGAAGATATCGTCTGGCTTTGCGAAAATTTCACCAAAAATGGCAGACAGGTGAGCACAAACGTGCATGGCGGTATGATGCATACGCAAGCCGGTATGACTACTTTTGCGATACTTTGTCTAAACACACTCATGGGCACTTATGGCTACAAAGGCGGCAACGTCAATGCAAGTGCCGGCACTCACGAGTTTTTAAAGGGAAGATATGACCTTGAGAGCTTTGAGGGTGCTTATAAACCAAATGGTCTAAATTTATCAAGATCAGGCAAATACTACGAAACAAGCTCTGAGTATAAGCGTAAAGTAGCAGCTGGCGGCAGCGGCTATCCAGCACAGCAGCCGTGGTATCCTATCTCTATGCCACTTGTAAATGAAACTCTTACGAGCCACAAGGCTGGCTATCCATACAAAGTAAAAGTTTTCATAAACTATATGACAAACGTACTTTACGGCCAAGCAGGACTTGAAAGAGCGGTTTTAGACGTGCTAAAAGATAGTAAAAATTTACCACTTTTTGTGGGCATAGACGCCTTTATGAACGAGACAAACGCCTATGCTGACTACATCGTACCAGACGGAGTAAATTTAGAAAACTGGGCACTTCCAAACTCTCTTTGGGGAACGATTGCTAAAACTTCAGTTGTGCGCTATCCAGCCGTTAGCTCAAAGCAGGCAAAGGATAAAAACGGCGGCGCGATCGACGTTGAGGCATTTTATATAGCCGTAGCAAAGAGGCTTGGACTAAAAGGCTTTGGCAAAAATGCCTTCAAAGACAAAGACGGAAATTTCATGGATCTTGACGTAAAAGAGCAGTATTATGCGGCTGCACTAGCAAATTTAGCCTTTGATGGCGAGGGTGTGAAAGATATAAGCGACGAGGACAAAAAGCTTAGTAAGATATCAAGAGTGATGACAAAACTTGATCCTTATCTAAAAGACGAAGAGAAGCCAAAAGTAGCGCACATACTAGCAAAAGGCGGCAGATACGATAGCTACGAGAGTGCTTACAAGGGCGATAAAGCAACCGTAAAAGTGCCAGCGCCTATGCCAGCTTCTATCTACTATGAGCCACTTGGTGGGCATAGACACTCAATAACAGGCGAATTTATGCCAGGAGTGCCAAGTCTAATGCTGCCAGTAGCAAGTGACGGCACGCCGCTTGAGAAATTTTTCCCACGCTCTGAGTGGAAATATACAGTGAGCTCAAGAAAGTCAAATATCCAACACTTCTACACATTTGTTAGTCCAAGGCTAAGATCTGTTCATCCTAAGAATTTCATAAGGGTATCGACAGATGTGGCTAGCGAGCAGGGCATTCGCTCAGGCGATAAAGTTAAAGTGACTACGCCTTATGGTGCGCAAGTTGGTGAGGCATTTGTGACAGACGGCGTTGCTAGCGGGGTTATTAGTATCGAACATGGATTTGGTCATGATGAGTTTGGCATAAGAACGCACATCGTCAATGGAAAGCCAGCTTTTGGGATCGCAAATTTAGAAAAAGGGGTCAATCATAACAAGCTTGGACTTCTTGATCCAAAAAGAAATGGCGAATTTAGTTTAAATGACTGGTTGGTTGGCACTTGCGCTAGACAAGCACTTCCTGCAAAGATAAGGAAAATCAGCTAGTTTGATATAAATTTGGTGAGTAGAGTAAAATTTGCTTGCCAAATTTCACTTTTTGTAAGAGCTTTTGACTGGTGGATTGTAAATTTAGATACAGAGCAAGCTTTTAGGCTGCTTGCAAGCTAAAATTTCCTCATATATTTATAGGGTTTCATAGTTAGATAATGTTTTAAATTTTGCATGAGTTAAATTTAGTATTGCTAGTTTGCTTTGGTTTTAAGCGCTCTAGTTTGCTAAATCCTCAGCTACTTTTGCAGCGAGTTTTAGCTTGTCGCTATCAAAGTGAGTGTAAATTCGCGAGGTATTTAAGCTTGCATGACCTAGAGCTTCTTGCACCAAAACAAGGTCCTTTTGCTTTTTGTAAAGCATCGTTGCAAAGGTATGACGCAGCATATGAGCACCATTTTTCTCTTTTCTAATACCAGCCTTAAAAAGGATCTGCTCCACTATGCGACTTACATAGGCTTGCGTCAGTCTGGTGCCTTTTTTATTGATGAAAAGATAGCCCTCTTTGTTGATGTAGTTTATTGCAATCGCGTTTAGATGAGTTTCTATTAGGTGACGTTTTATCATAACGATGCGGTATTTATTGCCTTTGCCTCGGATCCTAATGATAAAAAGATCGCCATCTTCAGTGATGTCTTTTCGCTTTAAATTTAGAGCCTCGCTCACACGAATGCCAGTAAAAATTATCGTTTTTATTATGAGCTTATTGCGATTTGAATTTTGCTTAAAATCACTCTCCTCGATCGCATCAAGAAATTTTTTGACCTCATCTTCGCCCATAAACTCAGGTAACTTTTGCCCTTTGTTGCCACTCACTCCGCCCCAGTTTTTTAAATTTATATCAAAAACATGAGCCTTGCCATCCTCTTCATTTTGTTTGTCTAAAAACGCAAAGAAATTTATCACTGAGATGCGGTAATTTTTCTTACTAGCATCGCTTAGTCCGCCAGTCGTGCTAGCTAGTATTTCGCTTAACAGCTCTTCATCGATCTGCTTTAGGCTGCTAAGCTCGTAAAATTTCATCGTTTCATATATTTTTTTAAGTGGATTAAAGTAGGTATTTATGCCAGTAAGCCCTGCATTTCTCGCACTTTTTACCAAGCCATCAAGCTGGTCTATATTTTTTACCTCGCGGCTTAGAGCGTAATTCACACTTGCAAGTGCCTTTGGATCCCTAAGCTCTTTATTTGAAAGTGAGCTTAGCTTAAATTTGACGTAGCGGGTGAGCCAAAATATAAATGAGTTTTCAAAATTATCTTTGCAATCAAGTGGATATTTCAAAACAATAACCTTAAATTTTTTATTTTGAAAAGTATTATATTTGAAATTTTATGAAACCTACTTTTTTTAAAATTCAAAAACTATAAAAGCTTAAGCACATACCCATTTTCTATGGCTTCAAGCTTATATTTATGCATTTTATCAAGCTCCAAAACCACCCTGAAATATCTATCGTGCCAACCAATTATGACATTTTTAAATATCTCGCTTTCAAGTTTTAAATTTTTGGTCTTAAAGCTTCTTGGAGGCTTTGCAAAATCAAGAACAATCTTGTTTTTCTCATAAGAAAAATGCTTTAAATTTTTAGCTTTTGTGGTGATTTTTAACTCTTTTTCACTAGCCATAAAACTTATGAAATTTAAAAATTTAGCCACTTTTTCATTTTTAGTATTTTCAACTGGTTTTGTATTAGGTTCTATTTTTACTTCGACTACTTTTTGCTCATCCTTCGTGCTAGTTTCTTTTATCTTTTTTGCTCCAAGATCGATAACCACAACATTTGGGGCTGGTATATCTGAAGTTTTATTTCTATCTTTGTTTAAAATTTTGGTCTCATTTTTTTCTATAATCACAGGAGTGCTTAATTTCTGGGTAGGTATCTCAGCCATCGTTACTGAAACATCTAGCTTTTTGGCTGCAACTGGCTCTGGGGTTTTCATCTTCATAAGAGCAAATTCATCGTTCCAGTCGACGGTTTTATTTATATCGGTTAGTCTTTTTTCTTTTATACTGCCGTCGTTTGCCCTATATCTTATAGTGACATCTAGCAAAAGCATTGCATCGATTGGAAACTTAAATGAAAGTGAGTTAAAGCTATCAAATTTCTCAACGATATTTGTTGTTATAACACTTGTATTTAACTCGCTCATAGGCATAAATGGATTTTCTCTAGCACATAAACTTGCCGTCAAAATAGATAAAAGTAACCAAATTTTTTTCATCGTTCCTACTTTTTGTTGGAGTCTGGCTCAAGGCCCTGCAATTCAAAATAATCTTTTTGCAGACGCGCGTTCATTTTTTTTAAAATTTCCACGTCCTCGCCAAGCCTCTCTTTTTTACTCTGAAGGCTTAGCATAACATCAAGTGAGCGTTTGCCAAACATCATATTACCCACATAAAAGGCAAACATAGCCACACAAATTGTGGCTATGACATAACGTAATGTTGGTCTAATATATTTTACAATTTTATGAAATATGCCATCAGTGCTGCCATATTCGTCTAAAATTTCGCTCAAATATTATCCCCCAAAAACTCTCCAGCCTCAAGCTCGATCTCAAGCAAGCGATTATATTTTGCATTACGCTCGCTTCTTGAAGTTGCACCTGTCTTTATCTCGCCGGTATTTAGAGCAACTGCGAAGTCAGCTATAAACGCATCTTCGCTCTCACCACTTCTGTGGCTCATGACGCAGCGATAGCCATTTCTTTGAGCAAGGCGGACAGTTTGCATGGTTTGTGTGACTGAGCCTATTTGATTTGGCTTGATTAAGATAGCGTTTGCGATGTTTTTCTCGATGCCTTCGCGCAAAATTTTCTCATTTGTGACAAAAAGATCGTCGCCAACTAGCTGCACTTTGCTTCCAAGCCTTTTTGTAAGTTCAGCCCAGCCGCTCCAGTCGTCTTCGCTAAGGCCATCTTCGATAGAGAATATAGGGTATTTTTCGCAAAGTTTTTCGTAGTAGCCAATGAGCTCGTCGCTACTAAATTTCTTGCCTTCAAGCTCATATTTGCCATCTTTATAAAGCTCGCTTGAAGCAACGTCAAGGGCAAGTTTTATCTGGCTGCCTAGCTCATATCCAGCCTCTTTTACAGCCTGTGAGATGAGCTTTAGTGGCTCTTCATTGTCTTTTAAATTTGGAGCAAAACCACCCTCGTCACCGACAGCCGTACTGTGGCCAGCTGCGTTTAGGATAGATTTTAGCTCGTGATAAATTTCAGTTGCAGCCCTTAGCGCCTCGCTAAATGTGCTAAAACCAAATGGCATGATCATAAATTCTTGAAAATCGACGCTGTTATTTGCATGTGCGCCGCCATTTATGATGTTAAACATCGGCACAGGTAAGATGCTAGCATTTGCGCCACCAAGGTAGCGGTAAAGCGGGACATTTAGGCTCTTTGCAGCTGCGCGAGCTACCGCCATAGATACGCCAAGGACTGCGTTTGCGCCTAAATTTGAGTAGTTGTGCGTGCCATCAAGCTCAAGCATCTCTTCATCGACTGCTTTTTGGTTGTAGGCATCAAGGCCGATGATCGCCTCTGCGATCTTTTCATTTACGTTTGAAACAGCCTTTAACACGCCTTTGCCAGCATATCTCTCGTCTTTATCACGAAGCTCGAGTGCCTCACGCTTGCCAGTGCTTGCGCCGCTTGGTACGATCGCGCTTGCCTCAGTCCCGTCGCTTAGTCTAACTGTCGCACGAACTGTTGGGTTGCCTCTACTGTCTAAAACCTCGTGAGCTTCTACATCTTCAATAAATACCATTATTCATCTCCTGCTTCGTTTGTATCGTCGTCTTCGTCTTTTGCGCCGCTGCTTATTAGGTGATCGATCCCCATTGAGCCTTTTATCGCCGCCACTATCTCGTCAGAAATTTCTGGATGCTCTTTTAGGTAGGCTTTGGCGTTTTCTCTGCCTTGGCCTAGTTTTTCGGCCTTGTAGCTAAACCACGCGCCTGATTTGTCGATAATGTCGAGCTTTACACCATAGTCGATGATCTCGCCCTCTTTGCTCACACCCTCGCCAAACATGATGTCAAATTCAGCCACTTTAAATGGAGGTGCGACCTTGTTTTTAACAACTTTTGCTTTTGTGCGGTTGCCGATAGGCTCGTCGTTTTGTTTAAGTGTGGCTATCTTTCTTACGTCTATTCTTACTGATGAGTAAAATTTAAGTGCATTGCCGCCAGTTGTAGTCTCAGGCGTGCCATATCCCATCATACCGATCTTCATACGAATTTGGTTGATGAAGATAACAGTTGTCTTCATCTTGCTTAAAATTCCAGTTAGCTTTCTAAGCGCCTGACTCATAAGCCTTGCCTGAAGGCCCACGTGTTGATCACCCATGTCGCCATCTATCTCGCTCTTTGGAGTAAGTGCAGCGACGCTATCAACTACGATAAGATCAACCGCGCCACTTCTAGCAAGCGTTTCAACGATCTCAAGTGCCTGCTCGCCAAAGTCTGGCTGAGAGACGTAGAGATTGTCAGTATTTACGCCTAAATTTGAAGCGTATTTTACGTCTAATGCGTGCTCTGCATCGACAAATGCACAAATTCCGCCAGCTTTTTGCGCTTCAGCTATGATGTGAAGCGTGAGCGTGGTCTTACCAGAGCTCTCTGGTCCGTAGATCTCGATAATCCTGCCTTTAGGAACGCCGCCTATGCCAAGAGCCAGATCAAGCCCTAGCGAGCCAGTCGGTATCGACTCGATAGCCTCAACCTCTTTGTCGCCAAGTCTTAAAAGCGTGCCTTTGCCAAAAGCTTTATCGATCTGCTTTAGTGCAAGCTCGAGCGCCTTTTTCTTGTCCGCTTCGCTCTCTGGGATAGCTATCTTTTTGTCACTATCTTTTTCTTTTGCCATTTTTTACCTTATAGTTGAAATTTGGCTTGATTTTATCTAAAAAGAGATGAATTTTACTTGATTTACTCGCAAATTATAATATTTTCGCCAAGCAGCGCAGCGCTATCAATAAGAGCAAAAAGGTGCTCTTTTTCAAACAAAAATCCATAAATTTGATCTTCGTTTTTTAGTATTGCTAGCTTAAGTGGCTCTACAAGCGAGCTTGCGCAAAGATTTAAAAAGGCTTCGTCTATATTATTTTGTGAAATTTGGGGCTTATTTTTGAAATTTTCATCTTTTATAAAAGAGATAAATTCCTCTTGTGAGGTAGATTTATTAAATTTAAAAATTAGTTTTTCTTTTAAGGCCTGGGCTAAAATTTCATCAAATTTAACTAGGTCTATATGATTTTGAACGCCTAAAATTTTGGCAAAATTTAGCAGATTTTTATCATAACTAGCCACGTTTTTCTCATGCTCACTTTGCGCCTTTTTAGCCCTATAAACAGCGTAAAGACCGATAGCTATAAACAAAAGTGAAAGGGTAAAAACTTCGCTCAAAAACTCACTCATCATCATCCTTATAAAATACAAACTTCAGTCTTAAGCTCTACGCCAAATTTCTCTAAAACCCTAACCTTTGCCAAATTTATAAGGCTAGTGGCGTCCTCAAAGCTTGCGTGGTTAAAATTTATCAAGAAATTCGCGTGCTCTTCGCTAAATTTCGCTCCGCCGATCACGTACCCCTTTAGCCCAACTGCCTCAAGCAGCGCCCCTGCAAAGTGCCCCTCAGGATTTACAAAGCAGCTGCCAAAGCTAGCTCCTTTTGGCTGATTTGCTCTCTTAGCACTTATAGCTTCAGATATGCTTGCGTCAAAGCCACTTTGAAGCTTAAATTTAGCTCCCAAAATAGCCTCATCTATGCCGCTGTGGCGGTAGCTAAAGTTTATCTCATCCTTGCTCACCCAGCCACGAGCCAGACGCACATGCGTGAGGTTGTCGCTTATGCTAAATTTAAGCAGCCCAGCGTTCATCTTGATAAGTCCGCCAAGTGTGCCTGGGATATTTTTTAAAAACTCAAGGTTCGCGATATTGTTTTGTTTGCAGAAGTTATAAATTTTGGCAGATTTTGTCGCAGCTCCTATCTCAAGGCAAATTTTATCGCCGAAGCATTCTAAATTTATATAGTCAAAGCTCTTGCCAAGCATCGCCATTTTTGGGGGATTTGGCGAGATGAGTAGGTTGTTACCTCCGCCTATCATCACAGCGCCTAAAAAGTGAGGCGATTTTAGATCTTCAAGGCTAGTTACCTCAAAAACTTCATGCACGCCGCCTATCCTAACCGAGGTAAATTTAGAAAAATCAACAAGCCTCGTCACTGGATAAATTCCGGTATAAACTCAAACATGCGAGTGGTAAATTCAACCATCATCGAGATCATCCAAGGCATCAAAAATATGATGACAACGACAACTAGCAAAATTTTTGGCACGAAGCTTAGCGTGGTTTCGTTTATCTGCGTGGTCGCTTGAAAAATGGAGATGATAAGACCTGCGATTAGGCCGCTTAGCAGCATCGGAAGGCTGATATAAAGGGCGATCTTAAAGGTTTCAACTCCAAGCGAGACAAGCGTACTTTGCATCAGCTAAACCTTACTTCGTTGTACTCAGTCGGGATAAGATAGTCGTTTACGTCGATTGGCTTTTCAAAAAAACCTTTTTCGTAGCCTATTTGATAGAGCTTATTTAGCGCTTTTAACTGAGTTTCGTCCATGCTTATGGACTCGTCATTTGCGTATAAATTTAGATATGTTTTTAGCTCATCTTTACCAACTCTGATGAGGTTTCGCTCCATTAGCATGTGAGATAAAAATGGCTTGTGCGAAGTGGCAATCCTAACGGCCTCGCTAAGCACTCTCTCACACTCGATCGCATCGGTTATGGGTAGGCTTCGTCTAAGCGCCATGCCACCAAGTGGAAGCGGTAAATTTTCGCCGTTTAGCTCGCTCCAAATGTCCCAAATCTCACGCTCTACGCAGAGCTGGTCTGAGAAATTTAAGATACTTTCATGTATGAGCACACCAGCATCGACCTCGCCGCTAAGCACAGCATTTTCGATCTCTAAGAAATTTTTATAAACGATCCTTGCCTCTGGGTAGGCTATGCGAAAGAGCAGGGCATTTGTCGTGTTTTTGCCAGAGAGTGCGACCTTAAAATTTCGCTTTAGCTGTTTATCTTTTAGCTTGATAAGCTTTGGGCCATATCCATTGCCAAAGCTCACCGCACAGCGCAAAAGTGCAAATTCATCGCAAATTTTTGGATAGAGTGCAAAGCTGATTGCTGTGGCCTCATAAGTGCCTTTTAGCGCCTCTTCGTTTAGTGTTTCTATATCAAGTGCCTTTGATGTGAAGGCTAAATTTTTACTGCTAACCCAGCCAAATTTGACCGCGGCATACATGAAAATATCGTCAGCATCAGGCGAGTGAGCGACGTTTATATTCTTGAAATTTTGCAAAGACGATCCTTTTTTTGATTATGCCATTTTAATGAAATTTATTTAAAATAAAGTTTTAAGGGCGACTTTGAAACGATTTTACCAGCTTTGCCTCTTTGAAATTTAGCACGTATTTCACGTCTATGGCATCTTTAGCCCCTTTTCTTCGAGCTTGGAGCGTTGAGTAAAACGGATGCTTAAGCTCTAACATCTTAAGCAGTTTTTGATCGCTATCTTCCTTTTTTATATTTTCAACAATTATTGTCGTTATAAATTTGCCCTCAAACTCGTAAAATGGCCAGACCATAACGCCTGCGTCGCTTGTTTTAAAGTCCGTGATTTTAGATTTTTTAGGGATATTTAGCATGGAGATGATCTTTTTGCGTGAGTTGTCCGCATTTTGCACCGAGATCACTTTTACAAGTAGGTCTTTTTTGACACTGATATCATTTTGACTAAAGCGATAAACGCCGTCTTCAACTATGCCAACCTTTTCAAAGGCATTAGCGTAGTTTGCGGCAGTGCAAGCAGTCAGCAAAAGTAACAGAAGCATTAAAATTTTTATAAATTTCATCTTTTCTCTTAAAATTTTACTCTCTTTAGCCTATCTGAAGCGAAATTTTTTCTGCCAAATTTAGCCTCATTTTTGCCATTTAGCTCGACTAGATCGCCTGTAAAGCCACAAATATCATTTTTAACAAGATAGCTTCCCACGCCATAAATATCAACTGGAGTGTTAAATTTCTCAAATTCGCTCATTTTTTGTGGGTTAAAGCCTGAGCTAACGACGATTTTAACGTGCTTAAAGCCAGCTTTATCAAGCGCCTCTCTTAGAGCAAAAATGAGCTCCTTGCAAACGCCGTGTGGGTCAAATTTGCTCGTATCTTTGTCCTCAAAATACTTATCTATCAAATTTTTACTAGTATCAACTCTAACCGCACCAAGCCTCTCTTTTAAGGCATTTGCAGCCCTTAATGCATCTGTGATCACATCGTTGTTATAATCAACCAATGCCGTAATCCTCTCATTTTCAAAGGTTTTAGCATAAATTTCTGAGGCTTTTACTATATCCCCGCCGCACATTTGAATAAGCGCATGAGGCATGGTGCCGCCACCCTTTAGCCCCGTAAGCTCGCCCTGAGCATCTGTGGCGACCTTTTTGATGCCGCCTACAAATGATGCATAGCCGTCGCCTGGTTGCGTGCAGATGTCATCTTGCCTATCCGCCATGCTAAAAACGTCCTTGCCATTTGCTGCTCTTATCACGTCTCTTGAGTTTGTCGCCACGCAGCTTCTTCTAGTAAGCGTCGCGTCGATCACGTTTTCTAAAAAGCCGAAATTTTCATACTTGCCGCTTATCTTTAAAACTGGCTCATTTGCGTTTATGATATCGCCATCATCAAGCGCGTAAATTTCAAGCTCGCTTGGATTTTTGGCAAATTTATTGATGACGGCTAAAACCTCATCAATGCCACAAAGCACGATATCATCACGCCTTTGGAAAAATTGCATCGTAACATGCTGATCTGGTAGGTTTTGCTTGATGATCTCATTTACTTTTAGAAAATATTTCGCAGTAAAGTATCCCTCGCCAATCCTTGAATCCAACTTAAAAGTCTTATCTGTTAGCCTATCTATCTTGCCTTGCATCTTTAGCTCAAGTTCGTTCATGCCTATCCTTTTATTTTGTTGAGATTATACCATTTTGGCAAAAAGCCGAATAAGTTATAAAAATATATTTTAAGAATATATAAGAGTATATTTTATAAAATCGTGAAATTTTAATTTTAAAGGAAAAATATGAAAAAATTTTTACTTCTAATGGCCGCGATTTTTGCATTTGGCAATGAAAATTTGTTAGTAAGTGCTGGTGGCGGATATAAAAAGATAGTCGAAGCAGTCGCACAAAATCTCAAAAAAGATGGCGTAAATATCGACACTTCTTTTGCAAACATCACAGCTATCATGGCTCAGGCAAAAGAGGGCAAAACTGATGTGATCGTAGGCGATGAGGACTTTTTGAAAAAGTCTGATCTAAAGATCGCTGAGTATGTAAATTTAGGCTCAGGCGCCTTGGTGCTGGCCACTAAAAAGGGTGTAAAAATAGAAAAAGTTGAAGAGCTAAAAGTACTTTCTAAGATCACTATGCCAGACGCAGCAAAGACGGTTTATGGCAAAAGGGCGAATGAATTTATGCAAAAAGCGAATTTAAGTGGCGAGCTAAAGGATAAAATTTTAGCAGTTGCTGGCGTGCCACAGGTCGTTACCTATATATTAAACGGTGAAGTTGATGCAGGCTTTATCAACCAGACCGAACTAAATGCACATAAAGACGAATTTGGTAGTTTTATTTTGATAGACAAAACCCTTTATGCTCCAGCAAACATCGTAGCTGCAAAGCTTGAAGGATGCGATAAAAAGGCTGATTGCATTAAATTTCTGGATGAGCTAAAAAGCGAGAGATCAAAAGAAATTTACACTAAATTTGGCATAAGATAAGGCTAAATTTGCAAGAGCTCACATGGGTGTTTGATCCTCTGGTTTTAAGCATAAAGGTCATTTTGTGCCAAGGGGCTTTGCTCGTCGTTTTTGGGCTAGCTTTAGCCTATCTTTTGGCCTTTTATAAAGGTAAACTTAGAGCCATTTTAGAGATGATAGTAACTTTTCCCCTCATCTTTCCGCCTATTGCGACTGGTTTTTTACTGCTTTATCTGCTTGGTAAAAATGGCATCGTCGGCAAGGCTTTAAATTTAGAAATTATTTTTAGTTTTAAGGCTCTTGTGTTAGCTGCTTTTATAGCTTCACTGCCGCTATTTGTAAAGCCTGTCGCTTCTGCTCTTGGCTCACTTTCAAAGAGCCTAAGTGAAGCAGCATACAGCCTTGGGAAAGATAGATTTCAAACAGCTGTTTTTGTTCTCTTTCCATGTATTGCAAAAAGCTTAGCGGCAGCTTTTATCTTAGCGATCTCGCGTGGGCTTGGCGAGGTTGGCATAACACTTATACTTGGCGGAAATATAATAGGAAAGACCGATACAATATCACTTGCCATTTATAATGCCGTATACGATGGCAAAAGCGATAAAGCACTGGTTTTAAGCCTTGTTTTGGTTGTGTTAAGTTTTATTTTGTTTGGGATTATAAATTTGCTTGATAAAGGTAAAATTTAAAATGAGAGTGGCGAGAGGATGAGAGAATCGAACTCCCCACCAGACGGTCAACCGCCCAGTCATCGGGTTTGAAGCCCGTGAGCATCACCAGATTACTTTATCCTCCGTGCGCGTTATTTTAGCAGATTTAGATAAATTTTAGCCCATTTTCTATAAACTTTTTGAAATTACAAAAGGATTTCTGATTTTAAAATTTAGCGTTTTTGCATTTTTGGCTCTATTTTTTTGCTCTTGCTCTTCAGTACTAACCCCAGCAACCGCGCCACTAAATGTATATGATGCATACTCTATTTCACGCGATAAACGTGGTATTTACTCGATCACAAGAGATAAATTTATACAAAGCAAATTGCAAAGCAAAATTTTATTTTCAAAAGGTCTTAGTAATATAGATATTGAGATCGAGTGTTTTTATGGCGATGTCTACCTTATAGGGCTAGTTGATAGCAAAGAGTTTGAAGATAAGTTAGTAGAACTAGCCAAAAATACAGATGGTGTACGAGAAATTTACACCTATCTTCGCATAAAAAAGCCAGAATATCCATGCGATAGTCTAAAAATCCTTGCAAATTTAAAACAAAACCTTTTCAAAGATAGTATAGTCGAAGGAACAAATGTGCGTGTTAGTATCGTTGGCTGCGATGTTGTATTTAGCGGCGTAGTTGATAGCATTGAGCAAGAAAAACATGCTATTTGGTACGCTAAGCACATTGACGGCGTGGCCGATGTCTACTCGTTCATCAAAGTTATCAAATAAATTTAGTTTAAATATCGCTCTTTTTTACAAAGCTTGCTATTAGGCTTGGTAAGATGATTAGCGCGCCAAGAAGCATAAAAACCATAACAAGATCGGTTAGTAAGCCAAAATATATAGTTGGAATAAAATTGCTAGTTATCATCACACTAAAGCCAAGAAAAATGGTGAACGATGTGTAATACATCGCATATCCGATGCTTGCGTGCGCGACTTTAATGCTCTCAAAAACACTTTTTGTAAGCATTTCTTCTTTAAATCGGTGGATGTAGTGAATGATATCATCAACGCCAATACCAATGCTAATGGCTGCTATCGTGATACTCATCACATCAAGCGGAATGCCGAAAAATCCCATCACACCAAAGAGTGTGCAAAGCGGGATTAAATTTGAAACTATTGCAATGGTTGCTAGCTTTATGCTTCTAAAAATAAAGCAAAATATGACAAAAAGTATAGCAACAGTTAGCCCAAAGGTATCAACTTGTGAGCTAAGTAAATTTTGAAGCATATTATTATAAAGCACCATCATTCCGGCCACTTCTATACTTACATTGTCATTTTTAGTAAGCTGTGCTAGCCCTTCTCTAAGCTCCTTTAGAAATAAATTTCGTCTAAGCTCGGAGTCGCTATCGACTATCCTTATACTAAATCTAAGCTCATCATCTTCAACGCTTACATAGGGACTTAATAAGATATTTTTATAATTTTGTGGTAATTTCTCATACATCGCAGCTAATAAAAAATCATCACTTACACCGTTATTTAGCTCTTTTATGGCTTTTATAAGGGTTGCTAGCGAGCTTACATGTCCGACAAATTTTTGCTCTTTCAAATAATCATGAATCTTCTCAGCAACCCTTGTGTGATAGCTATTAAACCAGTATTTTGCATCCTTAGCGTTGCTTTCAAACTCATTTTCAAACTCATCTTGCTCAGTATTTTTATCTTGTTTTTGCTCTTTAAATTTCACTATCACATCAACTGGTATCGTGCCGCCAAGCTTGGTATCAATGACTTGCATTCCTTGGCGAATTTCTGTGCTTTCTTTAAAGTAGCCTATAAAGCTATTTTCAACCTTTATCTTGCTGATACCATAAACACCAAAACAAATAACTAGAGCGCAAACTACGTAGATGATCTTTCTTGAGTTTAAGGCTAAATTTGCGCAGTATTTTGTAAATTTAAAGCTATTTTCAAAGGTTCTAATAGGAGCTAATTTTTCTAAATTTACATTTATCGCGCCAAATAGCAAAAACGCAAGCACAAGCGAAACGCTAATGCCAGTGCTCATCATAATGCCAAGCATGATAACTGGCTTTATGTCAGCGCTCATAAGCGAGCTAAAGCCAATAACCGTAGTAAATATCGCCCAAAAAGATGGAGAGAATTTATCGCGAAGCGTTAGATAAATTAGCTGATTTTGGCTATATTTTGGATGCTTTGCGTAAAATTCTCGGTAGCTAACGACAAGATGAATTACAGTTGAAATAGTAATGATGAGCTGAAGTGCGATGTAGTTTGAGCTAATGACCGTCACTTCCCAGTCAAATATACCAAAAATTCCGGTCGTAAAAATGGCACTTACGGCACATATAAACATCGGCAAAACTATCCATCTAACCTGCCTGAAAAATAGCCACAAACTAAAGCTAAGAAGAGCAAGTACGCTTAAGCCATAGACTAAAAGATCACTCTTTATAAAGCCTATCATATCATCAGCGATCATATTTGCACCGCCTAAGAATAGCTCGTCATTTGCGTTAAATTTAGCTATGGTTGCTTTTATGGACTCAAGGTTTTCGTGATCGCTCTTTCTAAGCTCATCTCGGTAGGCTTTAAACTCATAGGCAAGAGCCTCTAGCTTAAGTCGCTCAGCTTGTGTGATAGTGCCGTTTGACTCTTTTTGGCTAAGTAAATTTCTCTCATTTACAAGCTCATTAAATTTCTCATCTTGCTTTAAATTTAGAGCAATCGCAGTGGTTTTTAGATCTTTGCTTATCAAATTTCCGCTGTAAATCGGACTTTTGGCAAACTCAAGCTTTGCTTTTGAAATATTTATATCTTTATCTTGCAGCGTTGGAGTATGATCTAAGATGCCAGTAATCCCGCCTTTTACACTATTTAAAAGCGGAATGTTTATTATAGAGATGACGCTATTTACCATATCGTTTTTAGCTAGTTCATCACCTAAATTTTTGATAAGTTCTAAATTTTTAGGTGAAAAAAGATCATCTTTTGGAGTAAAAGCAACCACTAAAAATCCAGGTGCATCGTAGCGTTTGGCTATCTCTCTATAAGCTTTTAAGTCAGGATCATGCTCAAGCAGTAGCGTTTCAGCTGACGCATCAACGCTAAGCTTGGTGCTAAGATAGCCAAAAACTACGCTTAAAGCTAAAATTAGAGCAATAATAAGCTTGTTTTTGGCAATAATAAATTTAAAAATTTGTCGCATTAAGGGTTAGTTTTATTTTGATCAGGCAAAACAGCTTCGTTTAGCTTTTGTAAAAGGGTATTAAAATCAGCGTTATTTAGCACATCACCAAACTGACTTCTGTATGTTTGAATGATGCTTACACCAACGATATCAAGATCGTAAATGAGCCAACCACGCTCTTTAGCGTCATAAAATTTATAGACAAATTCGTAGCTCTTACCATCATTTATAAGCTCGGATGTTAGCCAGTATCTATTTTTTTGAGGCTCACTCTCGCCAGTTATATGTATCTCTTGATCTTTGTATCCTAAAAGTTTATCTATGTATGAGCTTTTTAGTTTTTGCTCAAATGCCGCGTCAAATTTAGCTTGCTCGTCGCTACTTAAGCTGTTGTAACGTTTGCCAAGGCTTATCTTTGCCATTTGTTTATAGTCAAAAAATGGATCAAGAAGAGCAAAAATTTCTTTTGTCTTTGCGTTATTGTCTAAATTTATATCTTTTAAAATTTCATTAACCTTTGTTGTTTTCAACTCTACTTCAGGCTTGATCTGCTCTTTTGAAATAGCAAAAAGGCTAGTTGTAAAAAGTAAAATCATAGTTAGAATTTTTAAAATTTTCATATTTACTCCTTGATAAGCTTGTCGCGTCTTTGCTCGTAAGCATCGCGTAAGAATGGATAAAGATCAATAGCATCCTTTCTTAGTTTTTCATAAGCAGTTGGATCTTGCGAAAAGCTATTAAACGCTCTATATGACTTGATACCAGTTGATAAAAGTATAGGATCAACGTAGCTAATAGGATCAGCAAAATAATCTCCGACCATACCACCAGTATCTCTTAAATTTGATGGTCCAATAAGTGGCCAAACGATATGAAAACCGCTGCCAAACCCCCAATATCCAAGCGTTTGTCCAAAATCTTCATCGTGAGGCTTGAGATTGTAGTATTTTGCTCCGTCTGTTAGTCCGCCAAAGCCTATTATCGTATTTGCTAAAAATCTCAATGTCTCTTCGCCAGCATTTTGAAATTTAAACTGAAGTAAGTTGTTTACAAAGCGAACCGGAAAAAGCAGGTTATCAAAGAAATTTGAAACCATTGTTCTAGCTGTTTTTGGCACAACATAGGCATAGCCTTTTGCCACTGGAGTTAGCATATTTACATAGATAAAGTCATTTGCATGCGTCATAATTCTATTGTAGCCACTAAGTGGGTCAAAAACATCTTTTCTTGCTTCAAATTCAACATCAAATTCGTCGCTTTCGCTATTCGTATTTATGTCCGTATTGGCACAGGCTAAAAGCAAACTAAAAAAGATAGAAAGCAAAAATTTCATACCAAGCCTTATTTTTATTTATAAAATGTAGCTCGATTTTATCTTTTAAAAACTTTACAAGAAATTAAGAGAAATTTATAAATCGACTTAAATCTTTAAGCTTAAGGATTAATATAATTAGATATACTTCACAAATTATTCTCTAATATAGTAAAGGTAAAATTTTGAAAGCAGATATAAATTTAGAACTATTTTTAGGCGAAGATACACAGGTTTTAGCTAAACATATTACATTATTAAAGGCCATAAAAGAGACAAAAAGTATCACAAAAGCAGCAGAATTGGTTGGCATATCATACAAAAATGCTTGGGACTGCCTTGATACGATAAATAACAAAAGTAGCAAGCCGCTTATTATTAGAGCTGATGGAAATAAAAAAAATAGTGGCTCCGAGCTAAGCGAGTATGCCAATAAACTGATAAAAATTTATGATGCCATTCTTGAGACTCAAAAGGATTTTTTGCAAAAAATTTGTCAAAAAGTAGATTTTGAGGATGTAGATATTGTAAATCTTCAAAGAATGAATATGAACTTAAGTGCTAGAAATCAGCTCTCGTGTGAGATTATTGGCATAAACCGCGGTGCGGTAAATTCTCAAATAGTTGCAAAACTAAGTAATGGCTGCACGCTTGAGTCAAACATTACGGTTGAAAGTGAGAAAAATTTAGGTCTAAAAGTTGGACAAAAAGTTATTTATATTTTTAAAGCTCCAGCTGTCATTTTGGCTAAGGATCTAGATATAAAAATAAGCACAAAAAATCAATTAAAAGGCGAAGTGATCGAAGCAAAGATAGGTGCTGTAAATGCTGAAATTACTTTAAAACTAAGCGATGAGCAGACTTTAACTGCCATCATCACAAAAGATAGTGCTATCCAGATGAAGATAGGTGTTGGCGATACACTTTTAGCAATAGTAAAATCATCACAAATCATTATAGGAGTTTAAATGAGA
Source organism: Campylobacter concisus (assembly GCF_002914005.1). GTDB lineage: Bacteria > Campylobacterota > Campylobacteria > Campylobacterales > Campylobacteraceae > Campylobacter_A > Campylobacter_A concisus_N. The sequence goes on along the minus strand of NZ_POZU01000031.1, from coordinate 8,406 downwards.
AAAGTTTTTAAATTTTTATGCTTGGTAGCCTTTTTTGCCATAAACGCACTTGGCGCTGAAGTAAATGTCTATGCTGCCGCAAATACGACATATGCATTTCCTGAGCTTATAAAAGAGTTTAACAAGCTTCATCCAAATACAAAGATCAACCTAACTCTTGGTGCAAGCGGTGGCCTTGTTACACAGATACAAAACTCAGCTCCAGCCGATATATTCATGGCTGCTGATATGGGCTTTGCGCAAAAAGCCTATGATACAGGCTTTGCAAGCACTGAGCCAAAAGTTTATGCACAAGGCGCTGTTGCTATTTTTTCTATCAGAAATGTTGATTTCAAAAAAGGTATTGAGGTTGTTCGTGGCTTAAAAGCGATCTCTATTGCAAATCCACAAACTGCACCATACGGCAAGGCTAGTATAGAGGCTCTTAAAAACGCAAAGCTTTATGACGAAGTAGAAAAAAATATCGTCTATGCTCAAAAAATTTCTGAAACTCTATCTCAAGCATTAAGTGCTTCTGATGTAGGCTTTATCGCAGCTAGTGCACTCTTTGATGAGAAAATGTCAAAATACAAAGAGGGCGTTAATTACATCTTTGTTCCACAAGAGCTATACACTCCGATCGACCAAGGCATAGTTCTTCTAAAACATGCTGAAAAAAATGATGATGCAAAAGCATTCTACGAGTTTATCTTAGGAGATAAATCAAGAGAAATTTTCAAGAAATTTGGTTACAACGTTCCAGCTAAATGATAAGAGCAAAGATCGTTGGAATTTTAACTAAAGATGACGTTAGCTTATTTGAGCTAAAGGGTCTAAATTTAGAGGCAAATTTATTTATGCTAGTCTTAAATGAGGCTAGCAAATTCGCCTTAAACGATGAGATTAGCTTAGGTTTTAAAAGCTCCGATGTTATCTTGTCAAAAGACAAACTAAGTAATAGCTCGCTTGAAAACGAGCTAAAGTGCGTGATTGAAGCTATAAATTTTGGTGAAATTTTAAGTGTTATTAGCTTAAAGTGTGGCGAAATTTACTTCGAAGCTATTATCTCAAATCACGCATTAAAAACTATGAACATAGGTGAAAACGATAAAGTCTTTGCCTATATAAAATCTACAAGCATTCACATAAGTACACAAAAATGATAGAAATTTCTTGTAAAAAAGAGCTAAATGGCGGTGGCGGAAAATTTTTACTTGAGGCTGATCTTAGCTTTGAAAGTGGCGATTTTGTCGCACTTTATGGAGCAAGCGGCGGCGGAAAGACTACTATTTTACGCTTGATCGCTGGTTTTGAAGCACCACAAAGTGGCTTTATAAGAGTTGGGGATAAAATTTTCTTTGATGAAAAGACAAATTTGGCTCCACAAAAGCGAAATATCGGCTTTTTATTTCAAGACTATGCACTTTTTGAAAATATGAATGTCTTTAAAAATTTGCTCTTTGCAAAAAATGATCTAGCTCTAGCGAATAAACTTCTTGATATCTGCGGTCTAACCAGCCTAAAAAATGCAAAGATTAGCACTCTTTCTGGTGGTCAAAAGCAACGCGTTGCTTTGGCTCGCGCGGTTATGAGAAAGCCTGAAATTTTACTACTTGATGAGCCGTTAAGTGCGCTTGATAACGCCATGCGTGAGAAATTGCAAAACTATTTACTGGCGCTTCATGATGAATTTAAGATGAGCATCATTTTAGTAAGCCATGATATCGCTGAAATTTATAAGCTTTGCAATAAGGTCTTTGTCCTTGAAAATGGAAAAATTTCAAGATCAGGTAGCGCAAGTGAGATATTTTTAAAGAGTGCAGGATCGCAGAAATTTGCCTTTAATGCCAAAATTTTAGAGATAAAAAAACGTGATGCGATCTTCGTAGCAAATGTATTAATAAACCGCCAAATTTGTGAAGTGGTGCTAAGTAGCAGCGAAGCAATGAATCTAAAAGCAGGCGATATGGTGGTAGTTAGTACAAAAGCGTTTAGCGTAAATTTGGAAAAAGCATGATAGACGAGTTAAAAAATATCGATTACGAGCCGTTTTGGCTCTCGTTAAAACTATCTTTTATAACTACTTTTATTTTGTTTTTTGCCTGCATTACGCTTGCTTATTTTATGTCGCAGAAAAAATTCTTTGGTAAATTATTTTTAGAGTCGATAATCTCACTGCCTTTAGTTTTGCCGCCAAGTGTTCTTGGCTTTTATCTGCTCATTTTTCTTTCGCCATATTCCACTTTTGGTAAATTTATCGAAGAGATTTTTGGGATTAGGTTAGTTTTTAATTTCACAGGTCTTGTTGTGGCAAGTTGTATCTATTCATTGCCATTTATGTTTGGGCCGATTTATGCTGGGCTAAATAGCCTAAAAAAGAGCCTTTTTGAAGCGAGTTATAGTCTTGGTAAAAACAAACTCACGACTATTTTTAGGGTGATTTTGCCAAGTATCAGATCAAATTTATTAACAGCTACTGTCGTTAGCTTTGCTCACACTATGGGTGAGTTTGGCGTTGTTTTGATGATAGGTGGTAGCGTAGCTGGAGAGAGCAAGGTCGCAAGTATTGCGATATTTGAAGCAGTTGAAATGCTTGATTACACCAAGGCTCATGTCTATGCACTTTTGATGCTAATAATTAGCTTTTTTGTCCTTTTTGTAGTTTATCTTTTAAATTCTAAAAAAGCTTAAGACAAAGCTTATAAAGATATAATAGTAAAAATTTTAAAGGACGAAGTATGATAAAAGTGCCTACAAGTATATATTTAAATACCTTAGACGGTAAGGAATTTGATTTCTCTGCCTTTGCAAGAACGCATGACTGCGTCATTTTTATCTATCCAAAAATAGGTGAGGACTTTGATCTTTTAAGTGAGCAGTTGCAAAATACTGCGGGCATGAAGGGTTGCACCAAACAAGCAATAAACTACAAGAAATTTTTAAAAGATTTTAACGATCTTGGTTTCATGGTAGTGGCCATTAGCTCACAAGATATCGCAGCTCAAAAGAAATTTCAAGAAGAAACTTCAGCTGGAGTTATGTTCTTAAATGATAGTGAGTTTATGCTTGAAAGGGCGCTTAAACTTCCGGTTTTTTCTGCATCAAATGGACATAAATTTTATTTTAGACAAACACTTATCATAAAAGATGGCAAGGTAAGGCGCGCATATATAGTGGATGATCCAGAAAATGATGCTAAAAATATGCTAGAAAAAATCAAAGAAAAAGACTACTAGGAGCTAAAATGAGTCAAAATAGCAAAATCGAAAAGTCTTATGATGAGCTAACTTATAAATCAATAGCTTTTGCCCAATCGTCGCCATATAGGCTTGAAGCTTGTGCTACACTTCTTGGCATAACTCCACCGCCATGCGAAAATGCAAGAGTTTTAGAAATAGGATGTAGCTTTGGCGGAAATTTGATCCCATTTGCAGTAAATAACAAAAATGCAAAAGTAGTTGGCATAGATCTTAGCGGTGAGCAGATAAGGCGTGGGCAAGAGATCGTTAAAGAGATGGGGCTTGCAAATTTAGAGCTTATCCATGGCGATATTTGTGAGTTTAAGAGTGATGAGAAATTTGACTATATCATCGCTCATGGCGTTTTTAGCTGGGTACCTGACTTTGTAAAAGAAGCTATATTAAAAGTTGTAAGAGAGAATTTAAGTACAAATGGCGTGGCATTTATCTCTTATAATGTTTATCCTGGCTGGAAAGTAAAAGATATCGTAAGAGATATAATGCTACTTGCCGCAAAGGATAAAGAGAGCATGCAAGAGAGATTAAAAGCAGCCAAAGAAGCACTTTTGGTCTATAAAGAATATTTGCTAACAAGAAATGAAGAAATTTATGAGGGAAAAATACCTCTTAAGATGCTTCTTTTTGTAACAGAACATGTGCTCTCAAAAGATGACTTTTACATAGCTCATGAGTTTTTAGAATATACAAATGATCCATTTTATTTCAAAGATTTTAATGCCATGCTTGCTAAAAATGATCTTACTTATCTTTGTGAGTATACGCTTGATGATATTTTTACCCCAGATGTTGGCACGGCTGTAGTAGATGAATACAAAAATAACAAGTTTAAAGATAGGATCGATCTAGAGCAATTCATGGATATGATCAGTAACAAAGTCTTTAGACAAAGCCTAATAGTCCATAGCAAAACTTATGAGAGCATAGCCAATAAACAAATAGGCCCAAGCGATATTAATAAAATTCACGTTGTGGCAGATTTTATAAAGAAAGATAACCAGTGGCAAGATAGTTATGGTGCTATGCCACAAGATATATCATGGCTTTGCGAGGTCTTTTATAAGATGTATCCAGCCAGCATAAACCTTTCTCAGATTTTAGAAATTTTGCCAGAAGATAAGCTCATGGTTTATAGCGCCTTTGTAAGAATTTTAACAAACTCGTCTGATGCAATGATTTTAAAAGATGAGCAAAAAAATATCGAGTATAGGTCCGGCTACTCAAGACTTAGTCAAAATTTAATAAATTATGTCAGATATTTTTTAAATCATAAAAATAATGCCGATGTTGTTTTTGCTAATAAATTTAGCATCTCAAGAAAGCTTAACAATATCGATTATTACATACTTTTATTGCTTGACGGCAAAAATAGTTTAGAAGATGTCGCAGCAAAAGCTTTGAAATTTATCAAAGAGAACAACGAAGATATATTTGACATAAATGGCAAAGTGCTTAAAAAAGATAAAGTCGCAGCAAGCATAATGAACTACGTGCTAGGCACAGCAAAAATAGCTAGTATGCTTTATCTACTAGAAGAAATTTAAGGTTTAAGTTTTACTTTGCTTATATAGTTGTGTGATTTTATCTTTTAGATTTAGTGTGTTTTTTGAGAGAGCTATGAAAAATGGACTTTTTAAATTAGTAAGCTCGTAGCTCATCTCTTTGCCACTATTAGCGCCAAATACTTTTCCGCCACAAAAATTTACGAGTGCATCTCCTGCAGCATTGTCCCAAAGGTAGCTTGGGGCAAATCTCAAATAAGCTCCGCCAAATTCAACCAAACGGCAAAATTTTATGGCTGAGCCGATGCATCTTTGCTCAAAATTTAAGCTCTGTCCTATAAATTCTATCTCTTTGGCATCGCCTCTTCTACTTGAAAAGATTAGATTGTCTAAATTTTTATCTTTTTTATTTAAATCAACTCTCTTTATGATTTCATCTTTATCATCTAAAATTTCTTTAAAAGCGCCATTTTCATCAGCATAAAAAAGCTCTTTACTAACTGGGATAAATATCACGCCAAGCACCGGTCTAGCTTTCTTTATAAGCGCTATGCAAACGCAAAATTCGCCATTTCTAGCTAGAAATTCTTTCGTGCCATCAAGAGGATCTACGAGCCAAAACTCATCTTTGTCACTTTCTTGCAAAATGCTCTCTTCAGAGCAAATTTTTATCCCGCTTTTACTTAGCTCTTTTAGTATCACTTCATTTGCAGCTAGATCAGCGCTAGTTAGTGGCGAGCTGTCATCTTTTAGGCAGACTTTAAGAGCCGTATTATCTGCAGAGTAAAATTTCATTATTTGCGCTCCAGCATTAACGGCTGCTTTTTTAGCTAAATTTAGAAGCTCACTCATTTTGGTATTCTGTTTGTCTCTCCAACATAAAGCTGTCTTGGGCGGACGATCTTTATAGTGTCTTGCTCTTTTAGCTCGATCCACTGGCTGATCCAGCCTGGCGTCCTGCCGATCACAAAGATAACGGCAAACATATTGTTTGGTATGCCAAGTGCTTTTAAGATGAGCCCTGAGTGAAAATCAACATTTGGATATAAATTTCTACTTACAAAGTAGTCGTCATTTAGCGCGATCTCTTCGATGCGGTTGGCGATCTTTATGAGCTCTGAGCTAATGCCTATCTCATCCATAAGCTGATCTCTCATCTTCTTAAGCACTTTTGCACGAGGGTCAAAATTTTTATAGACCCTGTGGCCAAAGCCCATTAGCCTAAATGGATCGTTTTTATCCTTTGCTCTAGCGATGTATCTATCGACATTTGCGACCGAGCCTATCTCTTCAAGCTGGCGGATGACACCCTCGTTTGCCCCACCATGAGCCCAGCCCCAAAGCGCTCCAATACCTGCGCTTATACATGCGTATGGGTGCGCGTGCGTAGAGCCAACGGTTCTAACAGTCGTTGTTGAAGCGTTTTGCTCGTGATCTGCGTGCAACATAAAGACTGTATCAAGTGCTTTTATCTCGATAGGCTTAAGATCGACGTGCTCATATGGATAGCCCCTCATCATGTAGAGGAAATTTTCAGTAAAGCCACGATCTAAATTTGGATATATGATAGGAAGTCCGCGTGAGTAGCGGTAGCTAAAGGCCGCGATCGTTGGAATTTTAGCTATGATGCGCATAGCCATTTCGTGATACTCTTCAGGTTTATCCATATTTAGATGATCTGAGTAAAATGCACTTAACGCTGATACTGCTGCTTGCAAGATCGCCATAGGGTGAGCTTTGTCTGGAAATGCGTCAAAGAGCTTCATCATGCCTTCATGTATAAAGCTTCTTTTTTTAAGCTCGGTTTTAAAATTTATATACTGATCATTTGTTGGGAGCTCTTTGTTTAAAAGTAAATATGCCACGTCTAAAAATGTCTTATTTTCGGCCAAATACGCGATATCATAACCTCTATACATTAGCTCGCCTTTTAAGCCGTCTATATAAGTTATCGCTGAGCGACACATCGCAGTTGAAGTATAACCTCTGTCAAAAGTAAACATTCCAGTATCACTAAAAAATGTCGAGATGTCTATCACATCAGGTCCCATAGTGCCTTTTAGTATAGGAAACTCGTAACTCTTGCCAGTTCTGTTATCAGTTAGCGTAGCTGTATTTGATGACATTTTTACTCCTTACTTCTTGATTGCATTAGAAATTTTATAATTATTGTCCCTATTATAGCTTGAGCTAGGCTTGCTAGGATAAAAGATGAGTAAGAATAATCACTTATCTCACCTGATCTGTGTGCGATAGTAGCAACTGCTACTAGAAGTGTTAGCGGCATGGATTGTGAGAGTGAAAACAAAAATATCCCCTTAAATCCTAATTTTCCTACAAATAACACACTTGAAAAAAACCTTGTGGCAAGCATCGCACAAAATATAAAAATAGCATCTTTTATCACTTCATTTGAGCTCAGGCTTGAGAGCTTAAAGGTTGAGCCTATGTGTATAAAAAATATCGGTACCAAAAATCCAAATCCAAAACTTGAAAGCTTGTGCGGTAAGTCTTTTTTATGATCAAAAAATGTCGTTATAAACATACCTGCGATAAACGCGCCAAAGGCAACTTCTAAATTCAAATAAAGCATAAGTGCAATCATCGAAAAAAACACTGCAATGCTTAGTCTAATATCTTTTTCGTCCTTGTCGTAGTGTGGCATAAGGATCACTTTAAGCCCTGGATACCACCAAAAAAGCACATCTAAAATTTTAAAGCTAAGTACGCTGATAGCTAAAAATAAGATCAAATAGCCAATCGTTAGCCATAAATTTATACTAGCTCCAAACTGCAAATAGGCTGCTATAAATGTCAAAAGCGTAATGCTTATAAGCTCACCAATAGTTGCAATAAGCATGCTTAAATTTAACCATTTCACATCTCTGCCATACTCTTTAAATAGCGTAAATATCATGCCAACGGCCATTATAGGGATAATGATAATATAGAGCAAACTAAGATCAAAACTAAATGTAAGTGCAGTTGCTAGCGAGTAGATGAGCGCAAGATAGATAAGTCCCAGGCGCAAAATTTTGCGGTCGATGTTTATAAGCATTCTAAGATCGATCTCCATGCCGGCAAGAAACATTAAAAAGAAGAAGCCAACTTCGCTAATTAGCTTAAACATCTCATTTTCACCAACAAGCCCGATGTAGCTAGCTAGTGCTCCAAGTATTATCTCAGCAGGAGCGACAGGAATGCGTAAAATTTTAGAAATATAAGGCGAAGCAAAGACGATAAATGCCAAAACGACAAGAATACTAAGCTCGCTAGCTTGATGTAACTGCAAAAAGATCCTTAAATTAAAAATGTTTGATTGTATAAAAAGCTTTGTTATTTTTTGATTAAGCTAAGCGATTTTTGGGCAAAATGGCGACAAATTTTTAAAAATTTGGAGTGCAAATTTATGCGTAAATTTCTATTTTTTGTCTTGATATTTTTTGGAATTTTTAGCTTTGCAGACGAGCTAAGTTTGGTTCAAAGTTTTAAATTTGATGGAAGCATTTTTTATAAGAAAAATACAGCCAAAGATGAGAGTTTTTACTTTTTAAAAAATGAAAATTTTGATGAGCATTTCGTAGGCTTTAGAGTAAAATTTGACAAAAATATAAAAAGTGAAAGTATGCTTGCTGAGCTAAAAAAGAAGATAAAAGAGGCTAAAGAGG
>NZ_POZU01000030.1:0-433 GCF_002914005.1 Campylobacter concisus | reverse complement strand
GAAAATAAACTGAAAGCTATTTTATATATTTTTGTAGAAAACCCAAACCATAAATTTTTCAGCAAAGTCATAAATGTCGAAAATATTAGCAATATTGATACATACTTAAAAAAGATTGATAATACTGCAAGAGATATAGCGATTATTTTATCTGAAAGATATATTTATGATAGACTCGATATTTTTTCATTAGTTGCTACGTATGATCAAGGACTAATACAAATATTGCAAGATACAAAGCCTGATTTTATTATTAAAATAGACAAATTTAAAATGTCTATTTATAGGAGTATTATTGATGATATGCATAAGAAATATAGCGATATATTTTCTACTGACGAACATGGAAATTATACAAGGGGCGAAAATCAAACTTTAAAAGATATTTATAAAAAATATAAAATTAAAATGGAAAAATTTATCAGAATAATTA
>NZ_POZU01000029.1:0-2109 GCF_002914005.1 Campylobacter concisus | reverse complement strand
CTTAAAATTTTCGTAAAAATTTACGATATATTGATAAATTCAGGAGGAGATTTTGGCTGAAGTTAAGAAGAAATTTTTTGTTTGGTCATCTGTTATTATCGGCATTGTGATCGGACTTATTGCGTCTATGGGTATTGCTGATGCACTTCATGCAACTGGTAGCGGCTACATCTGTACCATTTGCCACACTATGGATCCTATGAATGCTGCATATCATGAAGATGTACACGGTGGCAATAACAAACTTGGTGTAAAAGCCGAATGTTCAGCCTGTCATCTAAATCATACAAGTGCCTATACTTATGTGCTTACAAAACTTAAAGTATCAATAAACGATGGTTATAAGACATTTTTTACAGATACTGACAAGATCGACTGGCGAAAAAAACGCGAGCATGCATCTCACTTTGTCTATGATAGTGGATGTTTGACTTGCCACTCAAATTTAAAAAATGTTATTCAAGCTGGTAAATCATTCTTGCCACATAGAGATTATTTCGTTCTTGGAAATCCTAATAAAAAATCATGTGTTGACTGCCACGAGCACGTTGGTCACAAGAATTTAGGACTACAAATCGATAAATTTGAAGCAATTAAAAAACAAGAAAACAATAAAACCAAGTAAGGAGGAGAGATGTTTAAAAAGTCGCTAATGTTATTAGCCTGTCTAATGTCTTTTGGCTTTGCCGCAAACATGGATGCAAATAAATCTGATGCTTTAAACCTTAATGTTGTAAAAAACATTAAAGTTGCTCACAAAATGTCAGACTTATCAAAAAGCTGTGTTGAGTGCCACGCTAAAGAGACACCCGGCATAGTTGCCGATTGGAAAAATAGTCGCCACGCTCACGTTGGCGTAAGTTGTATGGATTGCCACTCTGTAAATGCAGATAATCCTATGGCTTCAGTTAAGGTGCATCCAAAAGATTCTAACAACCACGTATCAATGCTAGTTAGCCCAAAAACTTGTGCTAAGTGCCACGAGAATGAGGTTGAAGAATTTGTTAAGAGTGGTCACGCAAGAGGTGCTATGCAAATGTATGCTAACCCTGCGATGGTAAAACTAATGTATCACTATGAAGGTATGGATCATCCAGAATACAAAATGGCTCCAGACGCTACTGGTTGTACACAGTGCCACGGAACCGTCATCAAACTAGACGCTGATCACAAACCTACAAAAGAGACTTGGCCAAACTACGGTATAGGTAATGTTTATCCTGATGGTGGCGTAGGCGGATGTAAATCATGCCACAGCGCACACACATTTAGCATAGCTGAAGCTAGAAAACCAGCTGCTTGTGCATCTTGCCACCTTGGACCTGATCACCCAGATATTGAGATCTTTAACAACTCAATGCACGGACATATCTATAATAGCGAAGCTCACAAATGGAATTTTGATGCTGCTCCTGATACATGGGATGTACCAGACTTTAGAGCTCCAACTTGTGCAGCTTGCCACATGAGTGGTGTTGGTGAAACAACAACAACTCACAATGTTTCAAGAAGACTAAAATGGAACCTATGGGGCGTCAGCAGTAAGCTAAGAACAGCTGGTGATGAACAAGCTGCTGTTGTTTACGAAAAAACTGGCAAACTAACCATAGGAACGCCACTTGCAGGTCATCCAAATGGACCAGAAGCAGCAAGAGCTGAGATGAAGCTAGTTTGTAAAGCTTGCCATACATCAACTCATACAGATAACTTCTTCATTATGGGTGATAAGCAAGTAGAGCTTTATAACGTTTACAATGCTGAAGCAACTAAGATGCTTGAAGAGTTGAAAGCTAAAAACTTACTACTCGCAGACGCTTGGGAAGATGAATTCCAAGATGTTTACTATCATATGTGGCACCACGAAGGTCGCCGTATGAGACAAGGTGCTCTAATGGGTGGTCCTGACTATTCACACTGGCATGGAGTATTTGAAGTTAAGAACGACATTAGAAAACTTCGTGAGATCTATAAACAAAGAATTGAGACTGGTAAAGTTAAATAATTCTTTATAAGGTGGGTTTTCTCCCACCTTATTTTCTTAAATAACTATTAGATTTACTCAACTTTAAATCATTTTTTATACGTCCAAAACTATACAATTTTTAAGAC
>NZ_POZU01000028.1:0-491 GCF_002914005.1 Campylobacter concisus | reverse complement strand
AATTCAGTTTTACTCACTTTCCCTTATTTAAACTCTATAAATGTACTAGAATGTCAATCACCAGAATATGTTTTTATGTATAGTGTAATAACTATAGCATCTACAGAACATGGTGATTTAGATAGATTTAATTCTCTTATATACTCTTCTTTAACCTTATCAAAATTGATTACTTGAGCACTACAATTAGTCATAAAAACGACATTATTAATATCCGAATTATCTTTTGAAGTTTCCTTTAAAGTATCCTCAATAAGAAATCTACTATTTTTTATCATTTTTACCGTAATGCCTACTTTCCAATTCTTGAAACGGTCTAGCTAGCTTGGTATATATCTTTTCAATATCCTCGGAAACATCTATAATTCTTGAATAATTATCAATATTTTCAGCTAAGTAATATTTGCACTTATTTTCTATATTATGTTCTAATGAATAAATTTCAATAGCATTTAAAAAGTAAGGACTATGAGTGTTAATCAGTACATGCA
>NZ_POZU01000027.1:0-446 GCF_002914005.1 Campylobacter concisus | reverse complement strand
GTTTATAATATGTATAATATGACTGCGGCGCATAAGACTTTGCCGATGAATACGATACTCAAAGTAACAAATTTAAGAAATCAAAAAAGTGTTATCGTGCGTGTAAATGATAGAGGACCTTTTGTGGCAGACAGGGTGCTTGATCTTTCAAAAGCAGCTGCGATGAAGCTTGATGTCATCGGCACTGGCACAGCTCCAGTTAGTATGGAGGTTATCGGCTTTAATGAAGACATTAACGCTGTTACAACTGCTAGTGCGCAACCAACAAAACCAACAAGCGCTGGCATAAAAGTGCCAAATCCAGTCTCTCCAACCGCTCCAGTTGGCGGCATCGTGATCTCATCAGAGCAACGCGTTGTGGGCGGAGATTTTATGGTACAAATTGGCTCATTTAAAAACCTTGAAGGCGCAAATAGATACCAAAGAGAACACAAAAGCATAGATGG
>NZ_POZU01000026.1:0-13381 GCF_002914005.1 Campylobacter concisus | reverse complement strand
TTCACTACTTGAGTAGTTTCCTACTGCCTTGTAAGCATTGTCTGTTGCTTTAGAGATTAAATTTGATAGTAGTGCATCTTTAAAGTTTGTTTTATAGATGGCAGAGTTTATTGCTGCGTTTGACGTATGTAACTATTATTACTATCTATTCATCTAACACTTCTATCCCACTTGGACAAATTTTTGCAAGTGGGTTGTTATATTCTTGCTGACATTTTTTGCACTTTATGACACCTAGTTCTGCACTTACCTGCTCTGCGTTGTAGCAATGCGGACAAACCACGTAACCATCTACTTGTGTATCTACTCCGGTAGCTTTGATACTTGGATCTTGATAGTCGTTAAAGATTTTTCTAAATTCGCTTTTATAAATTTTAAAATCGATAAAACCAGCAAACTCAACTACATAATTTCTGAACGCAAAACAATATCTCTTATCTTTTTCTCTAAAATTTAGATCATCTTCAAAAATTTCTTGCAAAAGTGGTTAAAAGTTTTCATAATTAAAATTTTCTATACTAAAACCAAATCTTTTTATGATTGCACCGGCAAATTCTCTTGCTTTTATCCAAGTTTTGTTTGAATAAACTAAAGTTTTATTATCTATTTTTTCTATTTCATTCCAAAAATCTATGCCAAAATTTTTATCCATAAATGATTTGAAGTGGCTTATGATTTCTAACTCTCGCTTTGAAAAATATATTTTATTTCTAGGATATAACGCATATTCGCAAGCGTTATATATATCTTGCACCAAGTCTTCTACTGTTTCATATTTATCTGTAGATGGATTAACCAAATACTTATCTTGATGCCATAAAGAAGCTATTCTGCATAAATTTAATAAAAAATATCCCTTTTCTACTAGCATTTTATTTCTCCAAAATAGGATTTCCATAAATTGGTATGTGCGTTTCATTAGCCTTATAGCCACCAATATTTCCAAAATTATCTAAGTAATTTTTATTTTTATCTTGTATTCTTAATATCCAACCAGAATTTGAATTTGTTCCAATTGGGGCTTTTGGATCAGGTCCGTGAATTCTAATTCTTTCAATACCAGCCTCGTCAATAAATCTTATACCATTTCCATTTTTTTGTGCCAACATTTTCCAATCTTTTGGAACTCTTGAAATAATTTCATCCACTGTTGCTCCCTCTAGTTTTGTAAAATCTCCAACCAAATTTGAACTTCCTTGTTTAGCCAACGTGTTAGATGATACAACGACTCCTTTTGAGGTTGCAATCATTGTATTATCATTATTGTTTAATTTTTGTATGTCATTTTTCCCAACCCCATCATTACCACTATTTCCATTGTGTTTTATATTTGTGTTAGAAGTTGGTTTATCTATTTTAGTAACATCACTAGTTACCTCACTAGGCTTTTTACCAACCCTATCCAAAGCTGCTTTTCCAGCTTTATTTGTAACAGCACCAGGACCAGTAAGTCCGGCTATAAATTCAAGGTCCCTTGCAGTTACACTCTCATAATCACCCAATACTGCATCTAGTTCGCTTTTCATAAAGCCGTTATAAATAAGCGTATCTGCATTTGAGATAGTATTTGCTATGCCTTTGGCTGTCTCTTTTGTATCTGTTACTAGATAATAAACTCCTGTTATTGTATCTTTTACAAGATTTATTCCACCTTTTGCAAATCCTGTTGTAAAGTTTGCTATATCATTACTAAGCTTTGTATCTACCTTTAGATTTTTGTCATAGAATTCTCTATTGTTAGCAAAACTATCTAGATAGACATACCTATCCTCATATTGCTTCTTATTTGGATTAAAGGCATTTGTGTTATCTAGGCTTGTATTATAAAAGCTACTTTGCTTTATAAAATTTGTTGCTAGCTCTATATTATATAGATCGTTTGAGCTTAGACTTTGTCTATATGTTTCATTAAATGATTTATCCGTTAAAGATACCGCTGCTTTTGCTAGGATAGATTTTGCTTCATCGTCGCTATAAATTTTATTTGTTGTAGTTTGAAGCTTTGACTTAAAGCTTGCTATATTGTTTTTATTGTTTATAAAGTCTATCTCTCTTTGATGAAGCTGTCTATTATAAGTATCTGCGCTTGTGGTTATTTTGTATCCTGCGTTTGCTCCTTTATCGCCGTTTATGTCATTTAAATTTGGAGAAACTCTACAACCAGTTACAATAAAAATGATAAGTGCTAAGATAAATTTATGAATTTAGTCATTTTCTAATCGTTATCCTTTATATGCCAAAAAATAATTTTGCGGCACAGAAAATAAATTTGGATAATCAATCCTTATTGTTTTTTCATCAATCAAGTATTCATTAAAATCTGCAATAATTAAACTAGAAATATATCCTACATTATCCAAATCATCATCTGTAATATCTCCATTATATATAAATAATAATTTTATTATGTCGTTTTCCAATGTTACATAAACGGCACGCATATTTTGTGTAGTCTCGCCATTTAATGCTCTCTTTGTGGATGATAAAATTTTAGTAATTATTTCATTCATACAAATCCCTTATCAATTTGGATTACTAGGAACAATATGGGCACCATTTTTACCATAATGAACTATTCCTTTTGTGGTAGACAATTTGTTGCCATTTTCATCTATATAATAACCAATTACTTTTCCAAAATCTATTCTTTCTTTTGAACCAGCCAACCCGATTTCTACACTATTCACTTTTTGACCTGTTCCAAATTTTGGCAAAAGATTTTCTACATCTTCTGTTAAAATACTTCTTGTTACGCCATTTTGATTGGCTGTTTTATATTCATTGGTTCCTTGTATATGTTTGTTTTGTTTATTTATATCTATCTTGACACTCTTACCCCCGGCAACAACTATTCCGTCATTGCCATTAGAATTTAGATTATTATTTGTTGTTTTATCTGCCGTTGCACCTTTTTTACTTAAATTTACATTCGATAACTTATTACCTACCTTTATGGCTGCTTTACCAGCTGCTCCAAGAGAACCTATATTTTCACCTAGTGCGTGATAACTTCTATAATTTATAGAACTTTGATCACCTAAGACGCTATCTACAAAATTTTTAGCTATGAATTCTTGTATGTTTGCATTTACATTTTTGGTTGTTAGGATAGGATGATAAAAAGCATTATCTAAACCATTTATAGCATCTACTGGGTGTAAGATAATATTTCCTAAATCAGCAAGTCCTTCTATCCCGCCTACTGCAAATCCACCTAGACCATACATGGTTGATTTTGTATAATCTAATATGCCAGGATTTGTTTTAACGCTTAAATTGTCTTTGTAAAAATCTTCATTGTTATAGGCATTTAAGGCATACATATACCTATCCTCATATTGCTTCTTATTTGGATTAAAGGCATTTGTGTTATCTAGGCTTGTATTATAAAAGCTACTTTGCTTTATAAAATTTGTTGCTAGCTCTATATTATATAGATCGTTTGAGCTTAGACTTTGTCTATATGTTTCATTAAATGATTTATCCGTTAAAGATACCGCTGCTTTTGCTAGGATAGATTTTGCTTCATCGTCGCTATAAATTTTATTTGTTGTAGTTTGAAGCTTTGACTTAAAGCTTGCTATATTGTTTTTATTGTTTATAAAGTCTATCTCTCTTTGATGAAGCTGTCTATTATAAGTATCTGCGCTTGTGGTTATTTTATAGCCTGTGTTTGCTCCTTTATCTCCATTAGCTATACCTCCAGCTATTATGCCTATTAACTGAGATGCTAGTAGGCGTTTGTTGTTATAGGCTTCTATCTCTTTAGTACTCATATTTGATGTATCTTTATGTAGTGCAGAAGAGATTGCTTCATTTACAGCCCCACTTAATGCACCGGCTGCAACGTTTTCATGAGATAGTTTTGCTGAGAGTGCTCCTACGGCTGAGTGAAGAGCTATCTTACCTAGACCTGATTCTTTAAATAGTGAGTTAGAGTTTATATTTGATTCACTACTTGAGTAGTTTCCTACTGCCTTGTAAGCATTGTCTGTTGCTTTAGAGATTAAATTTGATAGTAGTGCATCTTTAAAGTTTGTTTTATAGATGGCAGAGTTTATTGCTGCGTTTGACGTAGAGCTTAGTAAGTCTGCATAAGAAAAAGTATAAGTTGGCGTGTTTATGATGTTGGTATTACTTAGAGTATCTATGCTTGATATGTAGTTACTAACATAGGAGCCTACCCCTGCACTAATGGCTGATTTAGCTAGGGATGATGTATCAAATTTTACCTTGCCATGAGATAAGAGGTTGTTTGTTAGCTGGACTGTTGAGTTTGCTATGACAGCTGTTGTCATGGCTGATATCGCTGCGCCTGCGGTTGAGCTAGCAGCAGCCCCGAGTGCTCCGGCTGCAGCAGCTCCCGTTCCAGCTCCTGCTGTTAGGAATGTAACGATGGCTGTTATTATTAGAGCTCCCATTCCGCTAAGAGTAGTTGTCTTGTCTTCCCACTCTTTAGAATTTAGAACCGCTTTTACTTGATTTATCGTCTCTTCATCTATTGGGGTATTTGAGCTTGATCTTAGCTCTCTTATGACTCCCTCTTTAAATTCCTCTGAGTTTAAAGAGTCATTTATCGCTTTAAAGGTTGTGGCATCTAGTTTATTAGTTATATCCTTGCCATTTAGTGTAAATTTATCTTTTACCTTGATGATAGCTGGGATCTCTACCTCTTCTATCTTGCCCTTATTTTTTACAGTAGCTGTTAAAACTCCTGCGTTATTGCTTAGAGTTGTATTTACAGATGTGCTCTTTGCTGAGACTAAATTTAAAAGCTTTGTATTCACATCTACATTAGCAGCCTCTATGATAGAAGCTAGGGCGTTTATTGTATTTGAGTTTAGACTTATATCTTTTGCCGATAGTGTACTTATGGCAAGGTTATAGTTTGAACTACTCTCTTTGCCATTTGATTTCATTAGATCACCAAAGCCCGAGTCTTTAAATTTAGACGAGCTCTCTAAGCTATATGATGCTGGTAGTAAGTTTATATTATCAGCTTTTATATCTAGGCTCTCATCTGCGCTGATATTTGAGCCTATAAGAGTAGTATCTTGCTTTGAAGTTATGTTTACGTTTTTGGCGTTTAAATTTGAGCTAACAACCTCTTCATTTGTAGAACTAGCTGATGCGCTTTGCTTGCCAAGAATCTTTCTTGCGGTTGATTCTGACTTGGCATTAGAGATGCTATTTGTCGATGAAATTTCTATCGCTTCATTGGCCTTTAAATTTAAGTTCTCTTTAGCATCTACATTTGAAGCTACTATGTTTATATCTTTATTGGCATTGATATTTATATTATTGCCAGCTTTTATGTTAGAGGCTTTAGCTTCTAGGCTATTGCTTTCAAATTTGGTAGATGTTTTTCCTATTACAAATGTAGGTGTGCTAAGTGAGCTAAATTTATCTTTTGCTTCTTTTAGAGGGTTTAGCTTTCTTTTTAGGTCAACAACGATATCTTTTAGCACTTCATTAGGCTTTAAGATACCTACCCTACTACTCTTATGCTCCTCTTTATGGTAGCTTTCATTATTGGTGTTTGATATAGCTATAAGCTCTGCGTTTAAATTTGTATCGATACCAGAATTTAGTTTTGTGCCTTTTAGACTAAGAGCGCTTTTGGCATTTAAATTTATATCATTGCCAGAGTCTATAGTATTATAAACTGCCTTTTTACTGCCATTTGCAACAAGATCAAAGCTGCTCTTATAAAAGGCGTTTGGATTTAAAGATATTTTGCTCTTTTTAGAAGCATGAGAGCTAGCCTCTACATCATAGCCATTTTCAAAGAGGATATTGTTGTTTGAGTTTAAATTTATATCTTTGTCTGATTTTAGCTTAGATGATACTAGATGGATATCGTTAGCTGAGTTTAAATTTATATTATTGCCTGATTTTAGGCTAGTACTTACTACCTCTGAGCTTACGGCGCTATCCATGGTTTGCTTTTTAGAAAGGAGCGATTTAGAGCTATTTATAGCGGTTGCTTCGCTACTGTTTGACTGCGCTGCTAGTATGATGTCACTAGCTTTTAAATTTATATCTTTTAGTGCATTTAGATGAGCTGATGAGACTAAAAGAGTATTTTTGGCATTTAAATTTATGTCGCTGTTAGCGTTTAAATTTGCAGAGCTTACTCTTTTTACACTCTCGTCAAATTTCATACCTTTAGAGCTTACATGATGAGTATAGCTAAACTCATCTGCTTTTATCTCTATGTTATTGCCTGAGTTTAAATTTATATCGCCACTCGTATCTAAATTTGAGCCAGAGACCTTTATATCATTGCCAGCTTGTAAATTTATATCGTTTGTAGCTTCTAGGTTAGAGACTTTGCTAAACTGAGACTTGCTTTGATCTAAGTTGATATTGCTCTTTGCATTTATGTTTAAATTTTTAGAGTTTAGGTCAGAACTATCTATCTCTATATCATTAGCCGCGATGTTAGCATCGCCACTAGTTGATAGCTCTGCGCCTTTTAGCTTTATCTTTTTATCAGCATTTAAATTTAGACTATCAGCCACTACGCTGCCAGCTAGGCTTATGTTGCCTTTGGCGTCTAGGTCTATGTTATTAGCCATTACTAGAGCTGAAGCTTTTAAGTTTTTATCTTTTGCTTCCTGTCTAAATTTACTTATACTCTCGTTTCTTGCTTCATATAAACCATCAAGGATATTTGCTATGTAAGCAGAGTTTATACTATCGAGGCTGTAATAATACCCTTGGTTTTTCACCCTTCTATTTAGGTTTTTAATGATTGGACTATTAAATATAGGCTCAGAGAATTTATCTAGATCAACATTTGCTAGCTTTATATCGTCATTTAGTGCGTAGATTGAAAAGTCCTGCGTGCTTCCTACTATGTTATTGCCCGCTGCAAAAACTGCTGGCAAACCAACATCTGTGTATGAGAAGTTAAAAACTTTTCCTGTTCCGCCCTTAGTTTTCCATCCTCCACCTCTATACCATTTCTTTTTCTCTTTCCACTTATAAACACTATAGCTATTTACATTATTATTTAGCATTAGAGCTATGTTTTCTACATTATCGCTATTTAGCTTTAGATCTCCTCCAGCATATATTACACTCTTATCGTTTAACACATCATTTACATTTAAATTTATATCATTATTAGCTATTATGCTTCCCGGGATGAAGTTAGCTTTATCATCTTCATTTAGAACATCTTTAACTATGCTATATGTGATAGTTCTTTTTTGCTCGTTGTTCTTTGCTCTACTAGTATCTACTAGCACCTCGTTTGTATCATAGTCTAGTCTTAGATTATGAAATATCTTTTGACTGGTGCCTACTAGATGCGAGTCTTTGTGCAAATTTAGCGCATAAAGGGTGCCATCTTTATTTATAGCCTCTTTTAATACTAACTCATTTACCTCGTTTTCATCTAGCTCACTTATATCTTTGCCTAGTTTTTTAGCTAGTTTGGCACTTATTTTTTCTTTTAGCTCTTTTAAATTTACACCAAGCTTATATCTGTTTACTCCCTCTTTATTAAGGTGCATAGTGCCTTGACTACGTACTGTATCTACCCTAGCCTGCGAGCTTGAGTTATTTACTAGCTTTTTAGCTTCTACGTTTATATCTTTAGCATAAATTTGGCTTGATGTATTTGCCAAAGTGTCTGCTTTTATATTAAGATTCTCTTTGGCTGCTATTAGCGCTTCATCTTTGTTTGTTATAGTATTTGCCTCAATCCTAGCCTCTTTATTAGAAGCGATAGCACCGGTGTTTACTATGTCACCATCAAGGCTTATCTCTATGTTGTTATTTGCTATCATTAAGCCGTTATTGTTTACGCCTACTCCATTACTTGTTCCAACTAGTTTGATTTTATTAGCATACATGCCGCCAAGCGCGCTACTATCTAGGCTAAAGCTGTTTTCTTGATTTTTAGCTTTTACGTCGTTATATAGTTTGCCACTACTTGAAGCTACCTCTTTTTCACCGATAATATTTAACTCATTTGCGTGGATATTTGAGTTTATATTTATAGCATTTGAGATCACATTAGTATAGTCGCTGCTCTTATCATTTAGGCCGTCACCTACGATGTCTATTGATTTATCAGATATTAGCTCTATCTCTTTAGGGCTTAGTTTATTGATATTGCCTGTTGTTAGTGTTAGTGAGCGAGAGTTGATCATATTTAGACCATCTACACTTATGCCATTTGGGTTTGCTATGACCACGTCAGCTCTACTTCCGGCTACCTCTAAATTTCCTTTTAGAGATGATTTCTCAGCTGAATTTACCTTGTTTATGATAAGGCTCGCCTCTTTATTTAGCCTATAGTTTGCTTCTATCTGACCAGCTATCTTAGTGTCTATGTTTTTATTAGAGTTATTAAGTATAGTGCCTGTTGAAGGCGTATTAAACCTGCTATATTCGTTCATAGAGACGCCCTTGCTATCAGGGTTTGTGATGTTTATTATTAGCGTCTCATTAGGAGCTTTTAGTATATCAGGGCGGTTGCTAGCACCTGGATCAGCTATGATACTTGGCTCATTTGCTAGTGCTGGCGCGGTACCAAGTAGCAAAGAGAGACTTATGTAGAAATTTAAGCCTATGGTTAAAAGACTAGGCTTTTGCGCATTTGAAATTTGGTTGTTCTTTAGCACATTTTATCCTTAAAATTCGTAGCTTATAATAAAGTTAACATTTGTTGATCTGGTTTCAAAGCTCTTTGGTTTATAAAGAGGCTTAGAGATAGAGATGTCGTAGCTTAGACGGTTATATGCTTTTATATATCCTTTTAGACCAAGGGCATATCCTGCAAGGGTGTTTTCATCCTTTATGCCACTACTTGTCGCTCTTACCATACCAGCATCAACTCCAGCATAGATAGAGTTATTTTTATAGTAGCTATATGAGAGGGTATTTCTTATGATCACTCCGTGGTTCCCAACAAGTGAGCTCTCGCCGTCAAACCCTCTAACACTGTAATACCCGCCTATACTAAATTTATCCTGTAAGCTTAGTTTGTTTAGGCCATATCTTGCGTTGATGTTTAGATCGTAGCTTAGTGGGATTTCGAATTTATATTTGTAGTTTAGGTTTAAATTTATTAGAGCAAATCTTGATGTAGCTTCGCCACTATCTTCTAAAGGATCAGGCTGTGAGTCAAATATCCCAGTGCCCTTTTTATAAGCTAGCCTAGCGCTAAAAGCTTGGTTGTATGAATTCCAACTTGATCTTACACCTATCTCATATCCAGCATTTCTTCTAGCTTGGTTATCTAGCTCGTAGTCTTCTAGGTAGTTTTTATTTTTTCTCTTAAATAGCTTTACGTAAGCGCTATTTTTAAAATTTGAGTCCCTATAAAATGTATAAGTAAGGCTTAGCGAGTCACTCTCACTTCTGCCTTTATATGTGTAAAGATTGTAGGCTGCATTTATGATCTGAGCATAGTCATACTTGCTCTTTTCATATTCAAGCATAAAATAGCCAAATGGAATGCTAAAGCCGTAATAGTAGTTATTTGAAGCACCGTGATCACTTACACCATTAAATTTATTTGTAACTTTATATTTTTTAAGTACATCCTTGCCTCGTGAAAAGCTAAAAATTTCGTTAAATCCAAGTAAATTTAGAGTGCTTAAATTTACCATTGCTTGATATTTACCGCTTTGTTTTGAGCCAAGGTTATCAATGCTAATAGCAGCTTTAAGTGGAAAGCTATCAACTCTAGTGATCACTATATTTGAAAAGCCAGCTCTATTTGAAGGTAGAAATTTAATGCTAACATCATCTTTTGAGACGTTTTGCAGTGACTCAAGAGCTTGCTCAATATCTCTTATATTTGCTACTTTGTTTTTATGAGAGTACTCGCCAAATGCGGTAAACAGACTAGCTCTATTTCTTTGGGTGTCACTTTCATTTATGCTTATGTTATCTATTAAGCCAAGATTTATCACAAACTCTAGCTTGGCATCTTTTAGACTCTTTGTAACTAGGCTCGCACTTGAAGTGATATAGCCACTTTTTATTATCTCATTGTTAAAAGAGTTTATGATTAGATTGATTGAATTTTTACCAATGCAACTGCCTGATCTAAACTCGAATTTGTTTAAAGTATTCTGTAAGATAGAATTAAATTTAGAGTAGTTATCTTTATAAGCTTTTCTTATTATATCCTCATCGGCAATACTATTAGCATTAAAACTAGTTATCTCATTATAATGTAGCAGTAAGATACTATCTATTTTAAAGCATGGAGTTTCGTTTAAATTTAGCTTATCTTCTGAAGTGGGTTTTTCGTTAAGCAAATTTATGTTGGAGCTTTCATTAAATGAACTTGCTATGTTAGCTCTAATCTCCTCGTTGTTTAGTTCATTTTTTTGGCTAATTTCACTAGCAAATAGCAATGCACTCACCATGCATAAAGATAAGATGGCTCTCATCTGTCCTTCCTTGGAATGATTTAATAGTTATATTTAAAAAAATAATTTAGTGGCATTATAAAAGAGTTAATCTTAATTAAATATTAAAATATAATGAGAAAAAAGAATTTTTATATAAAATATTTTAGAAAATGGAACGATTTAGATATATAAATTATGCTAGATATGCTAGAGTCGTTACAATAGATGTAGATACAACTGTTAAATACTTGTTTTACAATAAAATAATACTCGCATAGCGTTAAAGATTTTAGTTTACAATCTCAAACTTAAGCTCATGAGCTTTTTAAATAATATTATATTAATATAATTATAATATCAATATAATATCATTATAGTATTTATATAATACTAGCTAAAAATTTTAAAGCGAATGTATTGATTTATACCCATTCCAATTTTTTCCGCTTCTATCTTTACACGATCAAATTCATCTTGCGTAAAATAAAGTAAAAATGACTTATCTCGTTTTAAATTTTTAGGCTTTTTTGCTTCTGATGTTTCTCCTCTTGCTTGATTTATAAAATTTTCTTCACTAGTAGCTGGAGTTGTATTTACTTTTTTAAAACCCATTTTTTAATCCTTAATATTTTCTTTTACAACTTGTAATAGCTCGGCATAAAAACTTTCGAAATCTTCAAGCGCCCTATCCCCATTTTTGCAAAATTCGCTTAAACTATTGCCATTTGAAACCGTTTTTCTATAAGCTTGTCTTTCGTAAATAACAGAGTTTAATAAAAAGACATCACTTAAATTTCGCTCCTTTTTTGCATCATCAATATATTCGCGCATGCTTTCAAGCTCTTTTGCCAAAAAAGGATTTGGAGAAACACGGTTTACAAGAATAAGCGTAAGTAAATTTTCGTTTAATTCCTTAGCCTCACTACTAAGATCAAGCATTCGGTCAAGAACACTCACGTCATACTGCGATGGTATAGTTGGTATAATAAGCACATTTGATGACAGCATAGCTTTACGCATCTCTTTACTATCACGACCGCCAGTATCAACTACAATAGAGTCAAAGTTATCTCGCATACGCTTTATTTCATCACCCAAGCTAACGCCCGTCTTTGATACACTTGAAAAAAGTGGCTTTAGATTCGACTGGCTTCTGATATCTGAAAAAACTTCAGTTGAGCGCTGTGGATCAGCATCTATCAAAAGAACGTTATCTCCATCCTCGGATAGTCTGGCTGCTAAATTTACAGCAAGTGTAGTTTTTCCACTGCCACCCTTTTCATTTACGATAGATATGACCATTTTTAATCCTTTTCTTTTTTGTGGAATTATATCATAAAAATATCTTTTTCATATCTATATATTTTTATATAAATATTATTATCATATTATTATAATATTTATTTCATATAATCTCTTTAGTTAGGAGTATAGATAAGAATTATAAATATTAATACACAAAACACAAATTTGAGAATACTTATTCTGCTATGATAAAAGATATAATTAATTAGTAACCCTCTATACAAAAAAATAAAAATAGGTATTTATTAGCAGGCAATACAACCACAAAAGCGATACATAATTTTCAAATCACGATAGAAAGCATTATTATTTTATATAATATTATTATAATATCTAAATCATATAAAAATAATATTATATAAGTATATTTTAGATATTATAATAATATTTCTAATTGACGCCCTACTTCGTCAATTCCTCTGCTATTATACAAATCATTAAAGTCACTATATCCACTAGAAATTTCTGTATCATTAAAATTTGGAATACAGACACTTACATTTTTAAAATTATTTTTAATCTGCATTGCTTTATCTTTTCCAATATTAACCCCACTCTCTTTTTCTTTCTTAGCATCATTATCAGCAGCAATTATGATGCGTATATTACAAAACCTTGTAGAAAAATTCTGAACTACAAATTCTAAATTGCCCACATCAAGTCCAACTATTACAGGCATCTTACAAGCTTCATGAACACTTGCTGCAGTGGCGAAACCTTCACATATATAAATTTTATTATATTTTAATAAAGCCTCAATATTAAGTTTAGCTGAATTTTTGTTATAAAGATCCATATCGTTACTTATAATAAAAAAATTTCCTCGCTTCTTAGCAAGAAGTTTTTTACCATTTTTCTTTTGCTCATTTGAAAGTAGGGCGCCTATCATCTTATTTCCATTTGGAAATATCCGTTGAAGAGACCAAAATTTTTCGTTGATATCAAAAAGTGGCATAAGAAGATTTCCAAATCTATCCTGTTTCAAACCATAGTTTTTATATACTCTTTTCCTAACAAAATAGGCATGGTCTAAAGCAGCAAAATTTGCAGCCAAAAACTCATCAAGTAAAATTTTAGCTGTTTTTTTATATTCGTCTTCTAATTCATTCTCTCTTTGTAACTGTTTTTGAATAAAAACTGTATTGTCATTTGCTAAATTCTGAGTTTTTTTACTATAAATAAGTTTATCAGAATAGGGTAATATGTCTAATTTCTCATATTTCCAATTACTAATAAACCCAGTTTTAAAATTTTGTATAAACCCGGCTGGTGTACCATCTAAATAACAAACATACGCACCACTTTTTTGCGCACCCTTATCGCCATCTACTCTAACACGTCGCAAAATTCCATCCATTATTGGCGTGTCTACTTCAAGCCCAGCCGCATTTAAGGCAGCTTTAAATTTTAAAGATACGTCAGTAATATCAATTTGGTATTTTTGAAAACAGGGCACTTTCAACTTTGTAATACCATCTGATAGTACAGTTTTTTTACTAGCTCCTTCTTTTTTATTTTTTTCAAGTAGATTTACTAATGCCTCAAAATCAAAAGTATCATAAATAAACCATCTTTTTTCATCACTATCCCACATAGCCCCCATTGTTTTTGCAGTATTTTTTAGAGAGTAGGGTACATCAATATAAATTTTTTTTCTTTTCCTTGGCATATTAAAAACCTATCATATTCATAGT
>NZ_POZU01000025.1:0-1091 GCF_002914005.1 Campylobacter concisus | reverse complement strand
TTCTCATTTACTTCAAAATTCATTTGCTTTTGAACGTCTGAAATTTCAATTCTCTTTAATGCAGCTATGCGACTTCTTTTTAAAAAAATAGGATAAAAAATGATCCAAAATATAGCAAAAATGGCTCCGATAATAGTAAAAATTTTACTTTTTAATAGCATATCAGCAACAAAACCAGCTATGATGGCTTCAGTAAATATCATAAAAGTGTTTATAAAATACTGCTTTCTTGCCGCCTTTGAGAAAAATAAGATAAAAGATTTATAATCTATTAAATTTTGTCCATTTATGACGATATTGCACTTCATAAGATACCTTTGTGAATTTTAAAATTTTTTGGGAAATTATAACCAAAAGCAAAGTCAATTTTTGTATAATTTGGACTATTTCTTAGGAGAGGGACACTATTTTTTTAATATCAAAATCATCTATAACTGGCGTGCGAAAATGGATCTTAGTTGCAGTTGTAGCTCTATTCGTATTTGCACTATTAGCATCTTTACTAGACTATAATCTAATTGGAAAAATATCTATTTTGCTTAGTTTCTTTATAATAACTTTTGGCATTTATACTTCAATGGATAAAGTAAAAACCAAAATAACGCATTGGCTTGCAATATGTTTTGGTGTTTTTTTATGGTCTATTTGCGATGCATTAATGGTGTTAAATCAAGATGTACTATTGCGGGCTCATAGTTCTTACGCGTATCTTGATATGTTTTTTATGTTGCCGATGATATCTATTTTAACTGGCGTTAGTATATTTTTGTATTCAAAATTTGCAGCCAGTCAAGAAAAGCTGGCCATTATTATGGATAGCATAAGTGTCTTTTTTTTAATAGCAATGTTAATATATGGTATTTTTGATGAAGTAGATATCTTATCGATGATAAATAATGGATCAAATATCGTTTTTCTCTCTATTGTGGCCATAAATTTTCTTATACTTTTTATCACTTTAAGTGAGATTTTTACAAGCAGTTTGCTTCATATAAAAATTAGTGGCTTTTACCTTATATCGGCTAGTATTTTATTTACGATGCTAAATTTATTTATTTTTTATAGCCAGATCTCAAATGTAAATTTTGGCC
>NZ_POZU01000024.1:0-7514 GCF_002914005.1 Campylobacter concisus | reverse complement strand
ATAAATTACTTGAGCTCAATAAAGAAAATAAAATAGAAAAAAAGCACTTTGATGAGCTTCTTAAAATAACAAAAAAGATAGATAAACTAAAAGATGTAATCGCGAAACGTAATTATCAAAAATATGTAGATAATATATTGCAAATTTCAGTCTACTATCAAGAACTTGAGCTTGCAAAAATTTCTGTAGCACCAAGTGACACAACAATCCAAAAAACCAACAAGCTTCTTATGTGGGTAAATATGCACAAGTACTGGATGTTCTCCGCAGCTGGCGGACTAAATGCCGACATTGAAGTTACTAAAAAAGCTTCAAAAGCACTTGTTGCTGAGCTAAAAAAGAGAAAACTAATAACTAAAAACGAGATAGGAAAAGCAAAAGAAAATTTTATACTGAGTATATAAGCTAATTTGTAAGTAGAATTATTTTACTTACAGTCTTTTTATTTGGCTTACTAGTTTTAGTAAGCCTCTGTCACGATTATAAATTTATAACACAACCCATTATAAACCACTAGAGCAAAGATAAAATAGATACATTACTATTTATTTTTAGTAGATAAAGCCCCAAAGTTAGACTTTGGGGCGTGGGTTTGCGTATTGTAAAAGCATTAACACTCTTAAGGCTTTGTTACTGCGACAAAGCCTCTATCTAAAACCTTAATGAAACTATTGTAGTAGCTTCATTACGTTTTGTTGTACGCTGTTTGCTTGACTCATAGCATAAGCACCTGATTGAGCTAGGATGTTATGTTTTGAGAAGTTAGCAGACTCGCTAGCAAAATCAACATCTCTGATTTGAGATTCTGCTGATTTTACGTTAACTTGAGTTACAGTGATGTTATTAACTGTAGCTTGAAGTTGGTTTTGAACTGAACCAAGGTCTGAACGAACTTGATCAAGTGTTTTTTGAGCAGACTCAGCAATACTCATAACAGCCATCGCACCGCGAAGTGTCATAACACCAGCAGATTGAGCTACTGACAAAGCTCCACTCATTCTTTGGAAGCCCATAGCAGTTGCTAGGTTTTTATCTATTTGACCTCTTATGTCTCTTAGTGATACTGATTGTTGGGCACCACCATTAGCAGAGAATGCTAGCGATAGTTTAGCAACGCCACCAGCATTTAGCTTGATATCTCTACCATCAAGACGAACAAGGTTTAGTCTACCTACGAAACCGGTTAAAGATGTACCTTTAGCAGCTGCACCTTTACCGCCAAGACCCTTTGAGATGTCTTTACCAGAAGCTACGATAGCACGGCCATCACGGCTTGTTAATACCATTTTGCCTGTTTCAGCATCAACAGAAGCTTCAACACCAGTTTGATCTTTTACAGAGTTGATAGCATTTACAAGTGCACCGTTTGCATCATTTGCTTTAACCTCTAGATCGCCAATTTTAACGCCGTTGATTGTTAAAGACTGAATTAAACCACCGCCAATAGCAGCACTTGCTTTCCAAGTAACATCAGCTGTAGCTCTAACACCAGTTCTATCAGCAACTTTGTTGATATTCTCAGCTAAAGCACCAAGGCCTTTACCGATACCTGTTGAGATAGTAGCGCCTGTAACACCTACATCGTTTACACCATCAACGTTTAAAAATTTAAGATTTACTTCACCCATAGCTGTAAGTAGTCTTGAACTCTCAAAACGTGTAAGACCGATCTTATCAGATGTAGTCGCACCAATACTTGCTTTAACAGTTTGGTTTGAGTAAGCACCTATTTGGAATTCTTTATTAGAGAATGTTCCGTTTAATAGTTGCTGACCGTTAAATGAAGTAGTGTTACCGATATTATCAAGCTCTTCCATTAGACGAACGATATCAGCTTGCAATGCTTGGCGTGATTGAGTTGTTTGGCCGTCTTGAGCTGATTGAGTAGCTTTTGTCTTGATAGTATCAAGAATTTTTAGCTGCTCGTCCATAGCTTTATCGGCAACTTGAATGATACCAATAGCATCATTACCATTTGCAATAGCTTGACCTAGAGCTGAAGCTTGACTTCTTAAGCTATCTGCAATAGATAGACCTGAAGCATCGTCTGCAGCTGTTTGAATCCTAAGACCTGAGCTAAGTTTGTTAAGTGACTTAGATAGGTCAGTGTTATTGCTAACTGCGTTAGCGTGTGTGTTAAGTGCGTTTACGTTTGTGTTAATACGAAAACTCATTGTAAATCCTTTTAATTTTTTAGTTACGACTTCTTGTCGCACAAAAACTATATCGTGAAATTTTTTAAAAACTTTATAGGTGTGAATGAAAAAATTTTTAAAGATTAACATGGATTTGATTTTTATGCCTTGATACTTTAAAAATTATTTTTGCTACAATTACGCCAAAAAATTAAAGGCTATATATAAATGAAAAGCTTAATCATCGTGGAATCTCCCGCAAAAGCAAAGACTATCAAAAATTTTCTAGATAAAAGCTACAACGTCATCGCCTCAAAAGGTCACATCAGAGACCTACCAAAAACAAGCTTTGGTATCAAGATAGAGGATGATAAATTTACCCCAGAGTACCGCATCAGCAGTGATCACTCCGCTATTGTAAAAGAGATAAAAGAGCTTGCCAAAGGTGCTGATGAAATTTATCTCGCGACCGATGAGGATAGAGAGGGTGAGGCGATCGCGTTTCATATCGCAAACGCCATCGGCAAAGAGCCAACCAGTCTGCCTCGCATCGTCTTTCACGAGATCACCAAAAGTGCCATACAAAACGCTCTAAAAAGCCCAAGACGCGTCGATATGAATAGCGTCAATGCCCAGCAAACAAGGCGCTTGCTTGACCGCATAGTTGGCTATAAGTTAAGTCCTCTTTTAAATTTAAAGATACAAAAAGGCTTAAGCGCTGGACGTGTGCAAAGTGCGGCCCTAAAGATAATAGTCGATCGTGAGCGTGAGATACAGGCGTTTAAGCCGGTTAAATATTACACTATTGACACCGTTTTTAAAAAAGACCTAAACGCTGAGCTAGTTAAATTTGAAAACCAAAAGATCGAAAAGCTAACTATCCAAAACCCAGACCGCGCAAAATACATCATTGAAAATTTACAAAATGAGAAATTTAGCGTCCGTGAGATTGAGAGCAAGGATAGAAAGATCCAGCCAAGCCCGCCATTTATGACCTCAACACTTCAGCAAAGTGCGAGCAACCGCCTTGGCTTTAGCCCTAAAAAGACGATGATGATCGCGCAAAGTCTCTATGAGGGCGTGCAAACAAACGAGGGCTTCATGGGTGCGATCACCTATATGAGAACGGATAGCTTAAATTTAGCTAAAGAGGCTGTCGCAGCCGCTAGAGAGCATATCCTCCAAAACTACGGCAAAGAGTATCTGCCAGCCAAAGCGATAAGCTACACGACAAGCTCAAAAGGTGCGCAAGAAGCCCACGAAGCGATCCGCCCTACAAATTTAAGCTTTACGCCACAAATAGCGGCTAAATTTTTAGAAAAAGATGCACTAAAACTCTACACACTCATCTACAATAGATTTTTAGCCTGCCAAATGAGCACATGCGTGAGCCAAACGCAAAATGTCTATGTCGCAAGTGAAAAAGGCGAGTTTAAGATAAGTGGTAGAAAGGTGCTATTTGACGGCTTTTACAAGGTTTATGGCGAGCTTGATAAGGATAAAATTTTGCCAAATTTAAAAAAGGGCGACGAGATGAGCTTGCAAAGCATAAAAAGAACGCAAAATTTCACCGAGCCACCAGCCAGATACTCAGAAGCTGGACTTGTTAAAAAGTTAGAGAGTCTAGGCATCGGCCGCCCAAGTACCTATGCACCGACTATCACACTGCTAACTTCAAGAGACTATGTGAGAATCGAGAAAAAACAGCTCATACCAAATGATATCGCATTTAGTATGATAAGCGTTTTAGAGGAGCACTTTAGCAACATCGTTGATAGCGAATTTACCTCACATCTTGAAGAAAAGCTCGATGAAATCGCACTTGACAAGGCCGACTGGCAAAAGGTGTTAAGCGACTTTTACTATCCATTTATGGAAAAAATTAGCGCTGGCAAAACTGGCATAAAAAGCCTAAAAACAGCCACTCCGATTGGCGAGAAGTGCCCAGAGTGCGGAAGTGAGCTAGTGCTTAGAAAGGGCAGATACGGCGAATTTATCGCTTGTTCAAATTTCCCAAAATGCAAATACTCAAGAAACGTCGCAAAAGATAATGAAAAGAGTACAGAGGCCAGCACTACTGGGGCAGCTAAGCCAAAACGTGAGCTTAAAAAGCTTGATGTGCCATGTCCAAAATGCGGCGGCGAGATCGTCGAGAGATTTAGCAGGCGCGGTAAATTTTATGGATGTGCCAACTATCCAAAATGCGACTTCATCTCAAACTACGAGCCAGTTGAGCAAAAATGCGACGAATGTGGCGGCGATATGATCAAAAAAGAGCTTAAAAAAGGTACATTTATAGAGTGCACAAAGTGTAAGAAAAAGACCCTTATCTCTGAAAACTAAAAACTTTTAGCCAAATTTGAGTCCTTGACCTAAATTTGGCTTTTATAAATTTGGAATTTAAATGCCTGGCACCACCGCTAAGCTTAGCCAGTACAGAGGGTAAAAGAGCCTCGTCATAAACTGCACTCAGTTAGATGGTAGCTTCACACAGTAGTACAAAACCTTCAAATAAAAAAAGAGCCGTACTTGATGAGTGGTGTGAATTTTTTTAAGAAGCGAACAAAACGTTTTTGAAGAGCTTAGCTTTTGCACGAAAATACCTTAAAGGCTCTTTGATACGGTGTGATGCCAAAGAATTTTAAAAAGCCTTCATATCAAATGAGACTCGCATGAGAACCTTGACGCGCCAGCAAGCCTTTCTAGTCTAAAGAGCCTTTTTGTAGGCTCTGGAGCTAGCGTAAAAAACATAGCGCTAATCGCAAAACTTTCTGGACTCAAAAGCCTTGCCGTGGAAATTTTTTAAAAGATAAATTACTACTCTGCGTTTTTAAATTTATAAAATTTAAAAAGTCTTGAGATCAGCAAAAACGGACTTTCGCCTAGATTTATTCACATCGAAAGTCTATAGTTTTTACGCCAGATGCCTAGGCCAACCAGCCTTGTGATATTAACAACTAGGATAAAAAGCAAGAACTACTCGCCTATTTTATCTCTAAAATCCTTAGCTTGCCGACACAGCATGCACTTCTAACGTGCAAAGAGCTTAGATGATTAAAGGGGATAAGGGGACGGCTCTTGGCTTCGCTAGCTCGCAGCTGCAAACAGACCGTAACTCAAGCCCATTTATCTCCCTTTGAATAAAAATAATTTTATACATTTCATCAAACTATTTTTGCAAATTCATAAATCACCCTACTTAAATTTTAAACCTGTCAAAGCTATAATACGCCCCAAAAAGGATGAAAAATGAAAACAATTATGCTCTGTGCGATATGCTCAGTCACTCAAGGAAACTGCGCCGAGGACTGCGCTTACTGCACGCAAAGTGCCAAAGCCGGTGCGGATATCTCAAAATTTAAAGAAAAAAGCGTGCAGCAGGTGGTGGACGAGGCCAAAATGGCTTATAAAAACCACGCTCTTGGCTTTTGTTTAGTTACAAGTGGTGCTAGGCTAAATGACAAAAAGACCGACTATATCGCATCTTTAGCAAGAGCAGTGAGCAAAGAAGTGCCAAATTTGATGCTCATCGCATGTAACGGCATGGCGACTTACGAGCAGCTTAGCGAGCTTAAAAAAGCTGGCGTTTTTAGCTACAACCACAACCTTGAAACAAGCCGAGAATTTTTCCCAAAAATTTGCAAAACACACACTTGGGATGAGAGATATCAGACAAATTTAGATGCAAAAAGAGCTGGGCTTATGCTTTGCACTGGTGGAATTTACGGCGTTGGCGAGAGTGAGGCCGATAGAGTAAGCTTTAGAGCTAGTCTAAAAGAGCTTGAGCCATTTTCATCGCCGATAAATTTTTTCATAAAAAATGAATCTCTAACTCTTGATCTACCTCCTCTTAGTGTGGATGAAGCCCTAAAGATCGTACGTGACACCAAAAGCGCTCTTCCAGAAACTAGAGTCATGATAGCTGGCGGTAGGGAGAAAATTTTAGGCGATAGACAATACGAGATCTTTGAAAATGGCGCCGATGCGATCGTGATAGGCGACTACCTCACCGCAAAAGGCGAGAAAGCTAGCAAAGATATCGAGGAGCTTGCAAAGCGCGGTTTTAGCTTCGCTAGTATCTGCCATTAATGCTTGCAAATTTGCTTTTCGCAGGGCTTGGAGGCTTTATCGGAGCTGGATGCAGGTTTTTAGCCGGTGAGCTGCTAAAATTTAGCCACTTTCCGCTAGCCACGCTTGGCGTAAATACGCTTGGTAGCTTCATTATCGGCGTCTTGTTTTGTCTAAATTTAAGCCAAAGCGTGAGGGTGTTCTTGGTCATTGGCATACTTGGCGGATTTACGACATTCTCAAGCTTTAGCCTTGATAGTGTAAAATTTTTACTAGAAGGCGAACTGGTAAAAGGCTTTTTAAATATCTTTTTAAACCTTGTTTTTTGCCTGCTTGCAAGCTATCTTGGCATTTTGCTTGGCAAAAATTTGTGAGGTTTTTAAGGCGTGTAGTAAAATAGCTTTGTTTGTGCCATTTTACAAATTTTAAAACTTTACTAGCTTGCCCTAGCATACTACTAATTTTAGGCTTCGCTTCATTTAGCACTAAATTTAGAGCCGTGATATGCTCGCTCATAAATTTTAAATTTGATAGGGTTTAACCGCATGTAGTGTGCTAGCACTGGAGCATGTCACCTCTAACGTTGTCGGGGTTAGGGGATCGTTAAGGGGGAAGGGAGCGACTTCGTAATTCAAGCCTCTTCCCCCTTAACAAAGAAACAAAACTTTAAATTTCTAAAAACCTTAATTTATAAAATTTAAAATTCCATTCACTCGCAAGAATTGACTACTGATTTTAGGTCTCGCAAAGCTTGCCACTAAAATCAGAGCCGAAATTACTCGTTCATGAAATTTTAAAATTTGATAGAGTTTTAACCGCATGCAGTGCGCTAGCACTATTGCATGCCACTTCTAACGTGCAAGGGAATTGAGGGAGATAAGGGGGCGACTTCGTGTCTGCCATGCAGTTGCGAGCTTGCGAAGCAAAATTCAAGCCCCTTTGTCCCCCTTTAAGTAAATTTCATCAATCTATGTGCAAATTTTAAATTTCATTCACTCACAAGAATTGGCTAGTAAAATTTGATGAAATTTAACAAAACCGCATGCAGTGCAAAATACCACCACATCCACCTTTCTATCTAGCTTCTACCTTTGGCATCTGAAGCATAAAATTTCTAGCTTCACTTAAAAGTACAGGCTTAAGGCCATCTACCAGAGTTTTTGGATCATAAATTCTCTCATATGAAAGTATTAAGACTCCATCTTTTTCAAGTAAAAAGTGGATTATTTCTATATTTTTACTACTAGTTTCATCTTTTATAAGAGCTAAAATTTGATCATTCTCTTCACTATAAAGCACCTCTTTAGCCTC
>NZ_POZU01000023.1:0-23392 GCF_002914005.1 Campylobacter concisus | reverse complement strand
AGATAGTACTTTATTTGGGATACTTGCTAAATTTTTAGTAATTTTTCCATCTGTTATAATAATAAGGCGGATTTTTTTAATTTCATTTTTAATTAAATACGAATATATATTATAGGCCATTGAGTAATGCTCAAAACCCTCCTCCATAGTATCATAAAGTTTTTCGAAACTCCTTAAAAGGAAATTTTCCAGCTTTTTAAATTTTGATTCTATCTGCGCTTTTATGAGAGTTTGTATATCATCACTTTGAAAAAAACAATGCACTAGAAGGCTAAGCTTACCACGCTCTACATCAAAGTCATATCCACTTACTTCCATATCTCTTTTATTGTATTCAGCAATCATATAGTCTTGCGATAGCTCTCCTTCGTCAACAAGAGAGTCACAGACCGACTCAAAAAATGCTTCTTGTTTGCTTATACCTCGGCTTTGGGCTTGACTCACGATATCCTGCATAAAATCTTGATGAAAGTCATCTAAACTAACCATTTTTTGCCTTTAAAGTTTTATTCTCTCCAACAAAAATTCATTGCATTTTAATAAATCTACCGTATATTTTACGTTATGAATTCTGGAATCTATATCTATGGAAGTAATTTTTGGAAATTTATTATCTACATTAAAAAATAAAATTTTATCTATTTTAAATTTTAATAGTTCTACTTGGAAATTTGATTTATAGCCATACGAAAAAAGCTTTTTATAAAATGATTCTACGTCAGCGACCTTTACTTCTATACTCTTTATGATGTCCTCAACACTAAGTCCTTGCGAATTTATAGATAAAGAGTATACTGCGAGATATAATTTTTCTTTAGTTGTATAAAGTTGATAAGCAGATGAAATTGTAACATGTGGTGATTTTGAAGCTTTATACGTTTTAATCTCAACAGCGCAGTCATTAAATAAAAAGTCTTGTTTATCAAAATCTGCCCCAACCCAAGAACTTAATGCCTCTTCAAAACCAACTTGTTTAGCTGCAATATTATTTAAAAAGCTAAGTTCACCAAATAGCCCCATTTGCCTTTCTGCCCCAAAATCATCATCATTTAAAATAAAAAATTTTTTCCATTTTAGGAGTCTTGTTTCTATATTGTCTAAAACATTTTCATTATTATTGCAAGTATTTAAAAGAGAAATAATATCGTTGCAAACCAATACAAATAGTTGCCAATTGGAATTATTGTTTAGTGCTATATAAAATTTGGTAGCATCTTTAAAATCTTTTCTTAGTGTATTTAAACCAATAAATTTTATACTCTTTTTACTAGTTTTTATACAAAAATCTAGTTCAATGCCAAAAGTATATCTTCCATCCAAATCCACTATCCAAAAAATATCATATCTATTGTCACCATTAACCCTTCTTCTGGTATTATTTTTCATATCATTCCAAGGATTAATCATCTTGCTCTTCTAGCTCATCAAATTCCAAAAGCATCTCTTCTTGGCATACTTTATTGATGAAATATTTAATAGTTTGAGAGCTACTACAAACACCATCATTAGGAAAACAAACGCCATAGGCTGGCAATATATTGCAACCAAATCCGATTTGATTATTTTTGGTGTCTAATATATGCAACATTAAAATTGGATTTTTCAAATTTTTTCTTAAAAATGAAGACCTGTCGCCCCTTTTTTCTTTCTTGCTTTGTTCATAAATTTCATCATCTAGTAATGCTTTCTCAGGATCTCCTGCCGATAGTTTTCTATTCCCAAGTTCTATATAATCACCTCTATCTTGCAATTTTGAGCGCTCTTCCATATTTATCCCAAATTTTTCTAAAAACACACCCTTTCCTCCATAAAGAACAACATCCCACACTGTATTCTTATCTTCCAGATATGCCCTTATAAAATCTAACTGCATATGTGCTTTTATAACACTAAAGTTATTTATAAAATTTAATATTTCCATTTTATCTATATTTTTATATATAGTGGCGCTTCCTTTTTTACTACCTCTATTAAGTGATTCTATAAACTCTTTTAAAATATTTAAATTATTATCGTGCAGTTGTGGGTTTTTAGCAAATCTTACTGTTTCTATTAGCTTTCCACTTAAATCCAATGAAATACATTTTTCTTCTGCGTTTTTCATCTTATTTTTGGCTGTAATTTGTAATTGACTGTTTGGATCTTGTCTGACAGCTAGTCCAAAATTATAAGGAGTTAGACCATCTTCCGCCATCTCTTTAAATTTATACATAAGCTCATTTGTAGCCTCAATAATAAATCTAAAATGGGTTTGAATCTCTTCTGGTATATAAATTTTACACAAATCCTCATAACCTTGTCTATACCCGAACCATCTACCCATCTGCATAAGCGTATCATAGAATATGGTATTTCTTATAAAATAACTAACACTGAGTCCTTCTAGGGTAAAGCCACGTGACAGGCTAAGTCCTCCGACTGCAATGACATTTACTCTTTCACCGGTATTGTAATTGAGTGGTTTCTTGCTCTTTTGATGAACCTCTATTACTAGAATACTGGTTGCTATTTCGGATAATTTTTTTGAAATCTCCAACCATGAAAATTCTATATCAAATTTTGTTTTAAAAACATCCTTTAAGTTTAATATCAATCTACTTTGCTCTACACAATTTGGCAGTAAAATAAAAGCATTAATATCATTTTTTAATACTTTTAAATATTCATCTATCAGGCTAGCAATTTTTTCATGCACATCAGAAAAACGACTAATATTAACAAGCATACTATTATGCTTAATTTGACCCCTTAAATCCCTTGTTGCCACATTTAGTATAAATACATTTATAGCCTCGTATAGACTTTGTGGCAATTCGGATATAAGGTGATCTTTTTTATGTCTTAAAGGAATTTTTTCATCATAATCATTAATATCTATTAAATATTTATCAGGATTATCTATAAAAATCTTTTCAGCACCAAAATAATTAGTCGGTGCATCAAGGGCATATATAAAATCTCTTGGAAAAAGATCTTTAGAGATATGCTCATTCATATTTTTAATCTTTACACTTTGCTCATCTTCTATCGTATGATCTATAAAAATATTTGCATAAGGGGTGGCAGTATATGCAACATAGGAGCTTTTTTCAAAAAGTTCCAAAAGAGCCCTTAGCTCTTTATTTATGGTAGTTGGATCGTCTTCCTCTTTTGTGTTTATGGAAGCGTAGTCAGACTCGTCATCTATCAATAACATGGCATGTTTTGAAATTTTATTATTATAATGAGACTTGATCCATCTTATGACATTGGAAAGAGTGCTTGCGTTTTTCTTTATAACCAAAAGTACGGGCGTATTGATATTGTCAAAATTTATACCTTGTGAGTTTTTATGTGCATCTCTTGTATTAAAATCGCTTATTTCCGTAGTCAAGCTAATGGGTTGCATTCTATTTGCATTAAGCAAATCATCAAGTCCAACCCCGACTATTTTTGAGTCATTTTTACCAACAAAAGCCTCATTTATACGAATTTGAGTCTGGTTTCTAAGATTGTTTTTATCTCCAGCAACAATAACTATAAATTTATAACCAATATCGGCAGCCTTACATATCAATGAAGCATAATTTGAAGTTTTGCCAGATTGAACATGCCCTACAACCATACCGTATACGCTAAATTCATTCTCTCTTGGATCTCCAATTTGATTCATTATCATATCAGTATCATCATCTACAGTTTTAATGACTTGCGGAGGCAAGAAGTTTTTATAAAATTTTTCCAATCTATCCCAGTAAAAATTACTATTATTGGCTTTTGTGTTTATGCTATACCAAGACGTATTGCGTCGTTTTTGTTCATCGCCTTTTATTACTAAGCCCGTACTCATCCTTACATTAAAATATTTCTCTAAGTCGTCTTTTAGTTTTTCATAATCATTATCTGAAAAATCGCCGTCTTGGTTAAATATATCAACTTTAATGTCGGACTTAATAAATCTTTTTACTCGAGATATTTCGTTGTCAATATCTTCCTCTTGTAAAACCTCATTCTGTTTAGAGTACTTGTTGGTCAAACTACTTTTTGAAAAATTAAAAACTTCTTCATAAAAACTACATTCCATCCAACGGCTCCTTATATTTTTTAAAAATCTCTATTTTTTTAATTTCATCTTCGCTAAGTCCTATATTTTTTAGATATTCCAGTATTTTAACCGCTTCTGTATTTGAAATAATATCCTCTTGCCTAAAATTATGTGGATTTTGCTGGACCTGTACCTGTATAGCTTCTAATGGTATGCATGCCTCAAGTGATTTTAGGTATAGCTGAAATAGTTCTCTTGTTTGCAAATCCAATAAATCTAATAATTTTTGATGCATTGGATTTTCTTTATTTATTGCAAAATAAATTTTGCTATCTTCGCAAACTAAATCCCAAAATCTAGTAACATTTTTGTCATTTATTTTACGACCACGAGTAGAAAAGGGCTTTACCCCATCTTTTATGGAGTATAGAGCAACTCTTTTGAGCTCTTCTTTCAAGCCAGCAACTGGATTTGCGATAGACTTTTTTACATCAATATTCCACAACTCGTCTTGATCGTTTGAAATTTCAATCTTTATGCGAACAAGCTTTGTCGCATCGCTAGATTTTAGAGTTCCCC
Organism: Campylobacter concisus; assembly: GCF_002914005.1. Classification (GTDB taxonomy): domain Bacteria; phylum Campylobacterota; class Campylobacteria; order Campylobacterales; family Campylobacteraceae; genus Campylobacter_A; species Campylobacter_A concisus_N. The sequence goes on along the minus strand of NZ_POZU01000023.1, from coordinate 18,789 downwards.
ACCATTTACCATAGACAAGTAATCTGTGGGCTCTATAAAGATAGAAACCTTGAGATTTTATATAGCCACCTCTTCCGCCATATTTTTCCCATTCCGATGAAGTCACTTTTGAATGATGCGGTAAGATAAATGGGGTAATTTTTATTTCTTTTTCGTTGTATTTAATTATTTCTGTAAATTTTATAAAGGTTGCATCATGTGTTGGATTAAACGGATTAAAAGGTATTAACGGATTATTATTGATGGATATTTTTATTTTTCTTGCGCCGTCAGCACCCTCTAAAAATTGATGAAAAACCAAAGACAAATGCTCTCTTAGTATTTCTAAACATTCTGAAATTTGCTCGATTTTGTCCATATCTTCCCATATGACAAGAGTAGAATTATCGTTTTTATAAAAATCTTTAAAAATTTCAAGATTTTTATACTCACTCAACTCAGGCGTCAAAAGTAGCCATTTATCGCTTTTAGAGATATAGTCTAAGTCCCATTGCTTAATATTTATCTGATTACATTTCTTTGATATAACGGTAAGTTTTTTGCATTGAGAAAATGAAGCCGTTTTAAGACCTAAACCAAATTTACCAAGTGCGATATCATCTCTTTTTTCATCTGGATTTTTTGATGATAGCCTCATAGCTTCTATTAATTCATCTTCGTCCATTCCCGCACCATTATCTAGAATGCAAAAAAACGGCTCAGGATGTTGTATGGCATAAATTTTTATATCATTTGCACCAGCAGATATGCTGTTATCAATTATATCTGCAACTGCCACTTCGAAAGTATACCCTATGTCGCGAAGCGATTTGATAAAATTTGCAACATTTGGATTAATTTCTATCGGATCCATCCAACACCGCTACAATCTCTTTTGCAATTTTTTCAACCATTGGCACAACAACAGAATTTCCAGCCTGCTTATACAACTGTGCTCTTGATATATTTGATGGGAGTATAAAGTCTCTTGAAAAGCCTTGTAAATTAAAGCATTCTTTTGGGGTTAATCTTCTTATTACACCATCATCTAATATAATTGGTATATTGTGTCCACCTGCACCCATATTTGCAGTTAGAGTAGGGCACACATTTGATTTATTAGGGCGAACATAATAGCGTCTATACTGATAAACAATATTTTCATCCACTACACTCTCTATCACTTTGCGGTGAATTTTATTATTTTTGTCGTTATAAATATCAGTCAAGGTAACGCACGAGTTATCTAGAAAGAATTTTATACTTTTTGGTTTCTTATTTGTTTCCTTGGGAATTTTAAACTTGCTAGATAGCAGATTGGCTTGTTTCGCTTCTTTTATATTTTCTTTTATAGGTTTTTCAAATAAATAGTCGTCTTCATCCTTAAAGCCTACAATATAAATTCTTTCCCTTCCCTGTGGTATATCTGTATACTTTGCAGCGTTTAATATAAATGGTATAAAAGAATATCCAGCTCTTTTTATCTCATTTCTAATGGTTTTAAAAGTTTCACCGTTATTATGAGAAGCTATGGTTTTAACATTCTCTAAAAAAAAGGCTTTCGGCCTTAACTCTTTTAGTAATCTTGATACTTCAAAAAAAAGCTTACCACGCTCATCTTCAAACCCTCTGCCATGTCCAGCAAGTGAAAAGGGCTGACAAGGAAAACCTGCTGTTAATATATCTATATCACTTAAATTTTTACCGTTTAACTTTTTAACATCTCCTTCAATGAGATTGGTACTGACGTGATTCAATCGGTAAGTTTTACAAGCATCTTTATCAATTTCATTTGCCCATACAACATTACAATTTGAATTTTTAAATGCTTGGCACACACCACCAACTCCAGCAAATAAACTTCCTACTCTGTAAGTCACAAAAAACCTTTTTAATTTTTATGAATTATATAACAATACTTATAAAATATAAAAGCATTTGGTTTTAGGGTAGTTGGTCTCAAATTCAACTTCTTTTCCTTAAGTGCTGTGCCACATGATATTGTTTTGCGTATAGTTTGCATTTTTATCCTTTATTTAATACCTAAAATAATACTAAATAAGATATAATAATAGTCTTAAAACTCATGCTTTAAAATTTACTCCTATTCATTATCATACGATACCATCTCTATTTTAGCCTTTAGTGTGTTTGCATTAATAGGCTTGGCATAAGTGTTTAGTAAAATTTTATACTGCTTTTCATGTCCTACTATCTGGGCTATAAGGTTAGCTTCTACCTCGCGCTGCACTAGATAGTCTATAAAGTAGTGTCTAAAAGAGTAGAAGGTCTTTTTAGAGTCTTTGTCTATAAACTTTCTTTGAATCTGGCTTCTAAAAATTTCAGAGAAGTCCTTGTTGCTTACCTTAAATATATTTCCGTTTTTCTTACTATTAACATATTCTAACAGACCTAGATCTATGAGCTTACTATGAATAGGCACAAATCTAATGCTATTTTTAGTCTTGGTGGTTTTACTATCGTTTGTATTTATATTAAAGCAGTAAATTCCATCTTTTAAGGCTATATCTTCCTTATGAAGCTGTGTGATCTCTTTTATCCTCATGCCACTATATGCAGCTATCATTGTGACATAATATAGCTCACTAGCCTCTATCCTTGAACTTGGAGATTTTCCACTTTGTTTGATGTTGGTTACTATGTCAAAGATTTTCCTAGCTTCTGATACATCGTATGGAAGCACTGCCCTCTCGCTAGGGTCTACGTCTATCTTGACGTTCATTTTTGCAGTTATGCTTCTGCTTATATAGCCACTATCAAAGCAGTAATTAAAAAACTGAATAACCCTTATCATATATTTTTGGATAGTAACTTCAGAGAGCTTGTCGTCTTTTTCGCTTAGTTTAAGTATTTGAGATAAACTTTTATCTTTGTACTTACTCTTTTGAGCTAGCTTGGTTGGAATTTTATAGAGTAGGTCTCTAAATTCAAGCAAATTATCTCTTGTGATCTTATAAACTGGCGCATCTTCGTTGAAGTATAAAAACAAGAGCTTTTTTTACGCTAGTAACTAGTCTTTGCGTGTCTGGTGACCACTTGTCTACCTTTTTGGTGTTTGTTTCAAAAGTTTCAAATGCGTCTTTTAGACTCTTTTGATCTTCTAAATTTAGGGCTGTAACTTGGTGGCTAGAGCTATATGACGCTCCTTGAGGCACATGCCTTATCTCATACTCTTCCATCATTTGAACACTAGGGCTTATCATACTAAAACTACTCTCATCATCTAGTTTTATCTTGATATTTTTTGGTGGATTTGGGTCCATTATTATATCTTCTATGCTTCTATCACATCTCTTTGTTTTTACTAGCTTTAAATTTGAAGTTGAGCCATACTTTTGATCTAGTATGGCATAAACCGTTTCGCTAATCCTCTTAGCCATAGCCTTAATCTGCCCATCCGTAATAGGCAAACAGCCACTATCTTCAAGCTCTTTTATATTCTCTTGAAACGAAGCTATATCCTTGGCGTTAAATGAGGTAGGTGTGACTTTAGTATCATTAGAGCCATCTTCAAGGAAAAAGTGCTCACGTTTGTCGTAAAAGAGCACACTGCTCTTTTCAAGCTTTGATACAAGATAGTCAAGTGTTAGTATGTTCTTCTCTAAAAGAGTTTGCCCTATACTCTCCTTATCCTTACTACCAAGAGTGCCAGTAGTATTAGCGATATTACTTATATCCTTAATTAAAGTTTGAGGTAGGTCACCATCTATCAAGCTTTGCTTAAAGTAGTCATTGAGCGCATTTAGAAATTCTACATCTAGTTTCTTATTAAGAAGAGAGTGCTCTTTAATGCTCTTGCTAAGTTTTACTTTCATAAACGAATTTACAAAAGATTTGATTATGCTATCGCTAAGATTCATATGAACCGCCCTTTTTATCAGGTAAAGATTATTGTCTAGAATCTTAGCCCTTTTTCTAGCTTTTTCCAAGAGATTTGTGGATGTGGAGAAACAAATTTCTCGCTTTTCGTTAAAAAACTTTCTGATGCTTGGAGTAAGTGTGGCTCTATAATAGTATATGCCGTTTCGTTCCCTTAAGTGGTGTCCCATATTAATTACCAACCGGTCAAAAATGGAACAGTTTTATGTAATCACTAAGCAAAAAATCGTCTAAAGTGCGTATTTCAGGCTTTCAGGAGCTTATATAAAAAACCCTCATAAGCCGGAGGTCGGGAGTTCAAGTCTCCCCCGTGACACCAGAACATCCTATTTTAGGCACTAGCAGTGATGCTTTTGTTCTTTCCCTTTCTTTAAAATTTCCTTTAAGAGTGGAACACTTAGTTACTAAAGTGGGACAGTCTCTTAAAAATTCCAACGATTATAAAGCCATCACCCTTTTAATATCATAAAAATAAATTTGTTTTAAATTCTTGCTTCTAGCTTTTATTTTAGGTTACCTTTAAAATACCCCAAGGAATATCCAGCTACTGCCATTAAGCTTCAGTAAGCTTAACAGTAAAGATGAAGAGCTTCATAGTAGAGCCTTTGTAAAGAATTTTCTTAAAGGCTTTCAAGAAAGCTTTGAGAAAGACTATACCGCATAGCCTTACGTACAAAAAATGAAAGAGGATATAATGACGAAGAAATAAAAGGTTATACGAGTTTGCAAACCGGATCTAGCTATATAAATTTCAAAAACATAACCAATATGAAAGATCTAGTAAAGACCATAACCCATGAAAACCAAAGATCGATGGATATACAAGATCATAGGGATATAAATAAAAATAGAGACGATGATACCAAATACGCATCAAATTTCTCAAACTTTGCGACTAGATATTTCTCTCACGCTCTATGGCTAAACGATAAGAGCTTCTCTAAAATGCCTCTAAGCACGGCCGTAACGCCGAGTATGGTAAATAACAATAAAGAATTTGCAAAGCTAGATAGGAATTTGGGAGCGAATAGAATACTAACAAGCAATGAACATGATCTTGCAATGGAATTAGCATATAGATATAGTAAAGAAAATAACGTACCTTATGCTCAGGCAATAAACCTTTTTATGCTTGCAGCTAAAACGAATGTCGATAAATCTCAAAAAGAGGCCTTCGATCATACCGTATCTACCCTAGAAAGCGCCGACGAAGGCGAGGCGCCCGGGTATAGTATGGTGTTTGATAGGGATAAAATAGATGAGGCGTATAATATATTGACAACCGCTACCAAAGATAGAAATCTATACTTTACCGACTTTTATAAAGAGAGTATGATGAGTTATCCTTTATACACCGCAACTAAAGAGCAGTATGAGGATCAGCATTGGGACCCGGACCATACCATAGGACTAGGAGATGCAAGCGATATACTTGTACCGCTTGCTAAACCTGCCGTCGGCGCCGCAAAGCAACTATCGTCGGCTCTATACTCCGGCTCAAAGAATGCGATAAAAGCTCCGTTTGTAGAGATGCAAGCAAGAATAAACGAAAAACTATTAGCCAATACTCCAAAAGGAGGAAAGTTGGGTAGCGACGGTATATTAAGACATAACGGCAAAGAGTATGTAGCTCATAGTATGGATATAACGGGAAATAAAGTGATATATCAACAATTAGGTAAAAATAATAAACCGGTAGAGGTTTATAAAATTACTAACGATAAAGGTTGTTTAGTGACAGCTTCTAAACCAAAGCTCTCTGCTTCGCAAAGCAGTCCTAGTACTTTAATAAAAGATGCAACAAAAGATATTAAATTTTATGATAGCTCAAAAACCCCAGGTATAGTAGCAGGCGGTATAATCAGTGCAGGTATAGATACATATTCACAGTATACTAAAAACAATAATAGTTTTAATAACTACGACCCATTATCGGCTGTTATAAATACTGCCGTAGGATTATATACGGGCGGAGCTAGTTATATGCTAAGCGCCATAACAAGAAGTGCTGCTGGAAATGCAGCTAGTGAAATATATTCTCAAGTAACTGATCTTTCAAAAAATATGGATGGAGAAAGAGTGATTATTAAGGGTATAATTGGAGCAGGAATGGGAAGCGCAACAGGTATAGCCGGAAAGATAGGCGAGAAGATACCAAGAGGTAGGGACGGTAATTACAAGACCATACTGGAGAATACAGCAGGAGCAGCCATGGGTCTTATGCAGGCCGAAGTAGATAATAGGCAATAAAACAATGAAGAAATTCTTTAAAAAACTATTTTTTACACTTGTTGTCGCTATAATATTCGGTCTTGTTCTAAATGGCTTTTTACGTGTATTAAAATACTTTTTTGGAGAAATTTATTATATAGATGCGATATATGCTATGTGTATATGCGTATCTATATTTTTTATAGCAAAAAACGGTATCAAAAAAAGTGATCTTACTAGCGATAACATTAAACACATGGAGATAAAGTATGGTAGCGTAGCTTTATTCTATGCAGTTATCGAGTCTATCTTATGGGTATTATTAATATACTTAAGAAAATAAATTTACAAGGCAAATTTGGTACAGATATGGTAATAGGTGCTGGTAATTTACTATCAGCAATAGGCAGAGGCGCTTTTGTTAACTCATCTACTGAGCTATACTCTCAGCTTAAAGATAGATCAAAAGATCTAGATGCAGAGAGAGTGGCCGGAAAAGGTTTTGCCGGTGGAGCTTTTGGTGCATTCGGTAATATAGCAGGAAATTTTGGTAAAAACATAAAAGTTGGTGATGGAGATTTACAGACTGAGGCTGAAGCCGTGGCAAGTATATTTACTGGAATAACACAGGTAGCTGCAGATAGTATGAATAGTAAAGATAATAAAAACAATAAAGACGATAAAAAATGAAAAAGGGCGTTCTTCAATTTTTAACAATAATTGCTGGTGTGGCATTTTTGCTTATTTGTTTAAGAATATTAGTTTACTTCTTTGGAGAACACTATGTTGATGCCGTGGTGGCATTAATAATACTTACAAATATATATTACATAATTAAAAACGGCATAAAAAAGAGTGACTTTTCGAAAAAGAATTTGAAAGAAATGGACGTCACGATAGGCGGCGTCTCTTTGATACAGGCTATATTTGTATTTATAATGTGGATTGGTTACAATGCCACAAGAGGGTAAACATAAAAGTGGGCAATTAGGATTTACGGACTGGAGCAAGTATATTTACTGGAATAACTCAGGTAGCTGCAGATAGTATGAGTAGCAAAGATAATAAAAAATAACAAAGACGATAAAAAAGAATGAGAACTGATATAAAAGTTTTGTTTAAGAACATTAATTTTAAAATGAGCATCATCTAAATTTTTTAGATATAATTACGCAAAAATAATATTATTAAAATTAGGTAAAGGAACTCATGAAAAAAATATTTAAATTTCTATCTTTTTTAGTATTTATGCTATTTCTTACAGGATGTGCAAAAGATCTTATTATAAGCAATATGCCAAATTCAAATTTAAACTATCATGGCGATAATGTTCCTATAACTATCATAGCTTATAAATTAAGAGATGTGGCTAAATTTCAAGAAGCTAGCATTATCGATCTAGCCGAGAGAAATGGTGAAATACTAGGTTATGATAAGATTGACTCTATAAAAACACAAATTCAGCCAAATACAAATAGATATGCTTTTACAAATGTATATCCTGATGAAGTTCCGTATGTTGGTATTTTGGTACTTTATGCTGATCAGAGCAAGACAAATATCAAGGCTTACAAGGCTACAAAAGAGATAAAAGAAAAAAATATAGTTTTTGAAATAACAAAAAATGGCGTAAATGTTTTAGACGCTAGTAGCTCTAAAATACAAGCAAGCAAATAAAATGTCTGAAAAGCTAAAAGTCGTTTGGTATAACGGAATGAACGTTGATAAGGTTCATTTCGAGCAGCAAGAAAGATATTTTGAGAGAAATTTAGACCTAAAAACCATCTCTTCTTTTTCAAATTTATATGGTGTTTTAGATTTAGAAATTTCAAGCGATCTTTTGCTTCAAGGCAAAATAGGGCTAACTAAAATTTCTTGTATCTCTCAAGATGGTACGATTTTTAACGCGCCAGATCAAGATGAATTACCAGAACCACTTGAGATAAGCCCAAGTGAGCTAAACTCAGCCATTGTAGTGTTAAAACTACCTATTAGCTCAGGTTTGGTCGATATTAGCTTGCAAAATAATTTACCAAACCTAAAATTTACAGCCAAGCAAGCACTTATCAGCTCAAGAGTGCATGATGAAGCTAGCAACGATATATTAAACGAGCTAGATGATAAAGATGATTTTGAACTATCTTCTGCCTTTATACAAGATAAAGAAAATCTAATCCTAGCAAGCCAAAGATCATCTCTTGGAGTATTTGGCTCAAAGATGCCTTACGAGCTTAGCATACCAATTTGTAAAATAAAAAATATAGACCTAAATAAGCAAATAACACTTGACGAAAAATTTATTCCAACTTGTATTGACATCAGTAAAAACACCTTCATAACAAATTTTATAGAGGAACTTAGTTTTGCTACAAAGCAACATCAAGAGAGTTATTTTGGGTTGTTAGGAGGTGTTGACCAAGCTAAAAATAGACTTGATTTTTCAACGTATTTAACACTAAATATGCTAAAAAAATGGTATTTAATATTCTCTTATTTGTTAAAGAAAGATAAATTTCACCCAGAGTATTTCTATGAAAAATTAGTTGATTTCCAGGCTGATCTGTTGGCGCTTAGTCACGATAATAGTTTTAGTGAATTTATAGCATACGATCACAATAATCTAACTCAAACTTTTGTGCCTTTGATAAATAATCTAAGACTTTTATTCTCACATATCTTATCTCCAAAATATATAATGGCACAAATTGTTAAAAACAATCACGGCTTTTATGACTGTATTTTTGATAATCCAAGCATTATTGAAAACTCAGAAATTTATTTTGCTATTCACAGTGATACAAAAAATGAGTATCTTCTTAAAAATTTCAAAGAGCAATGCAAAATCCATACTCAATCAAATATAAAAGGCATAGTTTCTTCACAGCTAAGGGGTATAAACGTAGAGCAAATTTCTGTTGTTCCTAGCACTTTACCAAAGTTAAACGATTATATCTATTATAAGATAGACAAAAAAGATGAAATTTTTAAAAGCTTTGCAAATCAAAATGTGATTAGCGTTTATATAACGGCAAATTTACCAAATGCTGACATTAAAATGTGGGCTTTATTATAAGGATAAAAATGAACGAAAATCAAAATGAAACCTCAGTTTTAAGTCAAACAAATCTTTTGGGTCTTGGCACAAATCTTGCACTAGATCACGTGCTGCCATTGCTTCTTTTGGCAAATAGGGTTTCAAAATTACAAAATTTTTCACAAAGTGAAATGGCAAATTTACGTGAAAAATTGATAAATGATATCTTAAGCACTACTTCAAAAATATCAAATCTAGGCATTTACGAGGAAGACGATATTATTAGACTTAGATATTGCCTTTGTGTTTTTATAGATGAGAGCTTGCTAAAAAATGAAATTTTTATGAACAGCTTTTGGGCTAATAATACACTGACAACAAGATTTTTTAATGAAAATCTAGGTGGAAATAAATTCTTTGGCATTATGGATAAGTGGTTTGAAAATGTTGGCAAAAATAAAGATTTCTTGGAATTTATATATGCTTGTTTGGTGCTTGGCTATAAGGGAAAATATGAAACCCAAGAAGATTGCAATGAAAAAATCTCTTATCTTTGTGAAAATATAGCTGCGGCCGTTTCTCCGCTCATAAAGGCCGATGAAAATGTATTTGAAAAGAGCTACTTAAAACAGACAAAGAAAAGCTTTCTTGAGGTATTTTCTCTAAAGCGCTTAAAATTTTATTTCATTTTGCTAGCCATTGCTATGATCGCAGCTGCATTTTTATATAGTACATATTCTATGGATCAAAACAATATCAGAAACGATAGTGTCCTAAATAATAAGATAGAGAATTTTATGGATAACAAGTAAGTGCAAGATAATTTTTGTAATAAATTTAATGAAGATTTTTTAGAGAATGAGCTTTATATTAGTTTAACTGATGAAATGTCAAAGTATAAAACTTTGATGCATGATAGCATAAAGTGGGATTATGTATTTAGCTCATCTTTAAAAGCCCTAAGTGAGTTTAGCCTTGATGCTAAGCTTTTAAATTTCTTAGCGATTTCTGCTATAAATTTAAATGACAAAGAGGCTTTTAAGACACTTATAAAAGCCTTTGCCTTTTTTCTATCTATTTTAAAAAAAGAGCCAAATTCGCTTGCAAAAAATGAAAAACAACTACCTGCTAAAAAAAAGATAATAGCTCAAACAATAGAGCTTTTTACGCAAGCTAATGATAAGGCTTTGGATCAAGCTGACGCAAAAGCTTTTAATGATCTTGTGCCTGAGCTTTCGCAAGAGCTTGGTACACATTTTGATACGCTTTATATAGAAGAAAAAAAAGAAGAAATTTTAAAAGCTAAAGAGCCAAAAGTCATTACTAAAACTGAGCCAACTTACCATCAAAACGTTTCATTTAGCAGCAATGACATTAGTATATTTAATGATAGAGAATTTAGAGAATATTTTATAAATTTATCACTAATGCTTTTAAAGAGTGATATTAAAAATTTTACCGCTTATACTTTAATTTTTGAAGCAATGTGGGGCAGAATAAAGGCGCTTCCATCAAGTAGCGATCAAATAACACAGATACGTTATCCTGATGAAAATCTAATTATGCTTTTTAAAAAAAGTAACGAACTAAATCTTGACAACTTAGAAAAATTTATAAGAAATTTAGCACTTAACCCATTTTGGATAGAAGGCATTAAGATATTTTGCGAGTTTTTAAATAGTGCTGGGCTTGCAAGGCAAAGCGATTTTGTTTGCGATATGGTTTTAAATTTTGTTGATAAATTTCCAGATATAAAAAAGCTCAAATTTCAAAGCGGAGAATCTTTTTTTAGTGAAGAGATAAATAAATTTTTTATTAAAAGTAATTCTTTGGAATTTACTTCCAGTAGTGATAGTAAAAAAGATATGAGTTTTGAAGATCTAATAAAAGAACTAGATAAAAGCAAGCATGCTTCAAGTGCTCAAAACGAGCTTAATTTTATGCTTGAATTATCAAAAATTTTTACTGCTCAAGGTATGAATAATAATGCAAAAGCTACCTATGTACAAATAGTTAATTTCATAGAGAATACCGAGCTTAAAGATTATTTATCAGACATATATATAAAGGCAAAAACATTTGTGTGATAAAATATGTTTTTTTAAATCACCTTTAATTTTATTTAAATATAATTCTTAAATCATTTACGAAAAAAGGATGTTACTATGGCAGACAATCTAATCCCACCAAAAGAACGCATAAATATAGTTTATAAAACTAAGACAAATGACCAAGAGGCCGATGTAGAGCTTCCATTAAAACTTATGGTAGTTGCAAATTTAACTGGTGAAAACCAAACTCCACTTGAAGATCGTGAAGTGATTTCTATCAATAAAATAAACTTTGATCAGGTCATGAAAAGCTTAGATATTCATACAAATTTCTCTGTAAAAAATAAGCTAAATTCTAATAATGAAGACTTAAATGTTGATCTTGATTTTGAAAGCATCCATGATTTTAATCCAGATAATATTATAAATCAAATTCCTGAGCTAAAAAAACTTTTGCAGCTTAGAAAAGCTTTAGTTGCATTAAAAGGTCCTATGGGCAATATGCCTGATTTTAGAAAAGCGGTTTTAGAAGCTATAAAAGATGAAGATAGTAGAAAACAACTTCTTTTAGAGATTAAAGACGAACAAGATAAGGAATAAAAATGTCTGAAACTAAAGTTAAAACTCCTATCATTGAAAGCATAATGCAAAGGAGTAAATATTCAAAAGATGACGAGAGTTATAGCGTTGTAAAGCAAGGAGTTGCTGAGTTTATTTCAAATATAATCACAACAAATAATGCTGAAGATAAAATAAATAAGCTCGCACTTGATGAGATGATAGCTCACATTGATACCCTTTTATCTGCTCAAATGGATGAAATTTTGCACAATAAATCTTTTCAAGAGCTAGAATCAACTTGGCGTGGAATTAGGTTTTTGGTTGAGAGAACAAATTTTAATGAAAATGTAAAAATTGATCTTTTAGACGCCACAAAAGAAGAAATTTTAGATGATTTTGAAAACAACCTAGATATAACTCAAAGTACACTTTATAAACAAATTTATTCAGCTGAATATGGACAATTTGGTGGTGAGCCAGTTGGTGCGATAGTGGCTGATTATGAGCTAGATAAATCAAATCAAGATATGACTTTTTTAAATAAAATGTCATCAATTGCTGCAATGAGCCATTCACCGCTTCTCACATCTCTTTCTGCTAAATTTTTCGGACTTGATAATTTTGGTGAGCTTGAAAATATAAAAGATCTAAAAAGCATGCTAGAAGGCCCACAATATACAAGATGGAGAACTTTTAGAGAAAATGAAGATGCAAAATACACAGGATGTATGGTAAATAGATTTCTTACAAGATCTCCTTATGTGCCAGAAGATAATCCTATAAAGAGCTTTAATTATAGAGAAACTGTAAATAATCACGATGATATGCTTTGGGGCAATGGAGCTTATGCGTTTGCTACAAGGCTTACAGATAGTTTTGCTGATTATAGATGGTGCGGCAATATCATTGGGCCAAAAGGTGGCGGTGCTGTAAAAGATCTTCCAACTTACACTTACGAAAATTATGGAAGTGTCCAAACAAAAATTCCAACCGAAGTTTTGATCACAGATAGAAGAGAATTTGAACTTTCAGAAAATGGATTTATTGCTCTTACTTTAAGAAGAGATAGCAATAACGCTGCATTTTTCTCTGCAAACTCTGCGTTAAAGCCTAAGATTTTCCCAAATACTCCAGAAGGTAAAGCTGCTGAGACAAATTTTAGGCTCGGAACTCAACTACCTTATGTGTTCTTGATTTCTCGTTTGGCTCATTATCTAAAAGTGCTTCAAAGAGAAGAGATAGGTACATGGAAAGAGCGTAGCGATGTTGAGCGCGGCTTAAATGAATGGCTAAGACAATACATCTCAGATCAGGAAAATCCACCAGCAGATGTTAGAAGTAGAAGACCATTTAGAAGTGCAAAAGTAATCGTCAGTGATATAGCCGGCGAGCCTGGATGGTATAAAATAGAGCTTTTGGCTAGACCTCACTTTAAATTTATGGGAGCAAATTTCGAGCTTTCTTTAGTCGGAAAACTAGACAAAGAGTAAGCTTGCTATGTCGCTGATAGATAAAATTTTATATGAATTTAGTGATGAATCAAAACTACGTCCATATTTTAAAGATCTAGACAGCGACATAAAAGATCACATTGATACCATTTTAAACTCTAGACTTGGTAACTACGGCCGATTAAATGATAGCATTATTGATCTTTGGTCGATGGGTGTTGAAATAAATGAGCTTGGTCATAAACTTGGCATGGCGATATATGAACTAATCAGCTCAAATGAGAATAGAATAGAAGTAACATCTATCGGATACGATGACTCACTAAAGCCTTGGCGTATCATCTTTAATATAAACTACAAGCATAAAAACGATAATTTCAAAGAGTATTTGTTAAAAGTTATTTTTAAAAACAATAGATATTGTGAGATTTTATAATGGATTATAATGAAAATAATCTAGCTTATTTTCAAAAAGAGATAGCATATCTTGATGAAACAAGAGCCCTTTTTATTAAAAATTTTCCAAAAGTAGCACCCTTTTTAGATACTAAAAGCAAAGATCCTGATGTTGAGAGCATAATAGAAAATATGGCTATTTTAACATCTAGGATCAGGCAAGAACTAGATGAAAATATCCCACTAATCGCTGAGTCTTTGGTAAATATCTTAATGCCAAGCTATACAAATCCTTTTCCATCAGTTTGTATGCAAGAATTTACCTTAAGAGATGACTTCTCTGGGACAAAAGAATTTATACCAAAAGGAAGTATAGTTGAGTCAAAGCAGATCAATGGCATAACGTGCAAATTTCAAACAATCTTTGACATAAATTTGCTTCCATTAAAGATAGCAAAAGCTTTTATGTCAAACAATAAGAGTGATTATCTTCTAAACTTAAATATAAGCGTTACAAAGGACGAGCTTAGCACTAAAGAACTTGATATAGACTTTTTAAATTTATATCTTGGAGATAATGTTTACTTCTCTTCAACTCTTTTGATGTGGCTAAAAAATTACTTGAAATTTATTACAATAAGTTTTGAAGATAGCGATCAAGAGATAAAGTTAAGCCCTGATAAACTTAGTTTAGATGAGTTTGATGAGCGTTTGATAAAGAGTGATGAGTTTGGATTTGAAGCATTTGAGCTTTTAAAAGAGCTATCATTTTTTCCTTCAAAGTTAAATTTTATGCGATTAAACGGCCTTAGCTTTCTTAAAAATTTTTCCGCAAAAAGCTTTAATATTAAATTCATATTTTCAAAAGATATGCCAAGTGGATATGTGCCAAGGCTAGAGTATTTTTCTCTTTTTGCTACGCCTGCAATAAATTTATTTGCAATGAGTGCCGAGCCTATTTTGAATAACAATAGGCGAAGCGAATATAGAATTTTTCTAGATCGCTCAAATATCGATGCTTATGAAATCGTTTCAATCAATAAGGTGGTCGCTCATGGCAGTAATAATGAAAAAAGGATATTAAAAAACTATAAAAGTTTTGAGAGATTTGAATTTTTAAATGATGAGCGAGCAAAAGATTATTATTTTGTCAGCAATAAAACAGATATAAAACTAAACTCTTATAAAGAAATTTCCTTTTTTAAAAGTGACTCTAAAGATCAAACCATCAGTATAGATGCACTTTGTTGCAATGGTGATTTGCCTTGTAAGCTAAGACTTGGTGAGATAGATAGAGTGTTATCCCATCAAGGCGTAACAACTAAAAATTTAACCATTCCAACTAGTGTAAAGCGAGTAAAAATAGATGGAAATCTTCTTTGGAAACTAGTTAGCATATTATCTTTTAGCTATCAAAGTATACTAGAGAAGGGCTCTTTTCTAGCACTTCTTAATACCTTTAGCGCGCCAGATGATGAGTTTTTTAAAAAATTTGCAAACTCGCTTTATGATATAAAAACAAAGCAAATTTATAGAGTTGATCAAGGCTTTGCAAAAAGAGGGTTACTTTGCATATTCTATATAGATGAAAGTGAATTTGAGAGTATCGGAAATGTCTATGCTTTAGGTATAAATTTGGCTAAATTTTTATCAAAATTTGTATCAATTAATTCATTTTGTGAGCTCAAAATAAAGTGTATAAAGAGCAAAATTTTGCTTAATTATGACTTTTTAGGTGGTACAAAAAAATTAATATGAACAAAGAACTAAATCAAGCTTCTTTTTTTAAGTTAGTAAAAAACTGCCTAAAGCACCACGATAGAAGAGATATTTTTTTAAAAAATAGCCCAAGTTTTGCTTATCCGATTAATGAGCTTGAGAGCTTAAATAAAGAGGAAGCAGTAAAAATTGTCGTAAATTTTATGGGTCTTTTGGGAAGTGGCTCGCATCTTACAAGCTATATCTTGGAGAAGATTTCAAAGAGTAGCGATAATAATTTCGAGAAATTTTTTGACTTTTTTGACAATTACTTGCTTTGGCTTTTCTTTGATAGCATTAGTCTAAAAAATTATGCAAGATCCTTTGAAAAAGAGCTTGATGATAAAATTTCAAAGATTTTATTGGATATATTAAACATAAGTAATAAAAAATTAGCAAAAAAATTCTTACCATTTTCTCCGCTTATTATTAGCCAAAGAAGGCCTAAAAGAGAGATTGAGTTTGCTTTGCAGCGTCATTTTAATTTAAAAAATAAACTATTTTTGCTGGAAAATTTACCAAATCAAATTTTTATATCTCCTTCAAATTTAAATTCGCTTGGTATCAAAAATAGGACTCTGGGTAGAAATTTTATACTTGGTAAAAAGCTTTTTGAGAAACAAACTAAAATAGCAGTTTATATAAATGGCATAGATTATGAAGAAGCTATTGATTTTTTTCCAAAAAGAAAAAAATTTAAAGAGCTTCAAGATACTCTTATCTTTTTTACAAACAATGAATTTGTTGCCGATTTATACATAAAAATAAACTATTCTCCAAAGATGCAATTAAAGCTTGGAATGGATGAAAGTTATAGTAAAATAGGCCTTGGTGCAAGGCTTAAAAGTAATAAAAATATGTCAAATTTTATAAAATTTAGGCTTTGCTCTTAAATTTTTAGATATAAAATCTAAAATATTTGTTATTATTACATTAAAGAAATATATTTATTTGTAAAAGGATGTGCATCAATGGCATTTATCGATTACCTAAGAAGATTTTTTGTCTTTTTTAGATTTAAACACAGCACCATTTTGGTAGCTTCTATTGCATTAAGTATCTTATTTTGGCTTTATGCTCCACTTATAGCTTTTAATGATGTATATAGCTTTGCTAGCATAAGTTCAAGAGTCACTATATTAATTGCATTTTGGGTAGTTATTTTATTTTTTGTTTTAATCAAACCATTAATGCACTATTTAGCATCTCAAAAAGATGAAAAAAATAATAAGCTAAAAGAGATCAAAAAAGAGTCTATGGATAGTTTTGGTAAGGCAAAAAGAAATTTTATGCTTTCTTTGAAAGATGCCAAAACAACATGGAAAAAAGATATAAATTTCAAAAAATTACCTTTAATAATGATAATGGGTAACGAAGGTGCTGGAAAGAGCGCATTTATAAACTACTCAAATATCGAATTTCCGCTATCTGATAGTTTAGATACTTCTAAAAAAATACATAAAAGTACGACAAACTTTAATCTTTATATTTCAAAATTTGGTACACTTTTAGATACTGAGGGTATACATTTTGCACAAGAGAGCTTGTACCAGCCAACAGCTACTGAAGAGCTTCCTGAAGATGATGTGGATAAAAATAGGGATTACTTGCTTAAAAAAAGTATCTGGAGTGAATTTTTACACTTTTTAAAACGAAATGATTTTAACGCTAGATTAAGTGGCGCGGTTTTAATCATAGATACTAAAAAATTCCTCGAAGGCACGCAAGAATATTTTGATGAATTAATTAGATATATGATAAAAAGGGTTAATGATTGTGAGAAACATCTAAATATTAAATTCCCTATTTATATTGTTTTTAGCAAACTTGACTTAATAGATGGTATGGGAGATTATTTCAGGCTTTTCAATGAAGATGTGGCAAATAAAGCTCTAGGAATAAACTTAGATCCAAATTTCTCAAAACAATCACTAGAAACTGAACTAAAAAACCTAAGCGAGTCACTATTTAAACATCTCATGAGTAAGAACTCGATTTCGCATTTATTGGAAGATAAAAAACGTTCATATCTCTTTTTAAAACAACTTGATAATTTTTTTGCTTTAGTGAAAGATTTTGTAACAAAGCTAAGCTCTCAAAATGCACTTAAAAATAGCTCAACCATAAATGGAATTTATTTCGTCAGTGCTTATCAAGAAAATATACCTATAAACTACCTTACAAACACTATTTGCGATAGATATAACATCAAAAAACCACTTTTAAGAGCAGTAAATAACTATAGCAAACAAAGCTATTTTGTAAAGTCATTTTTAAAAGAGATAGCTTTTAAAGCCAACTTAAATAAATTTGGTGCTCAAAATAGATTTACAAAATTTGCAAATTTTGTTTTAGTAGCCATACTTTGTGCCGGAGTATATTTGGGCGCTAGTTTTATTCTAGATACCAAAAACATAAAAGAGCAAAATGCTATAAATAATGCAAATAAAATTTCTTCATACCTTGATGGTAAAAAATACAAGGATCTCTCTCCAACACAAAAGATTGAGCTTCTAAATTTACTAAAACAAAGTCTAAATGACTATCCAAGAATCTTTAGCGGTGATACTAAATTTGAGTATATAACACTAGATACTTCGTATAAAGGCTTCACTCCAGTTAAAGCGCTTTACTATGATTTGAATGCTGATTTTTTTAAAAATACAGTTTTAACTGAAATGGAAAATATACTAAAAAATGAAAGCGATCCAGATAAGCTAATAAAAGCATTTTATATGTATGATTCGCTCTTTGACAAAGATTACACAAATGTGGATTTATTTAAAATTTGGATTAGTACAAACTGGGATAAATTTGAAAAATATGGCGTTGCAAAAGATGAATTTTTATCTCATATTGAGGCTATCTTAAAGGCAGAAAATTTAAATATAACCGCAGATACAGTTGCTCAAAGTATAGCAAATACGAGACTATCACCTGTTCAAAGAGCACAAAGACTCTACTACATACTTGAGTTCATATCATTCAAAGACGATAAATCTTTTTATGATATTAAAAAGGATGTAGAAAATTTATACACAGTAGTCCAAGAAAAAGAAGCATTTAAGCCATTTAATAAAATTTATACAAAAGAAAATTTAAGAGATTTCTTATCAAAGCTTAGCTCAAACATAGATCAAACAGCTGGAATAGAATCTTGGCTAATGGAGACAAATTCTTCTTTAAAGGATATTAGCTCAAATGATAAGAAAGAGCTAAGCATTGCCGTAATAGAGCTTTATTTGCAAAATTATGCTGATAAGTGGAGCCAAATTTTAAGAGAAATAGAGCCAAATGAATTTAGCACAAAAAAAGAGGTTATAGAAGAGCTTGATATCTTGTCAAAGAGAGAAAATCCTTTAAATTCTTTAATAAAATTAACTAATCAAAAAACAAATTTAAATGATGAGAATTTACTAAAATATATCAATTCTATAGGATTTGCTTT
>NZ_POZU01000022.1:0-20329 GCF_002914005.1 Campylobacter concisus | reverse complement strand
TATCTATACTAGGCACTACTTCCAAAAAGACTTTTTCTATTTGTTGTTTGACTTCACTTTGAGCTTTTATTTTTGCAAGTATGACTTTATAAGCTTTTAAAAGGTTTTTATTTACCGTCGTTTCACTATCTTTTTTTATATTAGGCAGTTTTTTAATCTCTTTGCCTTTGCAAAGCTCATGCATTACTTCTAAAAACGGCCTTTCTATAGTTCCTTCTATTCTAGCACCACCTTCGGTACAGTTATATGATTTTATATTCTCTAAGCTTGATTGGGCGATATCATTTTCAAACTGATTTTTAAATAGAGTCCAAACATATGTTGTTTTAACCTCTCCCTCTCCGCCATAAGCTTTAACATATAAATTTTCATCCGCTTGTGCAAAAGCGTGACCTTTTGCATGGCTCGCCCCATCTTTACTAAATGCTAGATCCTGTCCTATGAAAACGATATTTTTATGTCCTAAGACATAGGCTAGCTGGTAGGCCATGTTTGCACAACTATGTCCCACACCCAAATATCCATATCTTTTTAGACCAAACATATACTCCTCTTGTTGAGGTCTCATGGTTAGCACTAGTTTTCTTGGCAAGATATTTTTAATAGTTTGCTTGTGTGTAACTGAGGCAACAATAAAGTGTATATTGTCATCAATATTTGGATGTTTTTTTTCAAAAAAACTAGAGGTTGGTTCTATTCTTTCAATTGACATCACATAATCAGGCTTGATATCATGCCTTGCAAGGATTGGATAAGAGGCATCAACACTTATAATGCTAACATATGGAGCAAATTTTTTAAGCGTATTAAGCTGTTTATCTAGGCTTGGGCCAGTTGATACAATTATAGCTGTATCCATAAGACCATATCTTTTTTTAACAAGACTTGTGTAGCAATAATTGCTGATCATAGGCACTAAATTTTCACAATTTTGTCTTGTGCCTAATAAAAGATCGTCTATGCTATTGCCGTGAGCAACTACTATTTGAGAAAATGCTCTTGTAATCTCTTTATTTATTCTTATGTAGTCCTCTTCAAACTGATCATAAAAGGGCATATGGATCATAAGATTATCATAGGTTTTTGCATATGAGTTTAGTTTAGCTTCCGTAACCAAATAATAAAAATGTGTATAGGTTGCAAATTTTGAATAAAAAAGTATTATCTGCCCACTTTCTAGTTCGCTTGATAGATCAATAACATTTAAAACAAGATATATGATCTCGATCTCTGGCTCTATGACTACGATTTTTTGATGCGTTTCATTTTTTGCTAATGCTTTATAGAGTACGCCATTGCCCAGTCCATAAAAAAATAGTATCGGATAACGTTTATAGTCACTTTCTATATCTTCAAGCAGCTTTAAAATGTCTGCTCCAGGATTTTCATAGATATATTTAAAAGTATGCTTGTTTATTAAATTTATATCAATCGGATCTTTTCCTATAAAAATTTCATAGTCTTCATTTCCAGCAATAGACCAAAGCCTTGCTGCTAGAATTTCATCTTGTTGAAATAGTGCTTGAAGGTTTTTTTGAAAGATAGGATTTTGGATATTTGATACATTATCTTTAGATAGTTTTGCCTTTTTATTGGATGCCTTATCGTTTTTATTGTTCATATCAAATCCTCCTTTGTTAATCTCTCGCTAAATTTTATATCTCTTTTTGCTTTTTTGCCGATCAGCTCTTTTAAAAATTTAGGGTGCAGGCCGTACCCCGGACGCACGCTCCTTATATTTTGCTCGCTAAAAATTTCACCTTTTTTTATATCTGCACTCGCATAAAGTGAACGTGAAAATCTCCTGTTTAAAACCGCTTTTTCGTCTAGCTCGTAGGTTGCCTTGCCCAAAATCTCCTCAGCCTCTCTGACACACTTTGTCATAAGAGCAAATTCGCTCTCATCAAGACTAAATGCGCTATCAACGCTTTTTACGCTTTTATCAAGTATAAAATGCTTTTCAATTATCCTAGCACCCAAACTAATCGCAACAACTGGAGCTGTCACGCCTAATGTATGATCTGAAAAGCCGACCTCTACGCCAAATTCCTTTCTCATATCAGCTATCGTTTGCAAATTCATACCATTTAGCGGTGCTGGGTAGCTTGAAGTGCATTTTAAAAGGGCAATATCGCTATTACCTGCATTTTTACAAATTTGCACCACATCTCTTATCTCTTCTTCATAGGCTATGCCAGTTGAGATGATGATGGGCTTGCCTTTTTTGGCTACAAATTCTACAAAATCATAATCCGTTACCTCAAAGCTTGCGATCTTATAAGCTGGTGGGTTAAACTGCTCTAAAAAGTTGGCATCATCCTTGCAAAATGGACTTGAAAAGCAGGCAAGTCCTTCTTCTTTTGCTACTTTAAAAAGCTCGGCGTGCCACTCTTTTGGCGTTAGCGCCTCTTGGTAAAGCTCGTATAAATTTCTTCCATCCCAAAGTCCACCTTTTATGACGAAGTCGTCTAGGCGCGAATTTAGAGTCAAACTATCAGGTGTATATGTCTGAAGCTTTATCGCGTCAGCTCCAGCGCGCTTAGCCGCCTTTATCGTGTCTATCGCCGTTTTTAGGCTACCACTGTGATTAGCAGAGAGCTCTGCTATTATAAAGACCTTTTTGTCTATATCAAAATTTCCTATTTTCATCCGTTAGTCCGTTTTATTTTTAAGCTCAAGATAGCTAAATTCGTCATCTTTTGCGTAGACCCTAAAGCCGAAATTTTCATAAAGTGCGAGCGCTTTTTCGTTGTTATTATAAGCTTTTGCCTTTAGCGAGCCAACTTTTAATGTAAAAAAAGCGTAGTTTTTTATGAGATCAAGCAGCTTTTTACCTACGCCTCTTAGCTCCGGATTTTTATAAACGCCAAATTCACAACTTTCTTTCGTTATATCAACAAAGCTTACCACTCCGATAAATTCACTCTCGTCCTTTACTAGAAAATAGATCTTATCTTGAATGCTCTTTAATCTCTCTAAAAAAGCAAAATGCTCCTCTTTGCCAACGCTTTTATTTTTCATAAATTTAGCTATACGCTCGTCGTTTCGCCACTTTAAGATCATCAGCTTTTGCTCGTCATTAAGTGAGGTAAAATTTATAAGCTCAAGCAAATTTCATCTCCCCAGTAAGCTTCATACCCATTTTCTTTTAGCCAGGCAAAGATCTCTATTTGATTATCCGCTACGCAAATGGCTTTAAATTTAGCTCCCAAAACACAAGCTTCATTTACAAGCGAGCTTGCTGTTATGATGAGCATTTTGGCTTCGTTCATCAGCCTTGCTACGTTTTTACTATCTATAAAAAGGCTAAAATTTTTGTTTTTGTTGTGTATTTCTTTTAGCACGGCTAAATTTTTATTTCCACTAGTTGTTATGACAGCTGTTTTTAGGTTTTTAAGGAGCAGTTTTTCTGAAATTTTTGCACTTAGCCCTGAGATATCAGTGCCTCCAAGAATGATAGTGTAGTCATAAATTTTCTCCCTTTTTACCTGCACTTCTTCATAAAATTCATCCCTAACTAGTAAAAACTCGCTTCCGCAAAATACCTCGCAGCTTTTTTCTACCAGCCCCTCATATCTTGCCTTTTGCGCATATAAATTTACGTTTAAAATGTAGTCTGAGCAATGTTTCTCGTAAGTGTCGTCAAATGATAAAATTTTAACGCCGGTTTTTTCTTTTATAGCTCTTTCGTCTTCAAAGCTAAAGCCGTAGTGGTCGATGATGAGAAGTTCAAATTTATTATCTTTTATAAGCTCGCAAAGCTCATCTATCTCGCCACTTCTTAGAGTAAATTTGGGGTAGTTTATCTCATCAAAAATGTCACCATCTAGCCTCAAAGACGCAAATGAGATGTCGTTAAATTTTTTAGCAAGCAAAAGATCTCGCCTGATGTGCCCATGCCCTATCTTGCTGCTACTATCAGCGCGCACGAGCGTTTTTAGCAGGGGGAGTCCTTTAAATTCTTTCAATCAGATCTTTCCAGTATTTACCAAATAAAGCTTTTTAGCAAACTCAAAATCCTCTAGCGTATCGATGTCACAGACTAAATTTCTTGGCAGCAAATACGCCTTTGAGTGTGGCGCAAACAAAGCACTGCACTCCAGCCAAGCCTCTTTTTTGCCAAAATAAAATGCCCCAGCGTCATGAAACGCAGGCTCAAGATCTTGTGAGCGTGTCTTTTCAAACTGCGGATAAAACATGCTAACTCTAGCGTTTTCGTCAAGTTTTATCGCCCTTTGTATAGGGAAATCAAACGCAGTCGCTGAAAATAAAAATTTACACTCCTGCTTTTTAAACAGGGCTGCGGCCTCTTTTAAAATTTCAGCCGTTATAAGCGGTGCTGTGGCATAGAGGCAGCAGACATCACTAAAGCTAGAATTTACGCGCCTTATCGCATCTTTTATCACGTCAGTGCTTGTCGCGTAGTCATCGCTTAAACTCGCATCTCTAAAAAATGGCACGCAAGCTCCAAATTCTCTAGCCACATTTGCGATCATTTCGTCATCGGTGCTTACTATTACTTCGTTAAAAACTTTAGAATTTAGCGCAGCCTCGATGCTATATGCGATTAAGGGCTTACCTAAAAAGTCTTTGATATTTTTGCCAGGTATCCTCTTACTGCCGCCTCTTGCTGGTATTATACAGATCATTTTTGCTCACTAAAGCTTTTTAGTACTTCAAAAAGCGTGCTTGCAACAAATTTAGCATCATCCACACTCATGCCATGGTGGCACGGCAAGCTAAGCTCGGCGCTGTAAAATTTCTCCGCATTTGGCAGTGAAATTTCACCAAGAAGCGCTTTATAAAAGCTAAATTTATATGTTGGTTTGTAATGCACCTGCACGCCAACGCCCTTTTGCAAGAGTGCTTCAAAAATTTGCTCTTTTTTATCCCAAAATTTCTCATCCAAAAGCACTGGATATAGGTGCCTTGAGCTAGTTGTATTTGCTGAGATATTTATCGTTCTAAAATATTCACACCCGCTAAAATTCTCATCATAAAATTTAGCTATCTCATTTCTTTTAGCGATAAAGCTGTCCAGCCTTTTTAGCTGGCTAAGCCCCAAAGCGCAGGCTACGTCTGTGATCCTGTAGTTGTATCCAAGCAGGCTCATGTCGCTATCCCAAAGCTTTGTTTTGGTGATGCCGTGGCTTCTATATAGCCTTGCAAGTCTTGCTAGCTCGTCGTCGTTTGTAGCAAGCGCACCGCCTTCAAGCGTGGTGATAGGCTTTACCGGATGAAAGCTAAATATGCTAATATCAGCCTTAACACCCACTTTTACGCCGTTTTGTACGCTACCAAGGGCATGAGAGGCGTCGTCTATCACTTTTATGCCGTGTTTTTTGGCTACATTTATGATCTTATCTAGCTCCACTGGATTGCCGCCGTAGTCGACTGCCGTTATCACCTTTGTTTTTGGCGTGATTAGAGCTGGAATTTTCTCTTCATCGATGTTGCCATTTGCTTTTACGTCGCAAAATTTGACCTGCGCTCCTGCCATTAAAGCCGCATTTGCAGTGGCTGCAAAGGTGATAGGTGTCGTGATCACCTCATCGCCGTCCTTCACTCCGAGGCTAAGATAGGCTACGTGAAGGGCCGAAGTGGCGGAGTTCATGACGACAACATGTTTTACGCCAACATACTTTGCTAGCTCTTCTTCAAATTTACTGACCTTTTGGCCACCTGTTAAGATGTCATCTTTTAAGGCATCAGTGACTGCCTTTATGTCCTCTTCTGTGATCTGCTGGCGGCTGTAAGGGATCATTTAGCATCTCCTATCATCTCAAGAAGACCTGCTCTATCGAGCCAAATTTTATTTGTATTTGAGCTATATTCAAAGTCCTCGCTAACTGGTTTGCCCTTTTGATGAAGAGCATTTGTCGAGAAATCTTGCGTTGTTAAAAACTGAATAGACGGACTAATAACGTAGTAATCATCAAATTCGTATGTAAGATGTGCATCATCTCTTGAGATCATCATCTCATGCATCTTCTCACCTGGACGAATGCCTATGATCTTTACGCCAAGCTCTGGCGCAATGGCTTTTGCAAGATCTATCATCGTCATTGATGGGATCTTTGGTATGAAAATTTCGCCGCCTTTCATCCTCTCAAAGTTTTTAAGGACGAAATTTACGCCTTGTTCAAGCGTGATCCAAAACCTAGTCATCTTCTCATGCGTGATAGGAAGCTCTTTTTCTCCTTGTGCGATCAGCTTTTTAAAGAGCGGCACGACTGAACCACGAGAACCAACGACATTTCCATATCTTACGACACTAAATCTTGTTTTTTTGTCTCCAACGATGTTATTTGCAGCAACAAAGAGCTTGTCACTGGCTAGCTTTGTAGCTCCATACAAATTTACAGGGTTGCAAGCTTTGTCGGTTGAGAGAGCGATCACCTTGCTAACGCCACACTCCAAAGAGGCGTCGATGACGTTTTGAGCGCCGTCAATGTTTGTTTTGATGCACTCCATTGGGTTGTATTCTGCGATTGGCACATGTTTC
This sequence comes from Campylobacter concisus, assembly GCF_002914005.1. GTDB lineage: Bacteria > Campylobacterota > Campylobacteria > Campylobacterales > Campylobacteraceae > Campylobacter_A > Campylobacter_A concisus_N. The sequence goes on along the minus strand of NZ_POZU01000022.1, from coordinate 13,824 downwards.
ATCGCAGCTGCGTGGATGACGTAGTCTATGCCATTCATCGCGGTTCTTAAGCGCTTATAGTCCCTCACATCGCCGATGAAAAAACGCATCGCTTTATCTTTAAAGACTTGAGCCATTTCGTATTGCTTTAGCTCGTCGCGTGAGTAGATAACTAGCCTTCTTGGATTGTATTTTTTTAACAAAATTTCGGTGTATTTTTTACCAAAACTTCCTGTTCCGCCGGTGATTAGTATTGATTTATCATTAAACATTATTGCGCCCTTTACTAACTATTTTTTGGGGTATAAATAGCTAAATCTAAATTGTATTTTATAAAAATTTAAGCAAAAGCTATGCCAAAATTTTAAAATTTATTAAAAATTTTTTTATCTTTCTAGATTCTATTTCGTCAAATTTTAATTAATGTTTAGAGGAAATTATAAAAGTAGCGTTTAAATTTAGCCTTTGCAAGGTTGCAAAGGCATAAAGATTACTTCAAAATTCTTGGTAGTGTGATGCCTTCTTGAGCTTGGTATTTGCCATTTTTATCAGCATATGTCACTTCGCAAGGCTCATCACCCTCGATAAATAGCACCTGCGCGATACCCTCATTTGCATAAATTTTCGCAGGAAGTGGTGTCGTGTTTGAAATTTCTATCGTGATGTGTCCCTTAAATCCAGGCTCAAAAGGCGTGACGTTTACGATGATGCCGCACCTTGCGTAGGTGCTTTTGCCAAGGCAGATCGCTAGCACGTTATCAGGCATGTTAAAGTACTCGATCGTGCGCGCTAGAGCAAAAGAATTTGGCGGTACGATGCAGACGTCGCCCTTAAAATCCACTACGTTTTTCTCGTCGAAATTTTTGGGATCTACCACGGTACCACCGATGTTTGTAAAAATTTTAAACTCATCACCAACGCGGATATCGTAGCCGTAGCTAGAAACGCCGTAGCTAACGACGCCGCGTCCGACCTGCTCCTCGGCAAATGGCACTATCATATTTTTCTCAACCGACATTTTTCTTATCCAAGAATCTGACTTTAAGCCCATTTTTGCTCCTTTTTTGGGCGATTATAACGCTTTGCGTCTTTAAAGTAAATTTAATAAAGCGACTAAATTAGATGAAAATTAGTATAATTTTAACAGCAAAAATTAATAAAGGATAAAAATGCAAGAGAAAAATGCAGAAATTTTTACTGGCGAGCGTGCGATGTTTGGGGCAAAAAGTGTAAATTTTACAAACTGTATCTTTGAAGATGGCGAGTCGCCACTAAAACACAGCTCAAATTTAAAGCTAAATGAGTGCGTTTTTACCTACAAATACCCACTTTGGTACGCAAACGATGTCACGCTAAATGGTGGATACTTGGAGCCTCTAGCAAGGGCTGGCATGTGGTACAGTACAAATTTAAGCTTTAAAGATATGGTCATCAACGCTCCAAAAAGCTTTAGAAAAAGCTCGCAAATTTCGCTAGAAAATGTAAATTTTTCAGATGCTAGTGAAACACTTTGGGGATGTATGGACGTTAGGATAAAAAACGTCTTTGCTAGGGGCGATTACTTTGGGGCAAATAGTGAAAATTTAGAGATCGATGGGCTAAATTTAGACGGAAACTACTGCTTTGATGGTTGTAAAAATGTCCATATCACAAACTCAAAGCTCATTTCAAAAGATGCATTTTGGAACTGCGAAAACGTGACCGCGCAAAACTGCCTCATCTCAGGCGAATATCTAGCTTGGAACTCAAAAAATCTGACGCTCATAAACTGCACGATAAAGAGCTTGCAAGCACTTTGTTACGTGGGAAATTTGGTCGTAAAAGATTGCATTTTTATGGATACGAGTCTTGCGTTTGAATATTCAAGTGTCGATGTAAGCACAAGCGGAGCGATAAAAAGCATAAAAAATCCAAAAAGTGGCGCAATAAGAGCAGCAAAGATAGATGAGATCATCATCGATGAAAATTTAGTTGATACTAAAGGTATTAAGATAATTATTACTGAAAAATAACTTAGTAAAAAAGAGTAGCTTTGAGTTCTCGTTTTTGCTTCATAAAAAAAATTTTTATCTAATTTTCGCTACAATTAGACGCTTATATAAAAATTTAGGAGAATTTTCTATGAAAAAAGAAGATATAAAAGAGCTTATCGAATTTTTTAATGATATGGAGATGAATCATATCAAAATAAAAAGTGGTGATTTTGAGGTAGAGCTTGAAAAATTTTCAGATTATTGCGCGCCTGCTAAACCAGCAGCACAAGCACCAGCTCCAGCACCTGTAAATGTAGTCGTTAATTCAGAGGTAAAACCAGCCACAAACTCGCCAAAAGATAGCATAAAATCTCCTATGGTAGGTACTTTCTATGCTGCTCCAAGCCCGGGTGCTGCTCCATTTGTAAAAGTAGGCCAAAGAGTGAGAAAAGGCGATGTAGTAGGTATTATTGAGGCTATGAAGATAATGAACGAGATCGAGGCTGAGTTTGACTGCCAGATCACTGAGATGCTAGTTTCTGACGGACAGCCAGTTGAGTTTGGATTGCCGTTATTTGGCGTGGAGAAAAATTAATGGAATTAAAAAGAATTTTAATCGCAAACCGAGGCGAAATCGCTCTTCGTGCTTTGCGAACGATAAAGGAGATGGGTAAAGAAGCCGTTGTAGTCTATTCAACCGCTGATAAAGACGCACTTTACGTAAAATATGCCGACGTAGCTATTTGCATCGGTAAAGAGCGCTCAAGCGATAGCTATCTAAATATCCCAGCTATCATAAGTGCAGCTGAGATCAGCGAAGCAGACGCTATTTTTCCTGGTTATGGCTTTTTAAGTGAAAATCAAAATTTTGTTGAAATTTGCTCACATCACAAGATCAAATTTATAGGACCAAGTGTCGCTGCGATGGCTTTGATGAGCGATAAGAGCAAGGCAAAGCAGGTCATGCAAAGAGCTGGCGTACCAGTCATCCCTGGCTCAGACGGCGCCGTGGCTGACACAAAAGCAGCAAAAGAGCTAGCTAAAAAGATAGGCTATCCAGTCATATTAAAGGCTGCTGCAGGTGGTGGCGGACGTGGTATGCGCGTGGTTGAGCGTGAAGAGGATTTAGAAAAGGCATTTTGGTCAGCTGAAAGCGAAGCTATGAGCGCATTTGGCGATGGTACAATGTATATGGAAAAATATATCCTAAACCCACGCCACATCGAAGTTCAAGTAATTGGCGACAGCCATGGCAATGTACTTCATATCGGCGAGCGTGACTGCTCTATGCAGCGTCGCCACCAGAAGCTGATCGAAGAGAGCCCAGCTATTTTGCTTGATGAAAAGACAAGAGAGAGACTTCACGAAACAGCCATAAAAGCGGCAAAAGCGATCGGCTACGAGGGAGCTGGTACGTTTGAGTTTTTGGTTGATAAAAATTTGGACTTTTACTTCATCGAGATGAATACAAGACTTCAAGTTGAGCACACGGTAAGCGAAATGGTAAGCGGACTTGATATCATCGAGCTTATGATAAAAGTGGCTGAAGGCGAGGCACTACCATCACAAGAGAGCATCGAGCTAAAAGGTCATGCGATCGAGTGTAGGATAACAGCTGAAGATCCAAATACATTTACGCCGTGTCCTGGCAAGATCACAAAATATGTCTGCCCAGGTGGCCGCAATGTAAGAATGGATAGCCATATCTATCAAGACTACTCTATACCACCGTATTACGACAGTATGATCGGCAAACTCGTAGTTTGGGATACTGATAGAAATAGGGCGATCCATAAGATGAAAGTAGCTCTTGATCAGCTCATAATAAATGGCATAAAAACAACAAAAGATTTTCACATCGCTATGATGGAAAACAAAGACTTTTTAAGCAATAACTACGATACAAATTATCTTTCAAGACACTAAAATTTTTAAGTCAGGATTTGCAAAAAGCAGATCTTGGCTTAAATATATTAAAATTTTTAAGTTTATCTTAGGGGAAGCATGGTAAACAAAATCAAAGATCAAAATACAAAATTTTTCTCAAATGCCGATCTTACAAAGCTATTTTTCCCTATTGCGGTTGAGCAGTTTTTAGAGTATAGCTTAGGGCTTGCAAACTCGCTAATGGCAGCAAGTGTTAGTGAAAGCGCTGTAAGTGCGATTAGTCTTGTGGAATTTGTCATGGCGCTATTTATTAGCATATTTACTGCTATCGCTACTGGCGGCTCAGTGGTTGCTATCGGCGCGCATTTAAAATAAGAGTATCTTGTATATAAAATGAGAGCGAGGCAGAAACCTATGTCCTTTTACTCTCATTTTATATGCCGATTTTGTCCTTTTAAACGCCCTTTAAAATATCTTTAAAACTCTTGTTCGCTTTTAATCTATATGCTTCATGTCTCTAAGTAGACCTACAAATCTACCTACTATTTGACATTCAAATTGATAAAATCTCATAGGTGTATAAATAGGATTGTAAGATACTAACATTAATTCTTCTCCTTGTTTATAGCACTCTTTGATGACTAGCCCCTCCGGAGTGTTTACCGCATATACGTTTCCGTCTTTATATGGTACGCCTCTTGCTATCATGCATAAATCCCCGTTGCACAGATGGGGCTCCATACTATCGCCTTGAGCCGGTATAATATCAACAGGATAAGGCCCGCTACAATTACTAAATTTATTTAATATTTTATTATCCATTACTACCTCGTCGAAATCTTCGTTTTCATTCCAGCCTCCGCCGCCGAGGCTTGCTCTAACGTTAAACAGCCTTAGAGTTTTGTATCTCTTTTCGGACTCGTCCAAACTTTTGCCCTCTTGATTGTAAAAGAATAAATTGATAGAAATTTTGCGTTTTACTAAAAAATCCATTATTTGCTTATACGGTACGGTGTTTCTAAATTTCATCTGGGCGTAGGAGTTAGGGTTTATCCCCAGTTCTCTGGCTACATCGCCATCTTTAATGTTTTTCTTGCCTTCGGTAGCCAATATGTCCTTTAATCTCTCCGTAACTTCGTTCATATTCATACATTTTCCTTTTGATTTTATTTTGTAATAAATTTATCTAATTTTAGTCCAAATATTAAAATTTATTATATTTTATAAGGAATATACCCAAACCACAGCCCATACACAGCTGTGTAGAGTTATAGTCTGCTATAAAGAAATAAAGGAGATAATATGGTAAGAGCCGAGCTTAAAAGGTTGATCATAGAGGTCCGGGATTTTGATTTTAGGAGCAGGACAATGTTTTGTATATGGAGCCCGAGCTGGAACGCCAAGATAACGATAGAGGGTAGGTATGAATATAAAATAGCCGATATCAAAAGCGAGATTATAAGATGTGAAAAGGCTATAAACTGTGGTGAGCTAGCCTGTAATGTTAAAAATCAAAAATACATGGCCACTCTTTACAAAGAACTAAAAAGACTAGGCGAGGCGGCATAACCGCCACTTCTTAAAAATTCATAATCAACAGCTCGCCACTAGTTTTTCTTTCCACTGCATTGTTGAGGCTATAACTTACCTCAAGCTCTTTGATATTAAGGCCCGCGTAAAGATCGCGCACCATTTCGCAGTCGTTATAGCTAAGCATAAATTTGGCCTTGACGCTCTTTAAAATTTGAGCCAAATTTTGATGATCAGACGTCGTAAATCCATCCGCCGTCTTGTAATAATTTTCCGTTCCTACGTAAGGCGGATCTACGTAAAACAGGGTATCGGCGCCGTCATACTGTCCTATCAGCTTTTCATAACTCAAATTTTCTATAGAAGCGCGCCTTAGACGCCTTGAGTATATAGAAAAGTCCCTGTATATATTTTTAGCACTCCTGTTTTTGGGCATAGCAAAATTATCCCCTTTTGCGCCAAAGCTTAAACTTATTTGATAGTAGTAAAACGCCGCAGCCTCTATCTTGTTTTTAGACTTTATCTTACCCTCTTTTATAGCATAGAATATCTCGCGGCTTTTTAGCATAGCATTCACATAGGCACTTAGGCTTTGCGGTCTAGTCCTAATAATGCGGTGTAAATTTATGAGATCGCCGTTAATATCATTGATTATCTCTGTTTTGCTTGGTTCTTTTTGATAAAACACCGATAGCGCACCGCCGAATACCTCAACATATTTAATATGTGGTGGCATAAGAGGGATTATCTTGCTTGCCAACTTTGATTTACCGCCTACCCAAGCAAACGGAGCCTTTAGTTTAGTAGTTTTCATGATTTTCCTTACAAATTTGAATTTTTTCGCTACCTTGTAAGAAAATTTAGTAATATTACCTTGCTACTTTGTATTTACGAGGCGGGGTTGCCGGCGGCTTTGCTTCGTAATGTTTTACCCCTCAAACTCAATCTCTATTTCGTAATTATCCGTGCTTAATCTATGGCTTACGCTTTTGATACTAAATTCGTTTGCTTCCAGTCCCGCTATACCGCTAAATTTAAGCTTTCCACCCGCTACTATATTTGCGCCGGGCAAAGAGCACCTGCCGTTTATGCCGCCGCGCTGCAATTCGTTTAGCTTTGCTTCGCCCATTTTAAAGGCTTCATTGTCGCTCTTTGGTTGGGCTATTTGCATTTTATATGTTTGCTCTCCGCTACCTACCTTGATACTTTTGGTTTTACCAGCTTCTATGTCTTGCCATTCTACTATGACCGCTCCGTAAGAGTTTCTGTTTGCCTCCGTAATCTCTAACGAGTAAAGCTCGGCTAAATTTAGAGTAAAAGTGGGTAGGCTTTCGTTTTTAGGGGTATTTGACGTTTGTGTTTCATCTCCCTTTGCATCTTTCGCGGCTATGACGATAGTAGCGTTTTTTACGGCCATGATAAAGCCGTAATCAAAGCAAAGCCCATACAAGAAATCTAGATCTCCCGCATCGTTTTGCAAGACGGAGGCGATGTTTTGATCCTGTCCGGACGTTTTTACGGCGAGCTTATTTTCGGCGGCTATCTTCCTTGCTATTTCAAATACGGTGGTATTCTCCCAGCTCCTGCGCTTTTTGATCTTTTGAGGGCTTGCGAAGTTTACGGCAGTGGCTCTTACTTCGGTGGTTTGGTTTTTATAATCCCTGCTGGCCGTTTGCACGCTAAACGAGCCGCAAAGATAAAGATCGTCCCCGTATCCTAGCCAAAGCTTTAAGCTATCGCCGAATACGGGCTTAGCGTATATGCCGCTAACGCTAAAGCTTATTTCGTCGCTTTTGCTTCCCTCCTTGTCGTCGAAATTTAGACTGATGAGATTTGCTTTGATGATCTCCGTAATATCTTTGCCGTTTGCTTCGAGCTTGAAATTCGGGTGTTTTACCATAATTTGGCCTGTTCTTTGGTTTTTTCTTTAATTTCGGGCAAAAATACCTTATCGCCCGCTTTAAGCGTAGCGGCTAGTTTTGGGTTTAGGGCTAACACCTGCTCGAAAAATCTTAAATGTCCATAATGAGCATAAACGATAGTATCGAGCCTATCGTTATCCTTGGCTATGCAAATTTTAGTCATAATCTCTCCTAAGCTCCAAACTAAAACTCTGCGTAAAAAACGCTCCGTTTGGGGTAAATACGGCTTGTTTTTCGCTGATTTTAATAACCGCAAACCTGCCGAAATATTTGCCGTTTCCGTTGGTTAGCGCATAGCTTTGCCTACTGCGGGCTAGCTCGTAAAGCCTTTTTAACGCTGTTTGTTTATCGCCGTTATAGGGCATGGTCTGCCCCTCTATGTTCACGGTTTGGCTTCCTAAATTTGCCGCAAATAAAACGGGGTGATTTTGGATACGATCCTGCGAGCTTATGCCAAACTCGGTCTCTAAGGATATACCGCCTACTTGTTTCCAGTTAAATTTAAAGCCTCCTAGATTTAAGACCATATCTCTACCTTTGCTCTCTTATTTCGGTATTGGTGCTATTAAATTCATCTCTTTTAAGCGCCTCTTTGACGCTTCTTGTTATTTGAGCTTTAAAGCTTTCCAGATCGAATTTGCCGTTATTTGAATTAAGCAAAAAATCGCCGTTAAAGCTTATATTTATATTTGCCCCGCTTGCGGTAGCCGCTACTGCGGCGGCTTGCGGGGAGACGGGTTTAGACGCCGCGAATAAGGCCTCTTTGGCCTTTATCGGCGCGTTTTGAGGTTCTGCGTCGTTAAACCAAGAAAAAGGGTTATACCAGTTGCTCTCTTTGCCGTCTCCTATACCAAGAGCGTCTTTTGTCCAGCTCGTAGCCGCCCCGAGCGCGTCGCCGATAGAGCTAACGGTATCTACAACCCACTGAAATTTCTCTCTTATCCAGTCGAAAAAACTTCCGAATATAGATCTCCACCACTCTACGACCCCATCAAATATCGAGCTAAAGAAATTTGAAGTAGCCTCCCAATAGGGCTTTATGCTCTCCCAGATATTTTCAAAAAAGGCTTTTACTTTGTCCCAATTTTCGATAATCCATGCCGCGCCCGCCCCGAGAGCTACTACCAAGGCTCCGATACCCGTAGAGATGAGGGCTAGGCGCATTATTTTCATGCCGGCCGCGGCGGCTATAAAACCGGCGCGTAAAAAAGCTAGCCCTCTACCTAGTATCAAAGAGGCGCCCGCGGCGATTTTCGTAGCTCCGCTCCAAGCCGCAGTTAGTATTAACGCGGATTTTAGCCTAGCGCCTACTAATAGCATACTAAACGCATGGGCTTTTGCTGCGAGCGTCGCGCCCGCTAAACTAAACGCGTGAGCGCTCCACCTAGCCGCCGCTACCAAATTTAAAGGATTTAAAAATTTAAGTATTTTAACGACGCCCAAAAAGCCGTCTGCGACGCTTAAAAGTGCGATTTTACCGATAAGTAAAAGCGGCTTAAACATCATAAAGCCCGCAACCGCGCTTACTATTACGGCGCTAAGTGTAGGAAATTTAGAATTTAGTTCGCTAAGCGCGCCGGCTATCCCGCCCAGTACCGAAGCAACGGCATTAGTAAGCGGTAAAAACGTCTCTCCAAGATTTGAGCCTAAATTTCTCCACGCCTGCGTCAATCTTTCTATGCCTGATTTCGTAGTATCTAGCTTGGTTTGAAGCTCTTTTTGCATAGATCCTATCGCTTCGTTAGAGCGGGCTAATCTCATGTTTTCTTTAAGGGCGTCTATGTTGGTGACGAGTCCTGCGATTTCGTCGTTAAAATTTCCGCCCACTAGATCGTATAAAAGCCCTGCTTGCTTATCCTTATCGGCTTTTGAAATCGCTTCTAAAAACGTAGTTATTGCTCCCGCGGCGTCTTTAGCCAGAGCCGCTTTTAGATACCCGGCGTCCATACCGATACTAGCTAACGCTTCTTGAAATGCTTTACCTTTTTTATCCGCCATCGATAGGGTCGAATAAAGCGCGTTTAAGCTAGTGCCTACGACCGACGTAGCCTTACCCGTGCTTAGCATGGTAGAGCTAATCGCGGCGGCGTCGGTCGCGCTTAACCCGATTAGACTCGCATTTGCGGCCGTTAGCGACGTGGCTTCGAATATCTCGTCCGCGTTTGCGTTGGTTACTTTGTTATCGAGCAAATTTACTCGGTCGAAAAAGTCGTTTAATCGGTCTAAATTATCCATTTTAAAACCGACTTTCATATTATTGGCCGCGCGAGACAAGGCGTCCGCGCTCATTTCAAACGCGACCGAGCCGGTAGCTAGCATCTTCGTATAGGCTACGAGTTCGTCCCCTTTTAAATTGATTTTACCGCCGCCTACGGCTATTTGAGCGATGTCGCCGAAGCTTTTTCCTAGCGAGGTACTTAATCCTCTCATGCTATTTTTTAACGTAGTTAAATTTTCGTCCGTATCGTCTACGTATTTTTTCACGTTGGCAAACGCCGCTTCGTCGTCGATGGCTAGCTTAATAGGCAAACCGATAGCCGCAGAGTTCGCGATAGCGCCTAGATTTGAAGTAAGTTCGCTAAAAAGTTCTTTTCTTGCCGATTTTATTTGCACCGATAGGTTGGAAAGCTTGGCGCTATCTAGGCTCGTAACGGCGTTTTTGGCCTGCGAAATTTTACTTTTTAAACCGTCGAATCCCTTTTTTAACTCCGAAATTTGACTCAACCCTTTAACGGCTAGCCCGATACTAATACCCACCGCCGTTTCGTTTTGCATATGACCCCTTTTTTATGTTATAATCGCCTAAAATTTCAAAAGGCTAAAAATGAAAATTTTTACCGTTTTATTTATTTTAATCGGTACTGTTTTTTTACTCCCGGATAGCGCGCAAAGAGCGATATTATCAATCTTTGCATGGTTTTTAGCCGTAAGCTTTTTAATTGCGACGCCCGTTATTTTTTACGACTTTACGGACAAGATAGGCAAAAAGCTAAACGACGCCCTTAAATAACGTCTATTTCGCCTTTAAAATTTGCTCCGAAATTTTAACGAACTCGCTAAAATCTATTACGTCTAAATCTAAAATTTCGTTATAGCCGAACCCTAAAACGTAAGCTACCGATGCTACGGCCTCGTTATTTATACCGATTTTTCCGCCGGCTGCAAAAAATCCTTAATCACCTCCTCGATCGCTTTAAAATCAAGCATATCAAGGCTTTCCACTTCGTCGTTTGACATATTAGCGCAGCTAACTACTAGCTTGATCGCTCTCTCGTCGTCGTTTTTTTCAAGCCCCGCTAGCTTCATAACTCTAACCGTCGGCGCGAAAATTTCTACTTCTTTACCGTCAATAGGCAGTTTAATCATCGTTTTTCTCATCGTATATCCTTTTAAATTTTAGTTTTATTTATTCGCCCAAATTTGAGCGCACTTGCGCCAAATAATCCACACCGCCTATAAGACATATCATGTTTTCGACATCTAGTAACGCTACCGGGACTTTACCTATATTTATATCTAAAAAATGAACGGCTAGCTTGACGCTCACTTCCATCTCTTTTCCGCTTTCAAAGCTTCCCGGGTCTATCTCGGTGATATCCCCGGTTACGGCCATAGAAAATGGCTCGGGAGCGCCTTTGCCGGATTGAAAGATGCTAGCTTTAAATAAAAAAGGAATTCTGTTGTTCCAAGTGTTTAGTCCATAACCCAAGTATGTGTTCCTATCGAGCACGCTTAGCTTAAACTCCATTTCCACCGGCTTTATCGTCCCGCTTGCGAAATTGCCTCCAAGAGCCCCTTTAGCTTCGATCGTCTCTTGTTCTATCTTCGGTATAGTGAGCGATTTAACTACGCCCAAATATCCTTGACCGTTTATGAATACGCTTGCTTCCTGGATGACCTGAGGAATTTGTCTTTTTACCATTTTTTACTCCTTATTTGTTTAGCTCGTTCATAAGCGTTTCGCCGTATTTATCCACGTAGATAAAATCAAGTGTAAGCTGCTTAACGATTGGATTGTTTTGCATTCTGACATCAAGGTAAAATTTACCAGCCGTGATAGTTGCGTCGGTGTTTTTTGCACTCCAGCTAAGCTCATATCCAAGAAGTACCTTTGCTCCAACTAGCTGACGAAGGAGCTCGCTAACTGATCTTTTTGCATGATAAAGCTCGCTAGCTTTTCTATCGATCGCAAACAGCACTCCCTTTTGGCAAGCTTGCGATATTCGGTCAAATATCCTAACACGTGCTAGATCTTGCCAAATAGTATCTTGGTCACTCGTTTCGCCACCCCAAGCCCTAAAGCCACTCTCTCTAATGATGGTAGAAATTTTTGCTGCCCTTAGCTCATCAGCCGTGCAAGTCTCACCCAACTCAAAATCCACGTCTATTTGCGTGCCTGAAACTCCTATCATAACCCTATTTGAGTAGCTATCTGAGTATCCAAACTCGCTTGCGCCATCTGTGTGAGCTATCATGCCGGCTATTCTCGCGCTTTGCCCCTCATAGACATAAGCGTTCGTTTCATCATCCCAAACCTTGACATTTGGATAAGCAGCAACTAACCTATTTGTACCAAAATCGCCCATTTTAACAATGGCTGCTGCTGCGTCATCTGCTTTTATATCTACAATGCCGGTTGCTTTTAGTCTGGTTGCCATCTTTTCTATCTCGCCTTTAATCGCATCTTCATGGCTAAAACCAGGCGCAATTATTAAATTTGGGCTATAACCAAAGCGTGATTTAGCTTTAGCAAACGCTGTAACGGCACTTTTGCACTCCGTGATCTCATCGTTTGTGTCCTCATCGTTATCTTTTGTAAATACACTTAAAATTATTTGGGTATTTACGGCCTGATCTTCAATACCTTTTAAAGCCCTATAAATAGAGCCTTTTTTAAAAGCTTGGCTCGCATCCTTTTTTGCTTTGTATTTTGCTTCAAGAGCTTCAAGTGCCTTTGCTGTTGTCATATAAAAATGTAGGCCGTTTTCTAGCACCTCTTCATGCCCTGCTATACCAATAGGTGTAGTACTTTCTACTGCTATTGGTCTTGCTGCCTCAGCTGATACGGTTACGTTTACACCAAATTTTGCTGCCATTTTTATTCTCCTTTTTGATTTACTTTTTTAAATGGGTTTATACACCACACCGTTTTTAGATATTTCTTGTCATCTTTCTGGGTGAACTCTTTAAAATTTAAGGCATTTGCTCCTGCTATATCCATAAGCTTCCAGCCTAGATAGATACGACAATAAAAGCCACTTAAAAAGCCTTTGTATCGAATCGTTTTGAAAAGTCCAAAACGCTCCCTACCATCTTTTAAAGTGCAAGTAACTTTACAAAAACCACTCTTTTTACCACCATTACTGGCAATATTGGGATCACCTATCGTTTGTATACTATATGGATTTACATCATCTACTTTGACGCCGTTAATCTCACTCGAAAAATGTCCTATCTTATTACGTAAGAGCCAAAGAAGTCTTGCTTTATATGTTCTATTGGTTGGCTCAGGATAATGCTCTTTACGCCAGCCACTATCGCCATTGATAGCAGCACACTTGCCATCGTAGTAGTCGTTTGCATCTTCAAACCACCTAAATATCTTTGGCAAATGCTCATCGTCCTTTTTGCAAAATAGTAATGCAACTGGCACAACTACAAATGAGAGGATCTCAAGCATAAGCTCTACTAAAATGATCGCTATAAGACGCAATATCTCTTTACTCTTTAGCATCATTTTCCTTTTTTGACTTCTTACTTGGCTTCTCATTCTCCTTTGTTTCGCTCTGTTTGTATTCTGGGCACTTAGGGCACTCGCTCCAAGTGCAGTTACCATCTTTGTCAAGTTTTGATGCACAAATTTCGCACCTTTTTATTCTTACTCTCATTTCTCATCCTTTTTATTTGGTCTAGTTTTTACCACATCAGTAAACTCATCACCACTCAAATACCAAAACGGCTTCTTGCCATCTTCGTACTGAAACCTGCTAAAGTCGTCAGGATGTGTCGCCAAATGACTGAATACCCTTTAAGATATTTGTCATGTTGCTATTGTCCCAGCCCTCGCACTTTCTAGCTCTTAGAAAAATCACGATAGGGCATAATAAAACGCCTACAATTAGCGACAATACGCAGATTATTATGTAACTCACTTTAGCCCCTCTCTTTGAACTATTAACTCTTTATACTCATTTCGCAAGCTCTCTAACACGGCAGTGTTACCTATAAACAATGCATGCCTAATATGGTTCTCACACTCACTTATATCAGCTTCAATTTCTGCTAGCTGTTTAGCTTTTTCATCTACCTTTGGCTCTTTACTTAGCCCCTTTTCTTGTCCTAATTCGGTTATTGTTAGGGCATTGTTGTCATTGTCATAGTAGGTTTCGCCTCGCTCGTCTTTGATTTGCTCCCACTTTCCATTAGTAAAAACATTTGCGTAACCAGCTTTTGGCTCAGTTGGTGCGATCTGTGTTGCGTTTGGAGGCATTAGATAGATCGTTTCGCCCTTGCTGCTTGCTAGTGGATCTATT
>NZ_POZU01000021.1:0-8187 GCF_002914005.1 Campylobacter concisus | reverse complement strand
ATTATGCCTTTCATACTTAGCAAAATTTTCTTTTAAATTTATACAGATTTATCTTTTTGGGCTAGAATTTTTATAAAATTGCTTACTTAAAATTCCACAAACAAAAATCACTTGATAGGCTAATAATATGATTAACATTTTATCCATCATGTCATTAGCTTTTTCATCATCGTAAAAATATTATTTAGCTAACACTTTCTTTTTAGCATAAATATTTATACTTTCCACTGCCAATGAAAATGCCATCGCAAAATAGATATATCCCTTTGGAATATGAAATCCTAATCCTTCAGCAACGAGCGTCATGCCCACAAGCACCAAAAATGCAAGTGCTAAAATTTTTATAGTCGGGTTATTATCTACAAAATTAGAAATACCTTTTGACGCTATCATCATTACACCAACTGCTAAAATAACAGCTATGATCATTATCTCTATATGCTCAGCCATTCCAACGGCCGTGATAACACTATCAAGAGAAAAAACAATATCCAAAACAGCTATTTCACTTACAATAACCAAGAAATTTGTATGTGATTTTGTGTTGTTTTTATGCTCTTCACTTTCGCCAGAAACGCTAGAATGTATTTCAAGGGTTGATTTTACAAGTAAAAATAGACCACCTAGTATAAGCACCAAATCTCGGCCGCTTATGCTAAATTCTGCGATAGTAAAGAGTGGCTTTGTTAGCTTCATGATCCAAAACAATGAAAGTAAAAGTAAAATTCTAGTCACCATAGCTAGCCCCAGGCCAACGATCCTACCACTACCGCGCTGCTCTGGCGGTAGTTTACCCACTAAAATAGCGATAAATATAATATTATCTATGCCTAAAACTATCTCTAAGCCAGTTAATGTAAGTAGTGATACCCACGCTTCTGGCGAACTAAACCATTCAAACATTTGCTTCCTTTGTTAAAATTTTTATTATGCTCTCAGGCAAAATTTCATGCTCTATCGCATGGATTTTGCTCTCCCAATCCTCTAAGCTCATACCATCTTCTCTTTCAAACGCTCTTTGTGCAATGAGTTTACCTCCGTCAAGCTCCTCGCTCACGTAGTGCACGCTAACTCCACCAAGCATCATCTCGCTCTCAAAGCTCTCCTTTATCGCATGAGCACCTTTAAAAAGTGGCAGTATAGAAGGATGTAAATTTATGGCTTTTATCTTTGATGTAAAAACAGAAGTTAATATCCTCATAAACCCAGCAAGCACTGTTAGTTCAGCGCCGCTTTTTAAAATTTGCTCCACAACTGCAGCGTCAAATTCTTCTCTATTTGCAAATTTGGCACTCTCTATTATCGTCGTATCAAGCCCAAATTTCTTAGCACGCTCTATACCGTATGCACCTGGCTTATTACAGATACAAAGGCGAACTTCGATCCTTACGCCGTTAAAAATTTGATTATGAACTTTTTTAAGTATCGCTTCTAAATTTGAGCCACTACCGCTAAAAAGTACGGCTATCTTTTTCGTAAGCATTTTACTCCTTTTATAATGTCTGTTGGGCTAAGCGCATAGCTACTTTTTTTGAAATTTTTAAGGCTTAGTGCATGAGCTAGTGTAGCCGAGATGGCAGCATCCAGTGGATCGTAGCCTTGAGCTAAAAGTGCTAGCACGAGTCCGCTTAGCACGTCACCACTGCCACCCTTTGCAAGTATATTTTTACCATAAGTCATGATGTAAATTTGCCCGCCTTTAGCGATTATTGTATTTGCGCCTTTTAACACGAGCACAGCATTAAATTTCTCGCTCCAAGCCTTAGCGTAAGCGTGTCTGTTTTCCTGTAAGGTTTGCACATCTATATCGGCCATTTTGCAAATTTTTAAAAGCGAGCAAAACTCCTTTGGATGAGGCGTCAAGACGCAGTTTCCGCTTAGCAGGTCAAGCACTTTTGGGCTATAAAAGATATCAGCATCAAGCACAAGCTTTTTGCCCTTTAAATTTTGCACCTCAAGCTCTTCTACGCCCTTTTTGCCAAGTCCCATGCCAACGGCCCCAGCGTTCATTTTCTCGCTTATCTTACTTACTTGCATGATATGTGTTGGTAAATTTAAACCCTGCTCGGCTATCACGCTAACTAGCCCAGCCCCAAAGGTAAATGCCGCCTTTGCGCAAAGTTTGCTAGCTCCTATGTGCTCGCCAGATATGATAAATGCGTGGCCAAAGTCGCCCTTATTTACGCACTGATTTTTTCTATTTGGAAGTATAAGGTCGCGTTTTTCAAGCAGGTGATAGTCACTCTCGCATTCGTAGTTTTGCGCGCTTATGCCAAGATCAGCGACCTTTATCTTGCCAACAAAGTCTTTCGCCGCATCGCTATAAAGCCCAAGCTTTCTAGCTCCCATCGTGATCGTGATGTCTGCTTTTACGCAAGAGCCAAGCACCTTGCCATCGCTACTTAGCCCGCTTGGTACATCACAAGCGATGATGTAAGCGAGGCTGGTGTTTATTTTTGAGATGAGCTCTATGTGCTTTTCGTCTAAATTTCTATTTAAACCAGAGCCAAAAAGTCCATCTATGACACAGTTCGTTTCTTTTAAACTAATGTCTATATCATGGCTTTCGTGCACATTAGCTAGTTTTGCACGTTCAAGCTGCTTGCTCGCAAGTGGCTTTAAATTTTGGCTAACCAGGATAAATTCGCACTCAAACTCTCCCTCTAGCATCCTTAAAGTGCAAAGCACGTCAGCACCGTTATTTCCACCACCGCAAATGCCTAGTACCCTCATACCTTTTTTAAATTTCTTACGGATAAAATTTGCTACGGCTGCGGCTGCATTTTCCATTAAAAGCTCTTCGCTAAGTTTAATTTTCTCGCTCGCCCTCTCGTCTAAAACTCTCGTGTCTAAATATAAATTTTTCATTCTATGCCCTAAAACTAAGCGCCTCTAAGATATGGGGCTTTAAAATTTGCTCGCTCTCATCAAGATCAGCGATGCTTCTAGCCACTCTAAGTGTTCTTTTTATGCCTCTTTGAGAAAGATTGTACCTCGAGGCCGCCTTTTGTAAAATTTCTCTTGCTTCATTATCTAATAGACAAAATTTTTCTACTTGTGCGTCATTTAGTTTGCCATTTAGCTCATCTTGATCGCGCTTTTTTTGAAAGATAAAGGCTTTTAAAACCATATCGCTCATCTGCTGTGAACTCAAACTCGACCTGTCATTTGGCGAACTCTCGTCCATAGCAACTTTTAAATCAATGCGGTCGAGCACTGGAGCTGAAATTCTTGATTTGTAGTTTTTTATCTCATTTTCGCTACATTTGCAATTTAGATTGCGAGAGAATAAATTTCCACAAGGACATGGATTTTGAGCGGCTACGAAGATAAATTTAGTCTCATAAGTCACTTTTGAATTCACTCTTGCGATATGGATTTGGTTGTCCTCTAGTGGCTCTCTTAGGCTTTCTATCACCTGCTTTGAAAAGTGAGGAAACTCGTCAAAAAAAAGTACTCCGCCATTTGCAAGTGCGATTTCACCGATCTTTGCGACATTTGAGCCACTGTAAGATTCAATAAAAGTTGCGAATGAATAAAAGCGATTGAGAAATGCATTATGTAAAATCATTGCCCTATTTTCAGTTAAATTGATACTATTTTACTATTTTTTAAAATTAAAAACAAGCTACTAGAAATTCAATAAAAGTTGCGAATAGTTCAATAAAAGTTGCTAAAATATTATAAAAATTCAATAAAAGTTGCTAAAAAGTTTTAAAGGCGGTATAATACATGTATAGTATTTTAAAAAATATAATTGAGATATAGAAAACAATTAATTTCACTAGATCTAAAGTAAATTAATAAAAAGGTAGCTATGTCAGTACGAAAAATTCCAAAAAACTATCGCTCATCCACCGGAATATTTCAGAGTCTGAAAAACAAGTCGCCTATCTCCTATGAATCTTTGCTCGAAAGAGACTTTTACTTACTTTTAGAATTTAATCATGAAGTGCAATCCTATGAGGAACAACCGCTTACAACACAATATGCCTATAGAAATTCAATTTACAGATATACCCCTGATTGTCTAGTACAATACTATCCAAATTTTAATAAGCTTCCATGCGTATTTGAAATCAAATTTAGCGAAGAGCTTAAAGAAAAGAAAGTTTTTCTCGATGCAAAATTCTTTCAAATTGAACAATATCTGTATGAAAATGATATGAATTTTAAAATATTTACAGAACTAGATATAGATCCAATATATCTTGAGAATGCAAAACTAATCTACACATATGCTAATCTTCAGAGCACCAATGCGGTCAAAGACGCATTTAACTTGTGTAAAAAATATTCAGGAAAAACACTTGCATATATTTTAAACCAAATTAGCGACAATAGGCTAAGACAAGCAGAATTCATTCCCTATATTTGGTATTTAGTTTTTTCTTCAAAGCTCAAAATAGATATGTATAAGCCTATAAATTTTAATACTCCAATAAGGATCTGCGATGAATAAGGTGCAATATGCTATAGGCATGCATATTTTTTATAACAATGTAGAATATATAGTTGTTAGACAAATTAACTTTCAAGAAATCATGGCACAGAATATTTCAACTGGAGAAAAAGCTATTCTCCCTATTCAAGAAATGACAAAAGAGTCTCAAATTTCCAATCAAGAAGATAATCAACAAGACATCAACCCCTTAGAACTAAGTTCAAATGACTGGGACGAAGCCAACAAAAGACTAGAAATTATAAAGCCTATCTTGGGTGTAGTCACCAATAGAATTAAGGCCATCAAGCAAAGGGCTGCTGAATATAACTTGCACCCAAGTACAATTTATAGGTGGCTTGAAGCATACAAAAACTCAGGCAATCTTCTAGCTTCTATAGCCCCAAAAAATCAAGCCAAGGGAGGCAGAGGACGTCTTAGAACAGTTGAAGAGGTGGAATTGATAATTAAAAAAACAATTGAGGAGCTATATCTCTCGAAACAGAAATATTCATCAAAAAAGACATATATGGCGATAGTCCAAAGATGTAAAAATGCAAAAATTAAGCCGCCTAGCGAAAACACGGTACGCTCCAGAATCCAGTCGCTGTCGGACAAGGAAGTTCTTAAACGAAGAGAAAGCGCTAGAATGGCCGACAGAAAATATAGAAATACAGATGGTATGTTTCCAGCAGGAAAATATCCGCTTGATTTTATACAAATCGACCATACCCCAATGGATATTATTGTTGTAGATGAAGTGTACGGACAGCCTATAGGAAGACCATATTTGACCATAGCGATGGATATTTATAGTAGAATGGTCATGGGGTTTTTTATAAGCCTAGATGAACCTAGTTATTTTTCAGTCTCACAATGCCTTACACAAGCAATGCTATCAAAAGAGAAATATTTAAGAAGCCTAGAAGTCGATGGCGAATGGAATATTTGGGGGATTCCTAAAACAATAGGACTCGATAATGCGGCAGAATTTAGAGGAAAGGATTTGCAAAGGGTTTGTGAGCACTACGGCATAGAGTTAAATTGGAGACCTGTTGCAAGACCGCAGTTTGGTGGTCACATAGAAAGGATTATAGGTACCGCTATGAGAGAAGTACACACTCTGCCTGGCACCACTTTTTCAAATATTCAGCAAAGAGGAGAATATAAATCCGAAAAATATGCCACTATGACGCTCAAGTCTCTTGAAAAATGGCTTACCGAATACATCATAAATGTTTACCACAAACAGATACATAGCGGCATAAATTGTACTCCAGAGCATAAATACGAGATAGGAATATTCGGCGATGGCAAAACATCCTTGGGTAGAGGCCTGCCTGAAAGAATTGCTGATGAAGATAAATTTAAAATTTCGCTACTACCTACTATTGAACGCACAATCCAGCAATCTGGAATTAAAATAGATAGCATTCAATACTATGCAGATGCCTTAAGAAGATGGATTAGAGCCAAAGATAAAGACAAGAAAGCTAGAAAATTTATTTTCAAAAGAGACCTAAGAGATATAAGTACAATTTGGTTTTATGATCCTGAAATAAAGGAGTATTATCCAATTCCTTTTAGGAATATATCCTATCCTCCAATATCAGTCTGGGATTTAAGGGCTATCAAAAAATATCTTGACGACAACAATGTAACTGGATACGATGAAGTGACTATCTTTTCGGCATATGAAAAAATGAAACAAATCGAAAAAGATTCTGCGCAAAAAGTAAAAAGTATAAGAAGGAAGCACTCCGCACAAAAACATAGAGATACGAAAAGGAAATTTGATAATATACCAAAGACCAAATCTAAGTCAAATGCCTCATCTGATGCTGAAAATGACATATCTTTATCTGATTTATATAAAGATGTTGAGCCTTTCGATGATATAGAGATTTTATAAAGGCAACAACCTATGGAAAACCAACATTTAATTCAACAAGCACAAGATGCATTATTGCTTACAGATGAAGAAAGAATTGCTTTTATGTTAAACGAGAAGTGGTTTTTATACCCAATTGCCAAAGAAATTCTAAAAGAATTAGAATTTCATCTTAAGCATCCCAAAAAAAATAGAATGAAAGGCAGGCTTATTGTTGGCGGAACCAACAACGGAAAAACGTCTATCGTAAATAAATTTATTAGAAGCCATATGCCATATGATGATGAAAATGTCAAAATAACACCAGTAATAGCGGTGAGCGCTCCCGAAAGCTCCAATCCATCAGACCTATATGGAAGTATTTTGCACAAGCTAGGGGTTCCATATAAAAACACAGACAGAGCCACAAAAAAGAAAGAAAAGGTTGAGGGGATATTTTTACTATGCCGCACTAATATGCTTATAATTGATGAAATACACAATATTATAGTGGCACCCGTACAAAAACAAAAAGCCTTTATGGTGGCATTAAAAAATCTTAGCAACGAGTTAATGATACCCATCATATTGGTAGGCACTGCCGATGCGTTACATGCTATAAATACAGATTCGCAAATAAGCAATCGATTTCCGCCACTGGTTGTACCAAAATGGAAATATGATAGAGCTTTTTTATCCTTACTGGCAAGCATAGAAAAAACTCTCCCTCTAAGAAAACAATCAAATATGGCCACCTCAAAAGAGATATCAAATTATATTTTAGACTACTCTGAAGGGTATATAGGAGAAATTATAGATTTAATAAATTTAGCTGCTCAATATGCCATAGAGCAAAAAATCGAAAGCATTACCATGGAAACACTTAAAAAATCTAATTTTGTGCGCCCTTCTATGAGAAAAAATATTGCTGATTTTATAGAAATATGATAAGCCATGTTACTAGATTTATAAATTTAAACGATAGGGACTTTGTGATTCATCCAAAGCCTCAAGACGACGAATTACTATCGTCATGGCTAGTAAGAGTAGCTCTAGCAAACGATACGGCAGCTACATCTTTTACTAACATGCATTTTAGAGAATATGCAAGAAATATTATCTGGCAAAGGGATTTGGATATATGGTGCCCTCAAGATCTTATGAAGCGACTCTCAGAAAAAAGTCATTTATCAAAGGAGCAAATTCTAGATATGACATTAAAAAGCTATGAAGGAAAACTACAAGAACATATTAATGGTAGAACCAGAACTCGCTTTATACAGCCTCTTGGAAACTATTGCCATATAAAAAGAAACGGTGGATTAAGATTTTGTCCCAAATGCCTAAAGGAGGATATGGTCCCCTACTTTAGAAAGATATGGAGACTTTCTTTTTATACAGCATGCATCAAGCACGGCTGTTTTCTGCACAGCAGATGTCCTACATGTGGCTCTCCACTAGTAATTTATAAGCATTACAACGAAAGAGACTTTACTTTTTGCTATAAATGTGGCACCGATCTTAAAACGGCACCTGCTCATACTATAAATAAACTTTCTTACGGGCTTAAAGCAGTAGAATGTTTGCTACAAATACTAAGTGAGGGCTACGGTATAAAATTCGGAAAAAAAGTAGCGTCAATCGATTTTTTTCATTTTTTAAAACAGATTAATAAAATGATTTATTTATGGAGAAAAACAGATGGCGTATTTGAGCACGAAATATTAGGAGATGTCATAAAATTTAATACTACAACTAAAAATAAATGCTATGAGGACTTTATAACCATAGAAGAACAGTATCTACTGTATTCCGGCTCTTGTTTTTTGATTCAATCAGATTCAAATTTTAAAGATTTTATTCAAAATAATCACAT
>NZ_POZU01000020.1:0-3895 GCF_002914005.1 Campylobacter concisus | reverse complement strand
AAGTAAGGTTTGGGCGTATTTTCCAGTAGCTAGAACGCTAAAAGCAAAGCTGTCATTTTGTGGTACAAAATCATCAAAAAAATCTCGCATAGTTTCATTTAAATAAGATTTTATAAAATCATCATATTCTTTGGCTAAAAAATTTGCAAAATTTCTACCCTGATTTTTTTGAAAATGTTTTGGTAAATTTGCCTTAAAATCAAGAAATTTCTCTTTGATTTTTAAATAATTGTCACTATTTTTGGTACTTTTATCGGCCAGCATTTAATGTTTCCATTGTTAAAAATATCTTGGCAAATGTTACATAATTTTTGCAAAAACAAAGCTTTATTTGCCTATAATGAAGCCTTAAGTTCAGCTTTAGGACGATAAAGATAATGAATCTATTACAAAAACTAGAAAGTGGTGAGAGATTAAGCAAGCAAGAGGCTTTTTCGCTTTATGAGCTTGATCTTTTTACGTTAGCTAAATTTGCCGATAAAAAACGCAGAAAGCTGCACGGTAACAAGGTCTTTTTTAATGTAAATCGCCATATCAATCCAACAAATATCTGTGCTGACATCTGTAAATTTTGCGCATTTTCAGCCCACAGAAAAAATCCAAATCCATACTTAATGAGCCACGAAGAAATTTTAAAGATCGTTGATGAGAGCGTGAGCCACGGCGTAAAGGAGATACACATCGTATCAGCTCACAACGCAAAAAGTGGCTGGCAGTGGTACTTAGAAATTTTTAAAAAGATAAAAGCAGCTCATCCAGAGCTTCATGTAAAGGCGATGACGGCGGCTGAGATTGATTTTTTATCAAGACATTACGGCTTAAGCTACGATGAGGTGATAGAAAAGATGCTCGAATACGGCGTCGATAGCATGCCAGGCGGTGGGGCTGAAATTTTTGATGAAGAGGTCAGGGCTAAAATTTGCAAAGGCAAAGTAAGTAGCGAAAACTGGCTCAAAATCCACAAAATGTGGCACGATCACGGCAAACAAAGCAACGCAACGATGCTTTTTGGTCACATAGAAAGCCGCGATAACAGGATCGATCACATGCTAAGGATTAGGGACTTGCAAGATGAAACTGGCGGATTTAACGCGTTTATCCCACTAGTTTATCAAAGAGAAAATAACTACCTAAAAGATATTAAATTTCTAGGATCAGCTGAAATTTTAAAGACTCTGGCGATCTCACGTCTTGTGCTAGATAATGTTCCACATATCAAAGCTTACTGGGCTACTTCGACGCTAAATTTAGCGATGATAGCTCAGGAATTTGGAGCAGATGATCTTGATGGCACGATAGAAAAAGAGAGCATCCAAAGTGCAGCTGGCGCAAATAGCGCAAACGGCGTTACACTAAAGACATTTTGCGATCTCATAAAAACATCTGGTTTTACGCCAGTTGAGCGTGATAGTTTATATAACGAACTTAAAATTTACTAAAGGAGCTTGGGGTGAAATTTTTTGACTTAGCACAAAACAAAACGAGTGTGAAGCAGGAATTTGGAGCGGGACTTACGACGTTTTTGGCGATGATGTATATCGTGCCGGTAAATGCGATCATTATGAGCAAAACTGGTATGCCTTATGAGGCACTAATTACGGCAACTGCGCTAATTACCATCTTTTCTACTATATTAAATGGTCTTTGGGTGAACACGCCAGTTGCGATGAGCGTTGGCATGGGGCTTAATGCTTATTTTACATTTGGTCTTTGCATCGGTATGAAAGTACCTTGGCAAACGGCTCTTGGCGTTGTTTTTCTAAGCGGCGTGATATTTGTCGTCTTGTCTTTTACAAATTTTAGAATGTGGATAATTAGATCCATCCCACTTGATCTAAGAAGGGCGATAAGCGCTGGCATAGGTACATTTATCAGCTTTGTGGCGTTTCAGCAAATGGGCTTTATCGTAAATAGTGACGCAGTTTTGGTTGGTATAGGAAATTTCAAAGATCCAAACGTACTTCTTGGCGTTTTGGGACTATTTTTAGTTATTTGCTTTTGGGCGTGGAAGATAAAGGGCGCGTTTATCCTAGCTGTGCTTGCTACTTCAGTAATAGCTTGGGTGCTTGGTATCGCTCCTCATCCAACAGAAATTTTCTCAACTCCAGCCTCTATCTCTCCGATATTTTTAGAGCTTGACATAAAAGGCGCGCTTAGTCTAGCCTTGCTGCCAGTTGTTATCACATTTTTTGTGACTGATCTTTTTGACTCGATAGGCACACTAGCTGGCGTTGGCACAAGGGCTGGAATTTTTGATGAAAATAAAAAAGATGGCGTCGTAAAACTTGAAAAAACTCTTGAAGCTGACGCTATTGCTACGGCAGCTGGCTCACTTGTAGGCGTAAGTACGACCACATCGTTTGTAGAGAGTGCTAGTGGTGTAGAAGAGGGCGGTAGAACTGGTCTAACGGCTGTATTTTGCGGACTTTTATTTATACTTACATTATTTATGTTGCCACTTTTTAAAGCTATCCCTGGCAATGCCATCTATCCGATCCTCGTAATGGTCGGCGTGCTTATGTTTGCTGAGCTTGCTAGTATAAATTTTAAAGATCCAGCTATTGCGGTTGCAACATTTTTCATAGTTGTGCTCATCCCGCTTACTTACTCGATCACAAACGGCCTTGCATTTGGCTTTATGTCATACGTCATAGTTAAGCTCATAAAGAGAGAATTTAGCGATATAAATTTAGGTGTAGTTGTGCTAGCGCTCATTAGTTTTATCGTATTTTTAGTGCATTGATAAGGAAGAAAGATGATATTTTATAGCTATGATGAATTTGCTGTTGATACTAAAAAGATGGCAAAACAGATAAAAGATGAGTTTGATCCAGAGGTGATACTAGCTGTGGCAAGGGGCGGTCTAACGCTTGGTCACTCGCTAGCTGTTGCGCTTAATAATAGAAATTTATTCACCTTAAATTCTATCCATTACGAAGATACAAACAAGCTTGATACGATTAATATCTTTAACGTGCCAGATCTTAGCAAATACACTAAAATTTTACTCGTTGATGACATCATCGATAGTGGCGAGAGTATGGTCGAGATAAAAAGAGAGCTGCTCAAACGCTATCCAAATTTAGATATAAAAATAGCGACCGTCTTTTATAAAGAGAAAGCTCTGCTTTTGCCAGAATTTAAGGTAAAAGAGGCTCACGATTGGATCGAGTTTTTTTGGGATATACATATTTAAGGAAAATTTTTGCTAGATAAATTTAGGGAATTTGTTGGACATCACGTCGCCTTTAGCGTATTTTTGATATGTTTGATTGACTGTATATTTTTACTTTATACGGCAAATTCTCTTAGCATAAGTTACAGTGAAGCTGAAATTTTTTTTAACAAACAAAATTTTCTTAGCCATGTTTTAAACTTAAGTGTTCAAATTTTTGGTCAAACAGATCTTGCTCTAAGATCTGTGATGATCGCTTTTCATGTCATAAGCGTCGTTTTAATGTATAAGATAAGCAAATTTTACATTAAATTAGAGTTTGACAGACTTATTGCGGTATTGCTTTTTATCTTACTTCCTGGTACGCTAGCTTCAGCTCTTATCGTCAATAATGCTGGGCTTTGCGTTATGCTGGCGCTCTTATGTATATACTTTTTTCATGTTAAAAATAAAATTTTATTTGTAACATTTTTTTGTCTTTCTTTTTTTATAGATGGCGATTTTTTGATATTTTACGTAGGATTTTTTATATTTGCACTTTGCAAAAGAAAGCCGCCTCTTGCTTGGCTAAGTGCTATTTTGTTTTTACTCACGCTTTACTTTTTTGGTTTTGATACAAATGGTAGGCCAAGTGGGCACTTTATCGATACTTTTGGTATCTTTGCCGCTGTTTTCTCGCCATTTATTTTTATATTTTTTGTCTATACGATTTATAGAATT
>NZ_POZU01000019.1:0-480 GCF_002914005.1 Campylobacter concisus | reverse complement strand
GTTTTAGGTCCTTGTTGCCAAAATCAACTATTCTCCAAGCCTTTTGAATAGTGCCTACTTCTGGAGAAATTTGATTGACATCTGGGGTTTTGTAGCCAGTCGCTACGCCACCTTTTAGGCTTAGTGTGTCTGTGGCGTTATAGACTAGGTAGGCTCTTGGCGAGAGGTGGTTGCCAAAAAATTCATTGTGCGTGAGCCTTGAGCCAAGCGTTAAAAATAGCTTCTCATCTAAAATTTGCCACTCATCTTCGATAAATCCCGCATGCTCGCTCATCGAGTAGGTCTTTGGATCTTTTAAGCCGTTTCTTGAAGCGTTTGAGACAATGAAGGTCGTGCCGACATTTTGTTTGCTAAAGTCATAGCCAAAAGTTAGAGTGTGTGCGCCAAAAAAGGTTGTAAATTTAGAGTTGAAGTTGTGATTTTTGGCTTTTGCTGGTATAAATTTATCAAAAAGACTCGTTCTTTGTGTCTGGTCGTAAA
>NZ_POZU01000018.1:0-29384 GCF_002914005.1 Campylobacter concisus | reverse complement strand
TATATATTTAGAGCATAAAAATAGCAAGAGCAAAATACGAAAAAAGAGTGAAAGAGATTTTTTTGCAAATTTAGCACTCACAAATTTTTTCCCACTTTTTGCAAATTTTAGACATCTAAATAATTTAATAAATATCTCTGCTGCCAATAAAAATGCAAATACACAAAGCTATAATCTTGCAAAATGTATGGGCATATTAAAAGGATCAGATGATGAAATTTTACGCAAAAATGTGTTTGATGCTCTGAGTTCTCACTATGATAAATTTGCCGATCTTTATCTTGATATCTTAAATATGCTTCATGGATTTAGACTGGCTAAATTTAAGGCAGCAAAAGTTGATTTTTTAACCCCAAGCCTTGAAGAAAATAAAATGAGCCTTGACACTTTAAACGCCATGCAAGAAACTATTAGCAAAAGAGTGGAAAAAATAAGAGAATGTGTAAGAGTAAGAGCTAGCTTTTTAGGTGGTAAAAGTATGAGAAGTTGCGATCTTTTGGCACCTTATCCACTTAGCAAGCACAGTGAAATTTCTCATGACGAGGCTATTAAAATCATCAAAAAAGCATTAAAACCACTAGGTGAAGATAGTTTTATAAAGCTTATGATAGACAAACACTGGATAGAAAGCGATGTACGAGAAAATAAAGCTGGCGGAGCATTTTTTGTAAGTTTGCCAAAATTTAAGCAACCAAGAATTTTTACCACCTACATGAATACTCTTTCACACTTAATCCAGCAAGCTCATGAGCTGGGACATGCTTGGCACTACTACTTGATGCGTGATCTTCCGGTTTTAAGCGCAAATTTTCCAATGAGCTTAGCCGAGAGTGCGAGTACATTTAATGAAACTCTTTTACGAAATGAGTTAAAAAAAGATGACTCACTTAGGGTAGAAATTTTATGGCAGGAGCTAAAAAGTGCTGCAAATTTTTTACTACACATAAGCGTTAGATACGAGTTTGAGACTGGTTTTATAAAGCTGCGACAAAAAGGTCAAGTCAGCAAAAAAGATGCAAATGATCTTTTAAAACAAGCTTGGGATAAATTTTATAAAGACAGCACGAGCGATGTTGAAGAATTTTTGCCATATTTTAAGCCGCATTTTTATAAAACAGATAATTATATCTACAACTATCCTTATAGCGTTGGCTATCTGCTATCACAATTTTTTCTAAGTGAGTTTAAAAAAGATGAAGCAAAATTTTGCAAAATTTATAAACAATTTTTAATAGAGTGTGGCACAAAAAGCGTGGAAGAGCTAATGAAAAAACACTTTAAAAAAGATACGACAAAGTGCGAATTTTGGCTGATTGGCATAGATGAAGCGCTAAAAAATTTAGATGAGTTTAAAAAGGCAGTGGCTGTATAAATTTACTAGTTACCTTAAACGTTTTATTTTTTTTCGAGAAATTTTATAAATTTTTGATGGGGTATCTTCGAAAAAATGATCATCTACTATTTCATCAGCCACGCTCATAGCCCAAGCTTCATTAAAATTTTGTCCATTCTTGTTTGCACTGCTTGAATAAAACCAGTCAAATTTAGCTAAAAATTTTTCGTGCTCGCACTCTTTTACGACTCTAATAGCCTTTAAATTTGGATACAAAAATGTGGCTTTCCTTGAATGGCGTATAAAATTTTTATATTTTTTTGGCACTCTAACAAGCTCATTTAAAACGCTAAATTTCGCTGTCGTGATAAGGCAAGGTTTACTCTCATCACGCATTTTTACCTTATTTATCTCTTTATAATCTTTACTCAAAAAGCCAGCTGTCGTATCGGTTTGTGCTAGAAATATCATAATTTTTCTCTTTTTGATAGTAAAAATATACAAGAGATTATTAGAGCAAATCCTAAAAAATCCCAAAATACAAATTTTGTCCCAAGCCAAAAATAGCCAAAAAATGCTGCACTTAGTGGTTCTATGCAGGCTAATAAACTAGCTTTTGCTGCGCCTATGAGCTTAACACCTATCATATAAAAGCTAAATGCAAAAATGGTGCCAAGCGTAATAACAGCAATAAATGCCAGCCATTGATTTATCCCATTAAGCCCAGCAAAATCCCAAACTCTCATATAACAAGCAAGCACTACTCCACCCATAACCATTCCCCAACCAAGCGTGAGAGTGACTGAATACTTCGCATTTAGCCTTGCTGGAGCAAGATTATAAACACAAACACAAACGGCACTAACTAAGCACCAAAATAGCGCTTTTGGCGAGATGGCAAGAGATGAAATTTGTGCATGTGTGCTTAGGAAAAATACGCCAAGCATCGCGCAAAGCAGAGCTAAAATTTCAAGTAGTCTTGGTGCTCGCTTCTCTTTTAGGCAGATGACGGCTAGGATGAGAACTGGCGCGGTGTATTGAATAACAGTTGCAACTGCGGCATTTGAAAGCTCAATGGAGTAAAAATAAGCGTACTGCGTCATCATAAGCCCAAGCAGGGCATAGACTAAAAACTCACCAAGTAGCTTTATATCTTTAATCGGAGCAAAAACGGCACTTGGTTCTTTAAAAGCATAAAAAATCACAATAACAATGCCAGCTAGCATCAGTCTATATGGCACCAAAAAATCAGAACTTATACCAAGTGAAAATAGATATTGCCCACAAACCCCGCTAAATCCCCAAAGGATACCGCCAACTAAAGCAAGGAGTATCCCAAGACGATGAGTATTCATTAATTATCTGTCTTTATGAAGAAGCTGTGCGTCTTTGCCATAATGCGGCGAATATGGTCCATAAAGTATGCAGTTATGGCAATCTCTTGAAAATAAATAAGCATCTGCCATTACTGCTAGATCGTATGATCTATCTGAGATGGTATTTGCCACCTGTGAGATGACGGCTGAGACTAACATGCCAAGTAGGCTACTTTGGCCGCTACTGCTATCTTCTGCTGCTATAGCACTACCTTGCCAAAGAGTAGCGCCGCTTTTTATATCGATAAGCTTTGCTTCAAGGATAACCTTTGTTGAGCTTGAGATGACTGCATAGCTCGTACCATAATCTTTTATATTTATATAAAGCACACTATCAGCATGGAAAATTTTATCAAGCTTATTTAGTGGCACTGCTGCGATCTCGCTTGGCTCGGTTATACCATTTAGCTTAAAGGTATCATTTACAAGAGCCACTGGAAATACGTAGTATCCTGCCTCACTTAGTGGTGCGACTGCATTTGCTAAAACTGCAGCTGGACCTGAAATTTCTGTGCTATCGTTTGTTGGCATAAGCACTAAGATAGAGTGAGGTCTTTTTTGTAAAAATTCTGAGTAGTCGTATGGCTCAGGTTCTTTTATAGAGCAGCCCGTAAAAAATACTACCAAAAATATAGCGGCTATAAATTTCAGGCTATTTTTCATTATTTGCCCCCTCTTTTTGCTCTGCTTTTTTTGGAGCTAAATTTTTAGAGCCTTTGATGAAATTTATATACTCCCTTGACTCTGGGAAATTCTCTACTTCTTTATCAAAATTTGCATTTGCAGCGCCTAAATTTCCGTTATTTAGATACAAAAGTCCAAGGTGTGCATATACGCCAGGAGCGATCTTATAGCCCTTTTGTGTTGATATCTGCACCAAATTTTCTAAGCGTGAAATTTGCTCGTTTGTATCGCCCTCTTCATTTAGATAGCTATATAGCGAGCTACTATATGATCCATCCCAATAATAAAGTGATCTTGGAGCGTTTGAATGACCGCAACCCGCTAAAAATAGTGCAAAAAGCGCAAAGCTGGCAAGCCTTATTTTACTTGCCATGCTCCACTTTCTATGCCATTTACTAGGTTATTTACCGCTTCAATAATAGCTAGGCTTAGTACCTTGCCATTTAGCGTAGAGTCGTATCCTGCTGTGCCGCCAAAGCCGATGATCTCTCTGTTTGAAAGGGTGTATTCGCCAGCTCCGCTAACTGAATAAACTACCTCCGCGGTCTTTGTATCAACAACGTTTAAATTGACCTTTGAGTACGCGGTTTGTTGTTTACCTTTGCCAAGTATGCCAAATAACTGATGATCGCCTGTTGTCTTGCGACCAAACTCTGTCACATCACCAGTGATCACGTATCGTGAGCCTTTTAAATTTTGAGCCTCTTTGCTTAGCTCGCTCTCTTGTTTTATGACTTTCATATTTGATCTATCAAGAACTAAAAATCTGCCACTTTGCTGTAAATTTGTGATCAAAATGCTTTGAGCTTGGTTGCCAAGCCTATCCTCGCCATCAGCAAATACACCATTTTGGTAAGCTGATTGATTATTAAATCGACCTATCGAAACTGAAATTTTTTGACCATTGTAAACTGTGCCGTAGCTTGCTACTTTTGGAGTCTCAACAACCCTTGAACTCTCACTCGCACATCCAGTAAAAAGAGCTGCCGTAAGCAAAACTGCACCAAATTTAAATATATTTTTCATTTTTTATCCTTTGCGACAAAATCGCTTGTATATTACTAAATTTCTTTTTAAATAGCTTTAAATTTCATCCATGTGCCTTTTAAGTATCTAATCGTAAAAAGCACCGCCTTTACAGCCCAGTCAGCAAACATTGCAAACCAAGTACCTATCATGCCAAGATCAAATGTGAGCGCAAAGACATAGGCCAAGATGACTCTACAAGCAAACATACAAACTAAATTTACAATCATTGGATATTTAGCGTCCCCTGCAGCACGAAAAACGGTTGGATATGTGTAGGCAAGTGGCCAAATAAGGCACATCGCGATGCCGTGATACCAGACGATCTGCCTTGTTAAATTTATGGCTTCACTTGAGAGATTATAAACCCTAAGCAGTGGCTCAAGTAAAAGCAAAATTACTGCTGTGCTAAAAAGATGGACAATATAGATGCTTATCATCGACTTTCTTACGTAAAATTTAGCCTGAGCAAAGTCGTTTGCACCAACGCACCTTGAGATAACTACACTAAGTCCTGTGCCTATCGCCATACCAGGGAGTACTTGAAACATCACGATCGTCCCTCCCACGGCATTTGCAGCGATACTTGCTGTGCCAAAGAGTGAAACAAGACTCAAAACGATGATGCGACCCACATAAAACATCGAATTTTCAAAGCCATAAGGCACACCGATATTTAAAATTTTCTTTATGATCTCGTAGTCAAATTTATAGATAAAGCTCTTTCTTATGTGAAGTTTTAGCCTTATATCAAGAAGCAAATAGACTATGACAAAGCAAGCAAGTATCTTGGCTATAAGCGTACTGATGGCAATACCTAAAATGCCGGTATGAAATGTATAAATACTAATGGCAGTTAGAAGTACATTTAATAAATTTGCAGCCGCCATAATATACATAGGTAGCTTTGCGTTTGACATCGTGCGAAAGATCGCCGCAGCTGCTGCATAGACAGCCAAAAATGGTGCAGAAATAGCTGAGAAAACAAGATAGTGACTAGCATCATGCCTTACTTGCTCACCAATATCGCCAAAGACATAATCTAGGATAATATCTTTTAAAACTATGATGACCGCTGCGATAAAAAAGGCAAAGATAAAACTAAACCAAACGAGCTGATTTGCTGTGATTTTGGCGTTGCCACTTTGTTTATTACCAAGATACTGGCTAGCAACTGTGAGGGGGTATAGAAAATGAGAGTGAGAAATTTTAGCGCAAGATTTTTGAAAGCGCGTAAAATAGGTATTTTAAAAAGTTTCACTCTCAGTTGTAACGCAAGAATTCAGCTAAAAGAAAAATCCCTATAATCCCAAATCGTCCGTTTTGTCCCAAAAAAGCGGAAAAATTTAACACCGCAAACACTTATAAAAGCCCAAACAATAGCTCTTTAAACGCCATTTAAAGCCTCCCAAAATTCGTCCCGATATTTTATCCATCACAGCCGTATATCGTTTAAGGTTTGTCGCTAGAAGCACAGCGAATTTTTAAAAATATAGGCATTAAACATCAAAAAATAAAGAAAAATGATGTTTAATAAAACTTAATGATGTTTAATCTGCGGTTATAGAGTTAATATAGGGTCTCCAATTAAACATCATTTGCAAATTACGCCAAAAAACTATTTTAATCTTAAATATTGTTTAGAAATAGCTTAAACGATTAAACATCATTTTAAGTCTATTTTAAATAATACATTTAATCACTTTACCGATAATCTGGCAAGATCCACAAGTATTTTCATCTAGCTCAAAACTTTCATAATCTTTGTTTGTACTTTTGATATATAAATTCCCGCGCGGCGTTTTTTGAAGGATTTTCACCATAAGATTGTCGTTATACATGATTACATACAATCCGTCACCTTTAAATTCTTTTGTTTTTTCAAAGATAACCCAGTTGTCAGGATGAAGCATCGGCACCATAGAATAGCCGTCCACTTGAGCCATACGTAGTTTTTCGTTTTTCATTATAGTTTTAAAAAAAGTCGCTGGAACAAAAAACTTATCATCTTCGTCTATAACGTCGACTTCCGTTATGTCTACGCTCGTACCCGCGCCTACTTTTTGATTTAGTTTTTTTATCCAATAGCCATTTACTACTTCATTAGATTGGTATTCGTTTTTACGAATACCGTCTAATAAAAAATCCATAGAAGTGTTGTATTCGTCTGCTATTTTATACAAAATATCCATAGGCACTTTATCTCTCTCGATCCAACCAGCGATAGTAGACGGCGTTTTGCCTATTTTTTGTGATAGCTGGTTTCTATTTTTTACACCTACAATTTCATAAATTCTATCCAAAACCTCTTCCGCTGCCATGCACACACCTCTATAATTTAATAAAATATTCGTATTTTAAGAATATTTTTATTGACTTATTCGTAAAAAACGAATATAATACTTTCAAACTTACGAAAAATTATATCTCATTTGAGATTAAATCTTTCAAAGGTTTGAAAAATAGTTCTTTAAATTTTTATTGTTAATAAGACTTTATCCAAAGGAGATAGCATGAAAAAGCGCAATACGCGAGAAAGTATCCCCGAGTTAACTAAAGAGCAGCTTAGGATAGCCCGCAAGGAATTTAGAGGGCAGATGGCTATAGTAAGAGCTCAAATGGCTTCAGCCACCTTGGACGATATAAGAAAGCTCGTTGAAAAGTAGCTTTTGCGTATCGGCTAGCGATCTTTTTTCATAGCAAATAACGGCGGTCTTGCTCTTAGAATAGAGATCGCTTAGTTTTTTGTTTAGAGAGATTATGCCCGATACCAATGGAACTAGGACGTTTTTTGGAAATATCTTAGTTCCTAAAATCAGGTATTCGTTCTTATCTTCGGCTAGGTCTTTGAGCGTAAGGATATTAAGATTTTTCTTTTTCGTCTTATCCGAAATAGATAAAAGCTCGTATTTTACGAGCGGTACCAAGACGGCATCGTCTTTGGTCTCTAAGGCAAAAGATAGCCTTGAGGGAATATCTTCGCCGTTAATCGATACGATCTTAGATATATCGTTGTAAAAACCTAGGGTCAGTTGATATTCGGGATAGAAATTTAGAGGAAATTTGTAATCTTTTCTAAGGACGTAAGAGATCATATTTAAATCGCTTAGATTGCGTTGCAAGGTTTTAAATACCTCGTAAGCTTGAGTATTAGACTCTTTTATGAGCTCTAAATCCCGCTTTGAGACGGTTTTGCAAATCTCATTTTTAGCTTTACAACAAAAATATAGCATTTTTAAGTCCTCGTATAGAAATAGCGGCAAGTAAATTTTACTTACGAGGGCTTAAAAAATCTATAAAAGTCTTATTAACTATGAAAATTAGAAGAAAGGAGCGCAAAGTGATAAAGAAATACTTCACCGATAACTGCATAAGCATAAGGCAGTGGGCTAAAAAACACGATCTAAGCGAGCGCACCACCTATATGGTGATAAACGGCCAAGTAGTAGGCAATAAAAATTTCGCTACTTCAAGAAAGGTGTTTGAAGCGCTTTTGAGCGAGGGCATAATAAAAGAGCTTCCTAACGCCCTAAGAAGCGAGCAAGAAGAGAGTAAGGCCAGCTAAATGATCTACGTCGAAACCGCCGCGGCAGCTAGAATTTTTGATGTCAATTCCAAAATTTTAATTAATTCTGCTACTCGCAACTCTCAAAAATACCCGTTCGTCCGTATAAAAGACGCCGGTATCAGAAGCCGCGGCGGGGCAAAGCTACTATTTGCGGTGGAGATCGCGGATATAGACGGAGCGATAAAAGGCGGCAAAGCTAATAAAGACGTAAGCGTATACGTAGAGGACGGCTCGGAGCAAAGCGGATTTAAACGGATGAAATTTAGCGAAATAAAGGGCGGCAAAGCTGACGCGAGCGACGGTAAAGAAGAGAATTTAAACAAGGAATACGCGGTGCTGGACGACGATGAAAAAGAGGAGATAAACGAAAAAATCAGACTGTTAAAAGAGTATGAGGCGGCCAAAAAACATGGCGTGTCATGTAAAAAGTTTTGCGAAGACAGCCGTATAAGCGAGGCAAACCTTTTTAGATGGCAAAAAGCTTATAAGGAAAAAGGCGCGGCGGCGCTGATAGATAAGCGCGGCAAGCATAGAAAAAACGCTAGCGTGCTCGAAGAGTGGATGAAGGAGTTTATCCTCACTAAATTTAGAGCTTATGGAGCTGGAGGTTTAAATATCTCTCAGGTCTGGCGTGATCTACACAAAGAGCATTTTTACCGAATCGGTGAGGCTAAAAAATTTCCTAAATTTATAAGTGGAGATATAAAGCCGCTCTTTGACACTGGGGTGATAAAAAGGTATTTAGACGGCTATTACGCCGACTCTAGCAAACGATTAGAATACATAATGATCACAAAAGGCGAAGATAAAGCAAAAAGCTATCAGCAACCTGCCATGGGAGATCAAGGCGAGATGATAACTAGACGCAACCAATGCTGGCAGATAGACAGCTCGCCGCTTGACGTGATGGTAAGAGACGGAGAAAAAGGCGAGGCTATACGAGCTAATATCTTAAGTTTTGTAGACGTTTATAGCGGCAGATGCGTAGCTAGCATAGAAAGGGAGTCTAATGCGCTAGGACTTATAAGGCTGATGTGGAAAGCCTTAAATACACTAGGCAAACCAGACTATATCAAAGGTGATAACGGAAAGGACTATCTAAGCAAGCAGTTTCAGTATCTACTAAACGGTCTAAATATCGACTACGATAGAGCAATCGCATATAGCGGCGACGAAAAGGGTTTTGTGGAGAGACACTTTGGCACACTTCAACATGCGGGCATCTCTCAAACGCCTGGATATCTAGGCTTTAATCTAGCTATGCGTGAAGCCATCGAGCAAAGAACACCCAAAAAAGATAGGCATGCCAAGGACGAAAACGGACTTCCCAAAAAGACAAACCTAAAATATCTTCTCACGCTCGATCAAGCAAGAGCTAGATTTGAAACCGAGGTACTTACGTGGGATCTGATGGGCATAAAAAGGAGCAGCCCAATAAAAAGATGGAACGCCGATACTACACCGCTAAAAGGTGTAAGAAAAGAGGAATTTATGTTACATGCCGGGGGACTAGAGCCTAGAACGGTAGGCAAAAAGGGAATTAGTTACGATGCAAGAGAATTCGGCTCGGCATTTCTTCCGGCCGTAAAGACCCAGGTGCTAGTTAGCGAAAACATAGACGACGTAAGCTCGATATTCGTATTCGATTTGGAAGGGAATTTCATCTGCGAAGCGAAAGATAAAGAGATATGCCCTATGAGCGCGGAAACCTACAAAGCCGTTAAAAAGGTCTTTAAAGACGATATGAAAGCCATCCGAGCCGTCATCAAACGCGCCGAATTTAGCGAATTTACGAGACTAAACGTAAATTACGATCTCGAAGTAATGCTTGAAGCCCACAAAGAGGCATTAAAACCTGAGAACTTTAACTACGAAGACGGCGACAAGATAGAGGCGCTCAAAGAGACCATAAAAAGACAAAAAGAGGTAAACAACATAATAAACGCGGGGTTTGATTACGATAAGTTAAACGAATTTACCGCAGAGCGAACGACTAAAAAGAAATTTTCCGTAGACGACGCCATAGAGATAGCAAGTGGAGAATAAAAATGTTTTCAAGGTCGTTTAAAGTCCTATTAAACGGCGTTTAAAACATTTAAAAAACAAAATCAAAAGGAGGAGAAATGCAGTTAGCAGACAGAATAAAAGACTTCATCGAAGCTAATAAATCAAGCGGTATGAGTCAGAACAAATTTGCTACGGCGTTGGGAATAAATCCCGCGTATATCTCGGGATATATAAAGGAAGGCTCTAGCTACAAGTATGCCGACAAAGTAGAAGAGCCAGCTAAAAACTATCTTGACAATTTTATCCAAAAAGTGGACGTTTTACAAGACGAGCTACCTTTCGTAAAAACCAAGGACGCCAAAAGCATACACGCAGTGATCGGCTGGGCGGTACAAGATAGAGATATGGCAATGATAAGCGGAGT
Organism: Campylobacter concisus; assembly: GCF_002914005.1. GTDB lineage: Bacteria > Campylobacterota > Campylobacteria > Campylobacterales > Campylobacteraceae > Campylobacter_A > Campylobacter_A concisus_N. Next base: position 18,966 of record NZ_POZU01000018.1, on the reverse strand, counting down.
AGCTGGCAGTGGAAAGACAAGAGCCGTTCGCGAATACGTAAGAACGCATCCAGACAGCATTCTAATCGAGGCTACCATAAATACATCCGCAAAGAGCCTTTTTAAAATTTTAGCTAGAGAGCTCGGACTAAACGACAAAGGAAGCATAGACGAGCTAATACGTCAAAGCGCGGAAGCTCTAAAAAAGGTAAGTAGAACGATCATTATAGACGAGGCCGAGCATTTGCCTTACCGCGCGCTTGAAAGCTTGCGCAGGATGCACGATTTTAGCCGCGCTACTCTGGTACTCGTGGGCACAAACAAGCTGCTCATAAATTTAACAGCTTCAAAGAGTGGAAACGAGCTAGAGCAGCTAAGCTCGAGAGTCGGAAATAAATGGATACTAGGCGGACTTTCCTATGTAGACGAAGACAAGAAAAAAATAAGAGACGACCTAGAAGCAGTTTGCAAAAACTTCGGCGTAACGCAAAAACCATGCATTGATCTAATAGAAGCGCTAGCTAAAGGAAATTTCAGAAAGACCGAAAAGCTGCTAAGAAGGGCAAAGATGCTAAGCGAATACGCAAAGACCCCTATAAACGAAGACGTAGTCAAAGAGGCTACAAAGATGTTGCTTTTATAGTTGTAACGGTTGTAATAGTTGTAAGGAGTAAAAAATGATGGATATAGCTATAAATCCTCTTGAAAATCGCGTAGCGGAGCGAACGCAAGCGGCGGGGCTAGTTAGGCTGGTGAGAGAATTTGAAGAGAAAGGATTTGAAATGAGAGTAAGTGCTAAAGGTGAACTATGGGGCATAAGGCGCGGAAGCATGATAAAGGGCCAAAAGGCGGACTACTCAAAGAGTATGTTTAAGCTAGTAGGCAAATATATTATAAGAACAGCCGACGGCAAAGTGATTGATACGGCAGCTTAAATTTGATTTTTCTGGAGCTCTGCGGAGCTTCCTATAAAGTTAAATTTTAAGAAAGGAGAAACACCGATGGGTAAAACTACGATGCGCATGGTTTACGTGGCTACGCCCTATGCGGGGCTAAGTGACGTAAGCGAAACAAACCGCCCGTTTTTAGCTAGATATATAGCCAAAAATGCTTGCGCAAGAGTAAGAGAAGCGGGGTATATACCGATAAGTCCTGTGCTAGCTTTTAGCGATATATTCGACGAGCAAAAAGATAGGGAATGCGTGCTTAATGCTGGACTTGAGCTACTTAGCCACTGCTCTTACGTGTATTTTTATGATTTGCACCCAGACGCTTTTAATAGCGAGGGTATGCGAAAAGAAAGAGAATACGCAAGAGAACTTGGAATTAGCGAGCTTGATTTAGACCGTGGATTGTGGATTGATTGATAGCGTTGCGGATAGTTAAAAAGCAAAGGGTGAATTTAACTGTCTGCTTAAAATACGGATACGTCTTAAAAGTAAGGGGTATCAAGAAAATTAGAGCAGAAAGAGAGGAAGGCATGCAAATAAATAGTTTTAGCGACGTAGATGTCGCTTTAAAAAGACTATGCGAAGTAAGCGTAGGTATAGAAAAAATTAACGGCGAAGTAACGCTTGAGTGTAACCGTATAAAAGAAGCTAGAAAGAGCGAAGTTGAAAGATTGGAAAGCGAAAAGAGCTACATCGAGCAGCAAATCACACTATTTTGTGAGGACAATAAGGCTGAATTTGCCGAAAAACGCTCTAAGGAATTTACTTTCGGCGAGATCGGCTACCGCATAAGCAAAAGCGTAAGAGTACCTACCGTAAAAGCCAAGCTTGAGAGTTTGTTAAGCTCAATAAAGGCATTTGGATTAGGTAAAGAGTGCATTATATATGAAGAAAAGCCTAACAAGGAAGCACTTGCGGAGCTAAAAGACGAGGATTTAGTAAAACTTGGTCTTAAAAGAGTAGTGAAAGATAATTTTAGGATAGTACCTAAGATAGAGAGCCTGGAGATAGGAAAATGAACGAGATAAAGAGTGATTTTCAAATCTATTGGAGTGAATATAAAAAGTTAAAAGATAGCAAAAATAGGCTTTTGCCTAGGTTTGTAAGACGAGAAAAATTAAGAATTTGCGTTAAAGGGCTTTAAGCCCTTTAAAGAGCGTTTTAAATTATTTTAACGCTCTTTAAAAGGTTTAAAAAACAAAGGAACTATTTTGACTTTTGAAGAAGCAATAGCTAATTTTCACGCAGCTAACAAAGAGGTACAGATAAAAGAATTTAAGTGCTTGCGCCCTAGAGATGAAGTGATAGCCGAGTTTAACCAAAAGCTCGATGCGTATTGGCTTAGCATGCTTGAGCCAGAACTAAAAGAGAAATTTGCAGGCAAAGAGCTACTAGCTTTGCAAATTTTAAAAGGCTTTGGGCTAAACGAGAGAGCCTAAAATATAAAGGGATATTAAATGAAACTTTTAAAAGAGATGAGTGAATATGCATTAAAAGATAGCTGCCTAAAATACTCACTAAAAGGGGCAAGCATAGAGTATCAAACATTGATCTTTTACTTTGCTTCACCAAATGATCAGGCGTATTTTAACAACAATTTAGAGCCTATAAAGGCAAATTTACGTGAGTTTTGGAAGATCCACGCCAAAGAGATAAAGCAAAATGGAATTTACTTCACCGACGTAATCGCAAAGCTGGCACAAAAAGAGCCTAAAAAGCAGATGGATAAAGATCTAGCCAACCTCTTTGATCAATTAAGAGAAGCAATAAGGGCAAGAGATGAGCTTTAAGCAAAGAGAACACCTAAGAAATTTAGCTATTAAAAGACATGAAAATGCACTTTTTAGGCTGAAAAATGCACTCGGCTATGATCTTAGTTTTTACCGCTTTAAAAACGGAAAGCTAAATGTATCAAAACTAGCTAGGTGCAGTGGTTTAAGCCGTGGATTTTTAGAAAAAGAACTATGGAAAAAAGGATTATAATGAGCGAAATTTTCGAGTTTTTAAAAAGTTCTAGCCTAACCAAGGATAGTTTCAACGAAAAGGTCGAGTTTTTGATAGAGAGCTTTTTAGTAAAGCAGCTAATCACACTGATCTACGCTGACGGCGGCACGGGCAAAAGCTACATGGCCTTTGCTCTAGCTAAAAAACTTTGCAAAGAGGGTCAAAGGGTGTTTTTCATAGACTATGACAACCCCGTAGGCGTACTCAAACAGCGCGGCGTAGATAGGCTACTTATAGAAAGCTACGAAAATATGAATTATATCCAGCGCAGCACACTAGAGCTTTGCGGATTTGAGCTCGTTCTAAAGCTAGAAGAAAACGCCGTAGGTAAAGCTTACAAAGATTGCGTTTTTATCCTGGATAGCTTGCGTGATTTCGTAGATATCAACAACGACAACCGTATAAATAGACTATTTGGCGCGCTTAAAAATTTACGCGAAGCTGGAGCTACCGTGATCATCCTGCACCACTCTAACAAAGACGGTAAAAACTATCAAGGCAGCAACCATATAAGAAATTCTCTCGATGTTATGTATCATCTACTAAAACGTCCTAGCAAGGAAAACGAGTTAAATTTCTTACTTGAAGTAGCCAAAGAAAGAGCCGGAGTAAAAGATAGTGGTTTTTGCGTAAAAACGCTAAATTTAGAACTAAACGAGCTTGACGTAGAAGTAGCTAGAATGAGCGAATACGAGCTAAATTTTACTACTCTAGCGCAAAAAATACTAGCCGGCGGAGATCTAAACAAAACCGAGTTACTAAACGCCATGAATTACGAAAAAGACGATAGAACGGCTAGGGATTGCCTGGATAAATTCGACGGCAAGCTATGGTTTAGCCGTAAAATGGGCAAGAGCGTGATATATAGTTGTAAAGCGGAGACTACAACCGATACAACTATTACAACTATAAGGGAAAATACCTTAAATTTGGCGGTTTGAGATGAATACGAGCGAACTAAAAAAATACTATATAAAAATGATACAAACATTGAAGCACAACTATTTCGTGGATGACGAGTGTAGGAAAGTATATTTACGGGCGCAATTCGGCAAAGATAGCCTGAAAGAGCTAAGTATAGAGGAGCTTAGGGTTGTGCTAGAGGTCGTGGGATACAAGCCCCATAAAGACACAAATTTTAAAAGACCTGCGCGAAAAAGCAAAGCAACCCGTAAAACCAAAGCAAACAAAACGTCTAGTCCTTCTTTCGTAGCCGGTGAAGATCTAACGCCCGCTAAAGGCAGCCTATACGCGACCAAAAAGCAGCTTGAAACTATTGTTGGTATCTGGGAAGAGATAGCCAACGTAAAAACGGGCATGGCTTTAAGAGAGTTCATCTTTAGGATAGTTAAAATCAGACCTTTGCATCTTAAATTTCTATCAAGGAGCGATGCCGCCGACGTCGTGCAAGCCCTTATTCAAATGAAAGACAAATACTACAAATGATAAATAGCTTCGATATATTTGCCGAGTTCTACAACCGCGTCAAAGAGAGCGAAAGCATGGCCGACATCATCAAAGAATACGGCGGAGCAAATATTTACGTGCCAAGCTACAAAGGTACGTTTAGAAACTACGATATACTCAAAGAATACGAAGAAGGCATAAAGCTAGGTAAACCACGCCCAGTAGTCATTCGCGAGATCGCCGCAAAGCATAACTTGAGCTATAACAGCGTTTGTGCTATAACCAAAGAGTTAAGAGAGCCTAGTTTGTTCGAGTAAATGCGTCCTCTTTCCTACGCTTTTCTTTAAAATCCAATCTGTAGAAACTTCCGCCTTTAATCCTTTTTTGACAAAATATTCCCAAGCAACTATAATACACCCCCAAAAAGGCCTTTAAAAATGCTTAAATTGCTAATATTTGCGAGCCTGCTATTTACTTGCGCCTTTACGGACTATGAGGCAAAGGTGGTAAAAATTTCAGATGGCGACACGATAAAAGTCTTGACTGCAGATAAGCAAGAGATAAAGATAAGACTTCACGGCATAGACGCCCCAGAAAAGAAGCAACCTTTCTCGCGTTTATGTAAACAAGCTTTGCAGGGTAAAATAGCCGGGAAGATCGTAACCGTAGTGGGAGATAAAAAAGATAAGTATCAAAGGAATATCGCAAAAGTATTCCTTGATGGAGAAGACGTGAATAAATTTATGGTCAAAAACGGCTATGCTTGGGCTTTTAAGAAGTATTCCAAGGAGTATGAGAATGATGAAGCGTATGCCAGAAATGCAAAGCTAGGCCTTTGGCAAGAAGATAGCCCGACTCCGCCTTGGGAGTTTAGAAAAAAGAGAAGAAACTAGACTACTACTTAAAGCTATTTTTTACGAAATTTATAGCTACTTTTTTTACGACTTCTTCGGTTTTATCCGGCAATTTTCCGCTTTTATCTACCGGCAAGAACGGGCGAGCCGCGATTCTTACATTTTTACTTCGTCCCGCCTTATTGGTGCCGAATTGATGAACTAGCCCATAAGCAAAGCCGTTTTTATTCGTATTATTAGATACCGTGGCTTTTTTATCGTCTGCTTTAACTATCCATTTATCCGCCAAATTTCCGTCCGATCTTAGAATGTTAGAGGACTTTCCTAGTTTTTGTTTTTGCCTAATCGTACTAGGTTTCAAGGCTTGCCATTTTTGTCCGAACGGGCTGCTCTCGTTCTCAAAACTAGCTTCTATTTCGTTTTGTAAGATATTGCCTAGTGTTTGCATTAGCGGCTTGGTTTTTTTGTCGATATTTTGCAGAGATTTTAGCTTAGTTTGTAGCTCTTCTAAGCCTTTAACTTCTATCATTTGCCTTTATTCCTTGAGAGTGGTATAATTAGTGCTAATCAGATGATTGATGATCGCAATGTAGTAGTCGATAGGTGCTCGCCTCGCGAGATCGGACCTGTATTGCGGGTGCAACTCCCGCCGTCATCTGATTTTAATAAATTGCGCTTCTTTCTCATTCGTCTTATCTACTTTGCTTGCCGTCGCCATATAATTGGTAAGCCCGAATTTCTTCAGTTTGTAGTTTAGGTCTATGACGATCTTGTTTATCTTGCTCGCATCTTTTTCATCCTCAAACCAAAATACGATGTTTTTATTCACGGTATCTACGCTTACGGGAGTTTTATCGTCGGCTAAAGTTTTTACTATCTTTTTTATCTCTTCTATTCGCAAATCTTGCCCGTATTGCCCCTTGCGCTCAGGTCTGATGTGGAGTATGCCGTGCTTGTCCCCTGCTATGTGCTCAGTCTCTATTTTGACGCCTAGCAGTTTTTCGCTCTTTTTTATAACGTCTTTACCTAGTTTTCCGAGTGCAAAGGCGACTATCGGAGCTTTTAAATTCTTCTTTACCAAAAGCTCGTCTACTGCGTCGTCTAAGCTTTTTTGCCAAACGTAAACGTCTCGCTCGTGCTCGAAGCTATCTAGGGATTGTTTTAAATTTTTCTTTGCAAGACTTGAAGTAACGGCATCTAAAACCTTATCTTGCTTGTCTTTTAAAATTTCATCCGTTTTATCGACCTTGCCCGGGTTGTATTTGAAGTCTTTTTCTGCAGCCTGGGGCAAAAAAGAGCCGTCCGCAAGCGGTACGATGCCTCTAGCTACGCATTCGGCCTCTGTAAGCACCTGCACCTTACAGCGGCATCCCCAACCGTTTGGCGGATAATTGGTATCCCAAAATTTATCCGTCTTGGGCAGGGTCTTGCCGTGAAGCTTCCTGTGGGCTTCTCTGGTCCTGCCGTCTAGCACCGCGGTATAGCGGAAGTATTCGCCTAGGCTTTGCATCTGGCTTTCATACCTAGCCTTGGCGTAAGCCGTTCTCATGTTGGTATTAAATATAGTCCTTAGCCGCCTATTGCCTACGTAAATTTCTTTTTCTTTGCCGGTCTTTGGGTCTTTTACCTTGATATTTCCTAGCCAGCCTTTCTTTGCAAGCATAGGCTTTACACTATTTTTCCACTCGTCAAACCCGACGCCCTCTTTAAAAGCCTTGGTGAGCGAAGCCTGCGTATCTTTAAGAAGATCCAAATTCATCATCTTTGCGACGGTAAAAGCCTTTTTATGCGCATCATGCATGATCTCGTCGTAATCGAAATGGATCTCCGGCTTTTTGCTCTTTAAATATTCATAAACCGCCGTAGGCTCCTCGAAAAAACTAAATTTCATCTAGATATCCCAACATCTGGGCACTGGCTACGGCTTTAAACATCAAGGGTTCAAGCTTTTCAAAGGGTAGATCGTAAAGCTCGTAAAGCTTATTGAAAGCCTCTTCGTAAGTCTCGCTGCTTGCGATTAACTTGTTTAAGGCCGCTTCTATCTCGCCGTCTTCTATATCCATCTCGTCCGTGGCTTTATCAAATCTATCTAAAGCCTTTAAAGAGCCTTTTAAGGCTGCTAAATTCGCTTTATTGGCTTTTAAATTTTTCTCTTGCGCCCCGGCATTTTCGTCGATCTCAATATTGTAAGTCGAGGTTATATATTTTTTGGTCGGAGCAAAGCCCATATCGTATAGCGTCTTGTCTCTTGCGGCGCGCTCGGTATTAGGAGCGTCTTCGTCGAATAGTTTGGCGTAAAGCTCGCCGTTATAGCCGTTTATCTCCTTAAAAAAGCTTATGGCTTTGTTCATGACGAAAACTAAAATTTTGCCGTCGTTTGCGGCCAGATCCTCTCTAATCTCGTTATGCGTCTTCGCTGCGGCATAGCTTCCCTCTTTTACGTCGCTAGTTAAATTTGCGCCTAAAATAGCCTTGCTGATTTGATTGTCGAGGTATGCGGGAAGCCTAGTAAAATCTACGTTTGAGGTGGGCTGCACGAGGGTGATCTCCTCGTCCGTGTCTATGACCGCGCTATCGCCGCTAAGCATAGCTTGCACTTCCGCAGCCATTTCGTCGGGCTCGTAGCTAGTTTTTGCTATCGCCCATGGCGATCCGAATTTTTCTAAAAACCTAAACCAAAACTTCAAGCTGGCGTTTTTCATTTTGACGGGGAAATACAGCTTTTTAAGTAGCCCGTCTCCGTATACTTTTCTAAAATTTGCCCTATTTAATGCATATATAACTTTTAAAGGCGGGATACTCTGCTCGCTTCCGCCGGCGTTAAACACGAACTCGCTCGCGTCGTTAAATTTAAACTGTCTAAAATCGCGCTGCACGAGTCTTGGGTATACAAGACCTTCTTTTTCTTTATAGTTGACCTCGAATACGTTTAGTCCGTAAAGATAGGTCTCTAAAATTTGGCTGACGACGTCGGGGTTAAAAATCTTTTTAAATTCGTCCTTAATTTTTTCATCGTCGCAAACGATTTGGATCTCTTTTTTCTCGGTCACGGACTTGCGGCTCACGTCGCACTGCGTAACGGTAAGATCGGCTAGTATCATATCCATATCGTCGTCGCCAATACTGGAAACCCCCGTATTTATCAGCAAATCTATCAAGGTACCGTTTTGGGGGATGAGAGCCGCCTTCTTGCGCTGTGGCTGCTCGGATTTATTTTTAAATAATTTGTCAAATATCATCTTATGCGCCTTTTTACTTTCTTTTTTAGTTTTGTTAAGTCGTATGCGCCCGCCAAGCTGTCGGGCGCGTCGTCGTGCTTGGCTTCGGGATACTCTGTAAGCTGCTCGATAAGCAAGCTTTGACTTTGATGAAAGAGTATTTCGCCGTCTTCTATAGGCACTTCAAGCTCCTCTATTCTTTGCCCTTTGCTTGCGGTATTATTCACGCCTTTTAAAGGTAGTTTAATGCCTATCTCAAAGGCCTTTTCTCTGATCCAGCCTCTAAAAAATTCCTGCCCGCCGTTGCTCTCTATCGCGCAAATGCGGCATTTATAGAGCTGATTAAGCCTAACGATCTCTTTGATGGTCTTTTTGGTCTTCATGACCTCTACTATGCTTTCTGCTACGTAGATCTTGGCTTCTGCTTTGCTCACTCCTAGCACTGTTATGGCTGTGTAGTCGCTCTTTTTCTTTTCGCCTGCGGGGTCGATATACATCACGAAATAATCGCACCTCGGAAGCTCGCGGTAAAAATGCATACTCTCTTTGGTGAAAATTTGAGTCTCGCTTCTAGGATCATTTTGCTGCTCTTTGTTAAAAGATTTCAAGTTTTCGGCGCGCTTTTGCATGAGCTTTAGGATCGGCAGGGCATCGTCCCAAAGTACCCGAGAACCCTCATCCATAAGGACTTTGTTTTTTAGATAAAACGTTTCGCTAGCCTCTTTGGATATATTTTTATAAAGCTCTGCCCATCTCTCCCACAGATCCATTCGCTTTGGGAAATTTATGATGCTTTGGTACTTTTTGGCATTCCAAAATTTAAGTTTGAGCTTCCTAGCTAAAACGCTATCTGCGTGAAGTACGGTGCCTATGTAAAGAACGTCTAGGCTACCGTCTACGCTACCCAAATTTAAAACCGCTTCGTCTAGCCACTCCTCGAGCTTGTCGCGCTGCTCTTTACTGCGCACGTTGGTGTCGTTTTCCAAGTCGTCTAGGACTACTAGATCGGGGCGGTATACGCCGAATTTTACGCCGCGCAGTCTTTTACCCGAGCCAAATGCCTTAAGCTTAACTCCGTTTTTAGAGACGAACTCGCCTATCTTCCAGTTCTTGCTTGCGCCGCAAACGTGCGGGAAGTCCATTTTTAGATTGGCATTGTCCTCAAGCTCGGCTTTGATGGCCTCCAAACACCCCTCGACTAGCTCTACGGCGTCTGAAATTTCGACGATGAAGCGCTTCTTGTTAAAACAAATACACCAAAGCGGAAGAAGCTGCGAGCAGTACGTGGTCTTTGCATGACCGCGCGGCGCGGCGCGGGCGTATTTGTCTCCGCTTGCGTTTTGCGTCATGGCTTCAAAAATCTGTGCTAGATCCTCGTGAAGCGCGCAAGAGCTACTAATGCTAAAATAGTGCGGGAAATAAGTCCTTGCAAAAAACATAAAATCGCGCTCGGCGCGCCGTACTCTTGCGGCCCTATCTTTTGGCGACAGAGGACTATTTAGATGTATCTGCTCTTTTAGCTCGCCGCTAAGCTCCTCTAGCCAGCCGTAAAAGTCTTTGCGCGTTAGCTTGCTAAGCTCGGGTTCTACGGCGCCGGCTTGCTTGTGCGTTTCTCTACTGTCTTCTAGGAAGCTATCTAGCTCATCTCTTGAAAAAAGCATACATCATCCTAAACGTCGAGCTCTTCGATAGCTTTGACGAATTTTTCGCTCTCGATGAGCTCTACGAGTTTTTTGATACACTCTTTGTTCTCGTCGTCTTTAAATTTATCGACTACCAGCATAATGACCTTTTTAGCGATGCTTAAGCGGTATGCCGCCGGATTTTCGTAGCTTGCGACTTTGGTCATCTTAACGAAGCTGTCGCCTATCTTTGAAAGCGCCTCAGCCTTTTTGCCTGCGGGCAGTTCGCTCTCTCTTATATCTTTTACTGCCAGGCGCATCTCTTCGATAAAGTTTTGATAGATATTTTGCTTATCTTCGCCGCTTTTATTTAGATAGCTTGCTGCTTTTAGTTCGTCCCAGTCGCCGTTTTGAGATTTGTAGTTTTTTATGGTTTTTACGGTTTTGTTTAAAATTTCGGCTATGCGCTCAAGGCTGAAGCCTTTTAAATATAGCTCTTTTGCTAGCTCTTTGATATTCGGTTTCTCAGCCATTTAAATCCTTTAAGTCCATTTTTTTCTCGCTATGCCTAAACGCTCTTATACCGAGTCTGGGCGCGCTATCGTCTTCTATTTGGCTTGGAAGCTTCTTGTTAGCCATCTTCAAAAGCAGGGCGTCCATTTTTTCTATCTGCTCATTCAGCGCCTCTTTGGGGAAGTTATTGCGCTTTTTGAGCTCGATAATAGTCAAATTTACGCCGATGTCTTTTAATAGCGGCGTAGGGTTTTGCGGAAGTTTGATAAAAGAGGAGATATAAGCCAAGGCATCGTTTACGCTATCGTCTATGACGCTTTGATTAACGGCGCCACTTCCTTCAAAGTCGCTGAGCTCTTGCAGCTCTCTAGTAGAAACTTCTTTTAGTAGATCCTCGTTTGTTAAAACCATTATTTTGTCTCCAAATATTTTAAACCTTTTGACCGTATTCGTTATTAGCTTTTAGCGAGCGTTAAAAGCGCGTTAAAACGTTTAAAATATTTTTCTAGTAGTTTTAGTCGTTTTTGATTTAAAAGGACGTGAAGCCCTTTTAAATCGATTTGTTACATTTTTAGCTCGATGATTGCGTCAAGCCTATTGCAGATCGGAAGCGGTCTGCTTTCGCTAACAATTCCCCAACCCATACCTTTGTCGAGCACCTCGGGAGCTGCAGCAAAGAATTTAGTCGGAGCCTTTCCGATGGCGGACGTATGGTTTGCTCTCGTATAAACTACCTCAAAGATGTCGTCCATCAAAGGCACTACTACGCCTTTTTTGCCGCTCATGTAGCTCGTATCTTTGCCTTTCGTGTTTTTGTACGAGGCATCGTAAGGCATAAAGGTCTTGCCGAAAAGTTTAAGGGTTAAAACGCCGTTACTGTCGACGACTCCGCAGGATTCTAGCTTTAGAAGTTCCTGGGCTTGGGCTAGTTTAAGCAGCTCGCCAAAAAGCTCTCTAGTTACTAGCGCGATATACGGCTTTGCAACGCCTAACACCTCTTTTTGAGCAGCCTCGATATCGCTTAATAAATCCAATAATTTAGTCGCATTCGTGATAGTTATCTCTTTTCTATTTGCGCTAAGCTCAAACAGCACCTTTCCTTTGCCGTCCATTACCTTACCGAAAATAGCGCCTATGGCCATATACTCTACGGTGTTGGTGATCTTACTCTTTTGGCTAGCTAGTTTTTTGCCGATAGCCGCAGACAATGATTTAAGCTGCTCGCTTTGGGTATTGAGCGTTCTTAGTAAATTCATCTCGCTAGCTGGGAGTGGATCATACTGTGGGAAGCGAGGAAGCGGTACAGAGATGATAGTTTGGTCGGGATTTTTTGTCACTAAGTGCTCTCCGTTTTCGCTAACGCTTTCAAGGATTATGCCCGCACCTTTTTCGATGATAATGTTATGGGTATTGGAAAGCGTCGGAGTCCATTTTTTAAAAAACGTATCCGTTATAAAATTTTGATCGACCTTAGTCTGAATTATGATCTCAGTCATCGCCTCGACCGTAAATTTTTTTAAAAGTTCATCCATTTTTTATCTCCTTATCTAACTATGATTTTTTGTTTGAATAATGCGGTCTTTAGCTCCGCCGCGGCGCCTTCCAGCATTACCTCGCCAAGCACCAGCACGTCTGCGTCCCCTGTGGCCTCTACGTTGTCGCAAAGTACCCCGAATACCGCGGAAGCGTTTGCGATAGTAGTGGTTTGATTGTCGCTGGTCACGGCCGCAAAACTCTCGCCACCGTTAATACTAAACAGCACGGCTCCGCACTCTAAGGTCTTTGTAGTCTCTACTTTGGCGTTAACGCCGAGCACCTTGTTTACGACCACATCTCCAACGGTCTTTGGTTTTTTCTGTTCGTTTGACATCTTATTCTCCTCCTAATGCAAATTTAACGACATCTATTTCTGCGTCCGATTGGCTTTTGTTGGCAAACATATCGTTACTCGGTATACTCGTTTTTTGCTGTGGCAGCATAACGCCTTTTAAAAACTCATTAAAGCCGTTTAAATCGGCTTTTGCGTAACTGAGTGCCCACTGTTTTTGACTTTCTTGCAGCTTATTTGCGATAATAGCTGTGTCTACCGCGCTTTGAGCTAGTTGCTCTTTTAGCGTAGCAACCTCTTGTTTAGAGGCGTCAAGCTGATTTTTAAGCTCGACTATCTGAGCCTCATAGCTCGCGCCGTTTTGTGTAGCAGTCTGAGCCTGCGGCTCGCCTTTTGGATTTTTTGCATCATCCATGTTTGTCTCCTTCTTAAAATTTTTATTTGCTCTTACTTCGCCCAGCTCGTCAAGAAACGGCTTATTAGTTAGCGCCGCCGAGTGCAACGTGCACCCCTGCCAAGCTCCTGTCTTTTCGTCTACACCCATAAAGTCGTAAACCGGGCTAAGATATTTATATTCACCGTTTTTGATAAATTCTTTTGCTCTAGTCGTCCAACTTACGCGCCCGTAAAGCGCGCCGTCTTTTATAAAAAGCTCTTTTATCCAGCCCGCAGCAGGCGCTATCTCCCCGCTTAAAGTTTGGTGCTCGTAGTCGATCACTATATCTAGGCTGCGTTTGTCGAAATTTAGTTTCATCTTTTCGATATCGGCGGCGTCTATACTAAACGTTCCTCCAGCGTGCCCTTGCCAAACGCCGGTTACGGCCAGGCAAATTTCGCTTAAAACTCCTTCTTTATCGTCCTTTAGCGCGATTAAGTCTTTCGTTATGAGCATAAGAATTCATCCTTTTCTAAAAATTGCGTTCGTATCTGCCTGGTGAGCACGTAGACATAGCCGTAGTCGGTAATATCGTTTAGCGACGCCTTAGCACTTTGGGGCTCTATTCTAAACTCGTTACATAAATTTGAGTTTCTTAGCTTTTTATCTATCGCCTCGCATAGAGCGTAGGCTTTAAATTTATTGGCTTGTCGGTAGTTTTGATTTTTGTTTGAAGTGCAGGCTAGTATATGAATATTATACGTCGCGCTTCGTTCTACTACGTTTTCGTATTTTTCATCCACGAACTCTACGAATACGAAGCTCTCGCCGCCTTTTATCAATAGCTCCATCTCTTCTTTGTTATTAAACTCGCCTAAATACGCTCTAATTACCGAGTTTTTTTGTTCGGTCACTTCTTTAATCGTGTTTATAAGTTCTTTTTCAAATTCTTCCAGCATTTATCGCCCTTGGTGTATTTTTGGCGCAATTATGAAATGTTTCGCACCGAGAATCTATTACAGAACTTTGACAAAGTTTTTTGACAAAAAATCGTGATAGATTTTGGGGCGGGTATGGCGTAATATTGCGGCAAAAGTTTGGAGGATGCCATGACCTTAATAGAAAAAATCAAAGAAAATGAGGGCCTTAAAGATCATAGATACGAGGATAGCCTGGGAAGACTAACCGTGGGCTACGGCTTTTTGCTTGCCGCACTTACGGCCGACGAGCTAGCACTAAACGGCGGCAAATACGAACCCATGAGCAAAGAGACGGCCGATAAAATTTTAGAGCTCAAGCTCCAAAAACTAACCGCCGCGGTATTCGCGACATTTGATTGGTTAAAGGAAAAACCGCAAAACGTCCAAGAAGTAGTGATAGAAATGGCCTATCAGCTAGGCGTTTCAAAGGTGAAAAAATTCGTAACCACGATGCATCATATAAGAATGGGCGAATACGAAGCCGCCTATCAAAGCGGTATGAATTCTCTTTGGGCAAAACAAACTCCAAACAGAGCAAAAAAGGTATTAGGAGGCTTATTGTGAAGTTAACGATAACGCGCTTTAAAAATATAAGTGACGGTACGATAGGAAAGTTTGAACTGCACGAAGCGGACGAAAAGCCGCTACTTTCAGGCTATACTCTTGAACCCGCGGGCGAAGACTGCGTAACGCCTGGGCGAGATCTACGCGTGCCGCAAGGAGTATACGAGACGGCGTGGGAATATAGCCCGCGCTTTGGACGGGTTCTAGCGACGCTTTTTAACGAAGAGGTAAGCAAAAACCGCCGTATACTCATTCACGCGGGAAACTACCCCAAAGATACGCTAGGCTGCGTTTTGATAGGTGCTAAAGCGGATGAAAGAGGGATTTACGATAGCAAAAAGACACTTGAAGCCTTTATGGAGCTAGCCAAGAATAAGCCGCTAACCGTAGAAATCATAAACAAGGGTGTTTGATGGGATTTTTGGCGACTAAACTTCCTATTGTAGGCTTTGCATTGGCCGCGCTTTTAGGTTTTGCTTGCATAAATTTGTTTTTGGAGAGCTCAAAACTCAAAAGCGTAAATTCCGTCTTGCTTAAAGATCTTAAAAACGTAAAAGAGAAAAATGAGCAACTTTTAAAGGACTACACTACAGTCAAAAACAATCTAAGCGCCTGCGATACAGCTCTTATTTCACAAAACGAAGCTATAAAGGCTGCTGCGGTAAAGATCGACGATACCCCGTCAAAAGAGGTCGAGCGGATAAAGAAGATCTACGTCAAAGATAAAAGTTGCGAAAGCGAGTTGGCTGCATATAAGGAGCTGTTTAAATGAGAATATTGGTGTTCTTTATGGTGCTCATTCTACTTTTTTCAGGCTGTGCAGATAAGCAAGTGTCTGAGCCTATAGTTGTTTATAAAGAAAAATATATACCCGTAAAATGCAATGCCAAAATGCCACTAAAACCCAAAGATAATGGCACGTTTGAGATGGACAAGAAGATTGCTATTTATTACCGCGACTGTGAAAGAAAACTAAAACAATGTCTTGGAATAAAGGAAGAAGATGGAAAATAGCGGCTTAAATTTTAGTGACGAGATAAGAGAGACAGCAGGACTAATAAAATTGGCTGGATCATGGGGGTTAAATGAATTTATCGTCTTTATGGCGATTTTTGGCTTTATCGGTTTTGTGGTGATCTTTTTGCTTCTTAGTAGATATACGAGCAAAAACACTGATTTGATGATCGATGTGGTGAATAAAAATAGTGAAGCGATAAATAAACAAAGCAGCGCCACTGAAAAACTAAGCGATATTTTGGCAGCGAATTTTGCCATAAATAAAGAGAAGCTCAATGAAATACATGATGATGTAAGAGAGATCAAGCATAGCGTAAAGTACACAAGAACGCCAAAAAATAAAAAATTTAGCGAGCATATAAATGATTGAAGTTGGAATTATAAGTGAAGTAAGAGCAGACCGTGCAAAAGTTGCCATTGGTTCGATGGTAACTGATTTTTTGCCGGTATTTCAAGCACATGCCAACTCTTATTCAGTGAGCTTTTCACCAATACGTGTAGGAGAGCAAGTGCTAGTGCTACCTGTGCATGATGAGTTAAACTCAGGTGTGGTGCTTCGTGGGCTTTATCAAAGTTCACATAAAACTGATGCAACTGATAAAAAAGTACATATAAGTTTTGAAGATGGCATAAAGATGAGCTATGACAGCTCTAGCTCTTGTCTTGAAATTTCATCTCCAAAGCTTATAAACATAACTTGCGATAAGGCAAATGTAAAGGCTAAAAATGTGATGGTGGAGGCCAGCAACACAACTATAAAAAGCGGGGATATCAAGCTACTTGGCAACACGCTCATTGAAGGAGCTATAAATACAGCAGGAAGCGGTGGTGGTAGCGGTAGTTTTGAGATAAATGGAGATGTAAGGATCACTGGCTCAATCACAGCAGGTGGTAATGCAAACTTTGGCGGCAGTGTAAGTGATGCGCGTGGCAGCCTAACAGATCATACCAATAATGGACTTGCGAGGGATTAATAGTGAAATATCTAATTGATATAGAAAATTCTATCAAAGACATACTCCTAACTCCGCTTGGCTCTCGTGTGATGCTGCCTGAGTATGGCAGCAGAATTTATGAGCTAATAGATCGCAAGGTGGATGATGAATTTCGTGCTGATCTGGCGTGCTTTGTGATAGAGGCGGTTGAGAAATGGGAAAAGAGGGTAAAGATCGATGAAGTTCGTCTTATAGGTTTAAAAGATCATAAGCTTAGCTTTAAAGTAGTGCTTATGAGTGGTGATGAGATAGAGGTAAAAGCATGAATTTAAAACAACTTCCATATCCAAACGTTATTGAGGTGCTTAAATATGATGAAATTTTAAATAATGTTAAAAACATTTTTAAAGAGCATTTAACTGATGATGAAATTTCACTACTTGAAAGTGACAATTATTCGGCGCTTCTTGAAACGCTAGCTTATAGAGAGCTACTCTTGCGAGCCAGGATAAATGATAGCGTTAAGGCTATGTTGCTGCCATTTTCTACTGGAGATGACCTTGATAACATAGTAGCGATTTATGGCATAGAGAGGTTAAAAGGCGAGAGACCAACGGCGCAGTGTGAGTTTAGTCTCTCTATGCTAAGAAGCAGCGATACATATTTGCCAAAAGGGCTAATTTTACGTAGCGAAAATGGTGAAATAGCTAGTTTAAAAAGTGAAGTTGTAATAACAGCAAACGAGCTAAAAGCTGTTGGAGTGATCATCTTAGATGAGTTTACAAAAACCAGCAAAGTAAAGTGCGAATATATCCAAACGCCACTACCTTTTGTATTAAAAGCAAAACAGCTAAGTGAGTTTGAAGGCGGAGCCGAGCGTGAAAGCGATGAGAGACTAAGAGAGCGTGCAGTTTTAAGCCTAGAGCGTTTCTCAACTGCAGGCAGTGCTAAAGCATATACTTATCAAACACTTAGCGCAAATGCAAAGGTTATTGAGTGCAGCGTACTAAATGGCGGTGCAGGTGTAGTTCAAATTTATCTAAAAACTACTGACATGAGCGAAGAGACTAGAGCTGATGTGGAGAGCTTTTTAAGTGCCGAAAAGGTCAGACCACTAACCGATAATCTAAGCGTGTTAAATGCCACGAAAATAGACATAAAGGTAGTAGCTACCCTTGAGCTAACAGATATGCTCTTTCAAGACGAAATTGCTAAGAATATATCAGCTCTGCCAACTACTCTTAGCCTTGGAGAAGATCTAAATTTAAGCTACATCTATAAAAATCTACATCAAAACGGCGTTTATAGAGTAAGTCTTAAAGAACCGCTTAATGATAAAAAGATAAGCGTAAAAGAATTTGTAAATTTAAGCTATGAGATAAGCTACAAAAAGGCTGAATTATGAGCTTGCTGCCTAATCACAAAAGCAAATTTGATAAGAAATTTGATGAGCTTTTTGGTGTAAGGTTTGAGGATTTAGACATTGGTGTCATAAATACTCTTGCAAGCAAAGCTCCAAAAAATTTACTGGCAGTGCTCTCGGCTAGCTTTGATGTAGATATTGATGGACTAAACGAGAATGAAGCCAGAGAGCTCATAAAAAACGCTTACGAGATACATTACTACTCAGGCACTTTTTATAGTCTAAATAAGGCATTAAGCGCACTTTATGCAGATACCAAGGTTAAAGAGTGGTTTGATTATGCAGGACTACCTTATCACTTTAAACTAGAGCTTGATGCAAGTAAAAATGGAGTAAGCCCACAGACATTAAAGAGATCTGATGAGATCATAAACACCTATAAAAACGTGCGTAGCGTATATGATGGAGCAAGCATAAAAGCGACTGCTAGCATAAATTTAAAAGCCTACTCTTACACATTTAGCGGTGAAAGCATAAGCGTAGATCCTTACGTAATATCAAATATAAGCCAAAGAGCAAGCTTTAAATTTGGCGCTACTACTCAGGTAAACGAGATCATAAGCATGCCAATCAATGCAATAAGAGTTTTAACAAGATAAAGGACGGATAAATGAAGCAATACACACTTTTAACAGCAAACGGCATAAATAAGCTACTAAAAACCGCTAGCGATGGATCAAAGATAGCTCTAAAAGAGATCGTAGTGAGTGATTACGAAGGAGAGCTAAGCGAACAAACTACATCAATACCAAATGAGAAATATAGAGGAGCTATAAACGCCGTAACAATAGACGAAAACGATAATAACATACTTGACGTCGATTCCATAATACCGCCTGAAGTTGGCGGATTTTACATAAAAACGGCTGGCATATACTGCGATGATGGCTCACTCTTTGCAGTTGCAAGGCTAGCAGATACTTATAAGCCACTTTTAAACGAGGGGTCAAGCAAAGACATCACATTAAATTTTAAACTTCAAATCGCAAATGCGAGTGAAAGCATCATTTTAAAGGTTGATAACAATATAGTGCTAGCAACCAGAAAATGGTGCGAAAAGATGTTTCTTAAGTTAAAAGACAAGATAGACGCATACACCAAACAAGAAAGCGATAACAAATTTGCTCTAAAAACTGAGTTACAAAAAGCTATACCAGTTGGAAGCTATCTTTTATATAGCTCAAACTCAAATACACCAGAGGGCTTTCTCCGTTGTGACGGATCAGCACTTGATAAAAATACATACTCCGCGCTTTTCGCGGAGATTGGCTATACGTATGGTAAAAGTGGCGATAA
>NZ_POZU01000017.1:0-3654 GCF_002914005.1 Campylobacter concisus | reverse complement strand
CGCTAATTCCTTTTGAGTTTCATTCTTTAATAAATTATCTAAATCTTTTTCATCATTTATAATTTTCAAAATAACCTTTAAAACCTCATAGTCTTTTGGGTCTTGTCCGTGCAATAAAAGCTTTTTAATTAGCCTAAATTTATCGTCTTTAAATTCTTTATATTTTTGAGTTTTTATAAATTCCAATAGCTCAGAGCTAGCTTTTTTATTGTCTATACCGACACCATTTTCCCTAAAGAAAAATGCAAAGCTCATGCCTATGGATGTTGCTAAACTAGCATTAGCATCGCATCCAAGATCATCTATGTAGTATTTTATATACTTAGCCGTTTCAGTGTCACTTAAATTTTTATTAAAAATAAGTCCAAACATATCCGTACAATTTGCTTCATGTGAATATAAAGATGTTATGAAAAATATGATTATTGCTAATTGCTTCATTGCACTAATTCCTTTTGAGTTCTATTCTTTAATAAATTATCTAAATCCTCTTCATCATTTACAAGCGTTAGCACTTTCTGTAAAAGAATATAGCCTCTTGGGTCTTGTCCATGTTCTAAGAGTTTTTTAATTAGCTTAAATTTCTCTTCTTTAAATTCTTTATATTTTTGAGTTTTAATAAATTCTAATAGCTCAGGACTTGGGGACTGTCCTTCTAGCTTAACACCATTTTCTTCGAAAAAAAGCAAAAAGTCTAATCCTATTGAACCAGCCAACCATACATTAGGTACTGCACCTTTTTCTAAAATCTCGTCAATACTTTTAGGCTTATTTGCGCTATATGCAAATTCTAATAAACTGGCTTTCATTGTGAAATTCGGTAAATTTATACTAGCATTAATATCACATCCAAGATTATCTATGTAGTATTTTATATACTTGGTAGTTTCAGCGTCACTTAAATTTTTATTAAAAATGAGCCCAAACATATCCGTACAATTTGCTTCGTGTGAATATAAAGATGTTATGAGAAATATGATTATAACTAGGTGTTTCATATCGCATTTCACATATCATGTTAATTTAAAATATAAAGATAAAAAGGGCTCATCTGTGTCCTTCTAGCCAGAAGATGATTTTATTAACCCTAGGGGTAAACCCTAGGTTAGTTTTAAGCTTTTTTGGTAGCTTCTCTCCAGTCATCGCTTCCGCTTGTACCTGCAGCTACATGCTCCCAAACTATCTTTCTATAGTTCATTGAAACTTTGAAAAGCTCTGTTTTGTCGCTGTTTAGCTTGTCTTGAGCATTTGGACTTACTAGAGTAATATCTGTTATAGTTGCATCTTCTAGTTTTGTAGTAAAGAAATGCTCCGCACCACCACTAGTTGATGTTCTATACCAATAGATCTCAACCTCTGGAAGTCTTTCGCCTTGTGTTAAGGCATTGTAAAGAAGTGGAACAGCTTTATTTAGTGATGTAGTAAAACTAAATGGCTTATGGACTCTTTGACCTGATGGTTGGCCACTTTGTGGATCAGTTGGAACTGTTACTATATGAGAAACCTCTTGAGCCATAATCTCATCTTCATGACCTGACTGATAGCGATTACCTATACTGGCTTCTGTTGAAGCACCACTTGAAATAAGTCCTTGTGTAGAACCTTTCACTTTAATATACACTGGTTGTGACATATTTACTCCTATTAAAAAGTTTGGATTATTCTATCTTTTATTTACTTTCTGTTTTATTAAAAACATTACTTTTTTAACATATAGCTTTGAAGAGCTTTATGCAATAGATAATTAAACACTTCCTTATCTTCCTTAGTGCTTTTTAGTACGGCTCCTGAAAGATATTTAAAAAATGAGTTATTCTCGACTATATCATACATTTGGCTATATAGCTCTTTGCAGATAAGCTTAACCAAAACCGCATTTATTAGTTCTGTCGAATCACTAAGAGGAAGAGTTTTCATGATTGTTTCCATATCTTTTGTATTTAAAGTCCTAGTCTGCTCACTTATAGGGCTCATATTTGGTTGCAATTTTATACTCTCAACTATCTTTGTCAAAAGCTCATCCATGCTTTTTGCAGTAAGCATATTTTGACTATTTGCATTTTCTTCTTCATCAAAATTTTGAGCTATCTCATTTAAATTTAAAACTGCATCGTGCGCATTTTCATTTAAAGTGATATCTTTTTTATCATTTATTAATGAGTTTATCTTTGGTTCTTCTTTAAAATCAACATTTGAAATTTTACCAACTGGCTCAAAACGTTTATCATCAAGCTTGTCAAAATTTTTCGTATTTTCTATTATCTTATTGGCTTTTCCTATATATTCATCAATCCTAGAAGGGTCTATAAATATAAATTTTAAATCCCCTATCCTAAAGACATCGCCCAAATTTATGACACTCTCATAGTCATCTGGAAGCTTTGAATATGAATCACTATAAAAAATTTCACAATCTTTATAGCCACAAATTGTAAAAACCCCCTCTTCAAATCCAACATGAGCGTGTTTTGGTGCGATTGAATCACTCATATCATTACAATAAAATTTTGTAGTGTCTAGTGAGCCTATATCACCGCCATTTTCATCAAAAATGATAAATTGAGCTGAAAAGCTTGACGCTTTATCGTAATTTTGTATAACTGCTGCTATTTGTTGCATATTTCTTCCTTAATAAAGCATCTTCTTTGGTAAATTTATCGTTGGTATGATATCCATAAGCTCTAAAAGCTCTCCTCCATTTGGTGTTACTTCAAAGCCAAAATACGAATCTCTTCTACCATCAAAATTAAGCGTACTAACGCCAACGCTACTAAAATTTGAAGCTTTTAATATCTTATACCAGCCCCACTCTCCATCAAAGCTTAGCTCTTTTCTCTCGCTTCCAGTGCTTGAAACTGCATTGAATTTAAACTGTGTTGATATATCAAAATTTTTGCTTGAAACTATCAAATTTGAGGCAATTGTATGATCATAAGTCAAAGAGTTATTAGAATAACTAATATTTATATGACTGAAATTTGCCGATAAGTCGACAGCTTTTAAATTATAATTTAATTTTAGCTCATCATTTGAATCAAGCATTAAATTTGAAATTCTGTCTATATAGGCAATATTTTTAAGGAAATCCCTACTAAATCTTAGCTCTTTTGCGTATTTTGGTCTTATTTTATAACCATCAGCGGTTTTACTTAAGATTTGTTTTAGATATCTATCGTAAAAGCTATTCCAAGTTCCGTTTTTGCCAAAGAATCTTTTAAATTCTTCTATACTGACAGCCTTTGGAGATTGTTCATTAAATGGATAAAATGGCTTGATAAGACTTTCAAAATCATCAAAAACATCATCTCTATATGCTGTTGATAAAAGTGCTGAAGCGCCATTTTCTACTTGTTTCCATGCAAGTGTCGATAACTTTTGATAATATTCATTTAACTCATCTGGAAGCTTCTTAGCATCATTATTTAAGACAACGAATGGGTCGTTTTCGTTTTTTATGCCATTTATTGCATAAACTATTTTATCATCGTTGCTTTGAAGCATTTCAAAGTTATAGTCACTAACTTTTTTATAAACGCTTGTTACATCGTTGCTTATAATATCCAGCAAGTCATTAGAATTTAACGCATGATAGTTAGTAAATTTAGCACTAAAATCGCTGAAAACACGTTTTATCTCGCTTGAAGCAAATCCTAG
>NZ_POZU01000016.1:0-46372 GCF_002914005.1 Campylobacter concisus | reverse complement strand
CTCATCATTAAGTATTTTTGTATCTACATGCCATTCGCTTTTCTCATTTTTCTCAAAGATAAAAGGCGTATCCTTTCTTTTTACATTTACATATTTACAATCATCTTTTGTATGAAATAGTAAATATGATGATATTGTCTGGTTTGGTTTTTTTGAATTTGATTTTATTGATTTTAATTTAAATAAAATGTGATTTGTTATGCCGTTGTTTAACTTAAGCCAACCGCCATTAACATTTGACATAGCTGCATCATACAAGATGGCTGCTGCTACTTGAGACCAAGTATAGGTTTCTATTTTTAGCATTTCATATAACGCATCAGTGTCACCAATTGATTTTACATTGAGATCTTGAGTAAATTTGTCCATGATCTTTGAAAGCTTATAGGTTTTTCCTGTTCCTGGAGGACCATATAAAATTTGATTTAGTGATAGATCTGTTTTGCTTTTTATTTGTTTGTTGTCTGTTATCGGCATTGTTATTCCTTTACTATTTATAAATTCTATATACTTACTTACTGCTGAATTATAGTCAGCAAAAGATTTTTTTGTTTTTCCAGATTTTAAAAACTCTTCTTCTAGATATTTTGGGTTTTTGCTTTTTAAGTCATAATAATCAAAAATTGAGTAAATTT
This sequence comes from Campylobacter concisus, assembly GCF_002914005.1. Taxonomy (GTDB): domain Bacteria; phylum Campylobacterota; class Campylobacteria; order Campylobacterales; family Campylobacteraceae; genus Campylobacter_A; species Campylobacter_A concisus_N. The sequence continues at coordinate 45,737 of NZ_POZU01000016.1, read as the reverse complement.
TATTGTCTTCTAAAAAACTAATAAAATTTCTTAAATAGGTTTGATATTGTGGAACCGTGTTTTTACTTAAAATTTTTTTACAATAATCTTTAAAACCGTCATAGTCTATATCTTCAAACACGCTTACTCCTTTAATTTTTAAAATTTACCAAAGCCACTCTCACAACCCATCAAATTCTTTTTTTAGTTCGTCTCTTAGCTCTTCGGCTCTATCTTCGCCGTTTTTGAAATTTGCCTTTACAAAGCCATCGATCTCGTCTAAAATTTCAACAAGTTCGCTCTCCCAGTTTGCATTTTCTTGTTTTAAAAGCGCCTCTAGCTTGTCTCTTGTCTGCTCGAGCTGATCAAGTGCTTTGTCCTTGTCGCTAGCCTCATTTAGCGCATCTTCAAATAAAATATCTTGCCTTAAGGCGTTTATCTTTTTAAATATTACATTGCAAAATTTTGGATATTTTTCAGCATTGCTTAAATTTTCTAAAACCTCCTGTGCGGCCTTTTGATAAGCTGGCACCGCTCCCTCTTCGTCGAGCTTTTTGGTGAGTTTTTGTATCTGAAAATATAAAATAAGTGCTGCAAAAAACGCAAGCAGCAAATAAATCGTCACATTATTCATTTTTACTCCTTTTTCTAAATTTATCTATGCTAATTATCGCAAGTGCCAGCCAGATCATACAAAACGAGATGACCTTGTAGCCGTCTAAATTTTCGCCGTAAATGAAGACCGCACAAAGGATCGCGATGGTTGGCGAGATGTATTGCAAGTAGCCGATCGTGGTTAAATTTATCCTTGTTGCCGCTGCGTTAAAAGCGACAAGTGGCACGATGGTTACGATGCTTGAGGCGATCATTAAAAGTGAGTCCTCATTTAGTCCAAAGTGGCTTTTACCTAAAAATGCTATGTAAAAAACGTAAGCAAGTGCAAATGGGAACATAAAAAATGTCTCTATAAAAAGCCCGTTAAATGCGCTAATCTTTGCCATCTTTCTAACTACTGCGTAAAATCCAAATGAAAGTGGCAAGATAATGGAAACTAATGGCAATCCACCTTGGGCATAAATTTGTACACTAATGGCTAAAACGACTATACAAATGGCTAAAATTCCGCTTTTATTTAGCCTTTCTTTGAAGATGATAACGCCAAGGAGCATGCTTATTAGTGGATTTATAAAATAGCCCAAGCTTGTGTCCAAAATTTTGCCATTGCTAACCGCATATACATAAACGCCCCAGTTTGTGGTGATAAATATGCCACTCAAAAATAAGGTTTTTAGCGAACGAATATCTTTAAGTAAAGCAAAAATTTCACCCATTCTGCCACTAAAATAAAGCACTCCAGCCATTAAGAAAAATGACCAAATGACTCTGTGGGCTAAAATTTCGTAGGCATCGACATCTTTGCTAAAGAGGTTAAAATAAACTGCTAAAAACCCCCACATAAAAAAGGCGCTAAGCGCGAGAATAACGCCTTTTTGGCTCTCATTTAGTCTTGGTATTTTTGTCGCCTTTTATAGAATTTATACTATCTATCATCAAAAGTGTGACCGAGATGGCTAGGCAGATCATTAAAAAGTATGAGCTTTTCTCCAGTCTCTCGCCGATAGCAAAAGAGACAAAAAGCATCATTATAGGCTCAAAATATGTAAGCAAACCTAGTACATTTATCGGCACGAGCGTGCTTGAGAGGATCTGGGCGATGAGGGCTATGCCGCTGATAGCACCAAGCAAGATGAGCAGATAGTAGATGTTTGGATTTTGGCTCATCACGTAGTTCATATCGGCTGTGAGCGCAAAATAAAATGAGAATAAAAACATAAAAATTATCTCTATAACAAAGCTTGAGAAATTTGCAAGGTTGTAGTACTTTCTAATGGCAAAATAGACTGGATAAAGGCAAAAAACTACAGCGCTCTCCCACGAGATGCCGCCACTTAGTATAGCTGTGCTAAAGACGCCAAGGGCTGCAAAAAATATCGAGGCTAGCTTTGTTTTAGAGAGGTGCTCTTTAAAAAATATCCGTCCAAAAAGGACCATGATTATTGGCATGATGAGGTAGCCGATAGAGACTTTTAGCGCTGATCCGTTGCTTGGAGCCCAGAGATAGAGCCACATCTGAAATGAGACAATGAGCGAGGTAGCTAGTAAAACTAGTAAAATTTTAGGTTTTAGCTTTATTTTTAGAAGTAAAAATTTGAAATTTCGCTGCTGTTTTAACAAAAAAATGGTGGCGATGACAAAAGGCATGGCAAAGATCATGCGGTATCCAATAAGAGCTTGTGTGCTGATGGGGTTCATGAGCACTGACATGTAGTAAATGCAGTTAAATAAAACTGATGCCAAAAGCGAATAAAAAATGCCTTTTATCATGAAAAAAATCTTCTCTTTTTCTGGGTAAATTTAAAGTAGCGATTGTATGCAAAATATCTTTAATAACCCATTAATGGCTTTTATTTTTTAAGTTTGCCGTGATATAATCAGCGTCTAATTTAAGGCAAAAAAGATAGGAAAATAAATGACTTGGAACCGCGATAGCTGGAGAGAATTTAATATCTTGCAACAGCCAAATTATCCAGATTTAAAAGAGCTTAAAGAGGTCGAAGAAAAATTAAAATCACTTCCTCCTTTGGTCTTTGCTGGCGAGGCTAGAAGTTTAAAAGAAGAACTTGCAAAAGTTTGCAATGGCGAGGCATTTTTGCTTCAAGGTGGCGACTGCGCTGAGAGCTTTACAAATTTTAATGCAAACAACATCAGAGATATGTTTAAGGTTTTACTTCAAATGGCGATAGTTTTAACCTTTGCTGGTGGCTATCCAGTGGTCAAAGTGGGCCGCGTGGCAGGGCAGTTTGCAAAGCCTAGAAGTAGCGATTTTGAAGAGGTAAATGGCGTTAAGCTTCCAAGCTATAGAGGCGACATCATAAATGGCTTTGAATTTGACGAAAAGGCAAGAGTGCCTGATCCAAAACGTATGATAGAGGCGTATTATCAAAGCGCATCTACGATGAACTTACTTAGGGCCTTTTCAAGAGGCGGTTTGGCCGACCTTCATCAAGTGCATAAGTGGAATTTAGGCTTTGTCAAAAAGCCAGAGATCGGTGAGAAATACGCAAAACTAGCTGATGAGCTAACAAAGACGCTTTCATTTATGGCAGCTTGTGGCATCACTTCAGCAAATACGCCAGTCATAAATCAAACCGCGGTTTATACATCTCACGAGGCACTTTTACTACCTTATGAAGAGGCACTAACTAGGGTTGATAGTCTTAGCGGTGAGTGGTACGACTGCTCGGCTCATATGCTTTGGATAGGCGAGAGAACGCGTGGTATAAATGACGCTCACGTACATTTTTTAAGTGGTGTGAAAAATCCTATCGGCGTAAAGATCGGACCAAGTGCAAAGGCTGAAGATGTCGTCGCGCTTGCAAATAAGCTAAATCCAGAAAATGAAGCTGGTAGACTAAATGTGATAATCAGAATGGGCGCTGATAAGATAGGCGAAAATTTACCAAAAATTTTAAGAGAGCTAAAGCGAGAAGGGCTAAATATCGTTTATAGTATCGATCCGATGCATGGCAACACTGTAAAAACCTCAAATAACTACAAAACTAGAGAATTTGACAAGATAATAAGCGAAGTTAGAAGCTTTTTTGAAATTCACAAAGCTGAGGGCACAAGAGCTGGTGGTGTGCATCTTGAGATGACAGGCCAAGATGTGACTGAGTGCACAGGTGGGGCATTAAACATTACTGAAAGTTCGCTTGAGCAAAGATATGAAACACAATGTGACCCAAGGCTAAATGCTGATCAGGCACTTGAGCTTGCATTTTTGATGGCTGATCTAGTCAAAAAAGCTTAAAATTATAAAATTTGGAGAAAAAGATGGTAAATGTTTATGATCTAATCGTTGTTGGTGGCGGACCCTGTGGAATTGCTAGCGTAGTTGAGGCAAAAAGAAATGGCTTAAACAACGTTTTGCTTCTTGAAAAAGGCGATAATCACAGCCAAACGATAAGAAAATTTTATAAAGATAATAAACGTGTGGATAAAGAGTATAAAGGGCAAGATAGCACGATACATGGCGTAGTTTCATTTGAGGATGGCACGAAAGAGAGCACGCTTGATTATTTTGACAAGCTGCTTGATACTGAAAAGATTGAAGCTTTTTTTAACTCTGAAGTAGAGAGCGTGAAAAAAGATGGAGAAATTTTTAAAGTAACTACCTCAAAAGCCGTATATGAAGCTAAAAATGTGATGATATCAATTGGCAAAATGGGACGACCAAATAAGCCTGATTATAAAATTCCGCCTTCACTAAACTCGGTTGTAAATTTTAACCTTGATAGCTGTACGAACGGCGAAAAGGTGCTTGTTGTAGGTGGCGGAAACTCAGCAGTTGAGTATGCGATCGAGCTTTGCCAATACAATAAAACCACAATCGCTTATAGAAAAGATAATTTTAGCCGCGTAAATGAGACAAATTTAAGCGCACTTTGGGAGTTAGAAAAGCACGGCAAGATAAAAGTTAGGCTAAATCACGATATAAAAGAGATAGATAACGAATCAGGCAAAGTTAGAGTGCATTACGAAAATGGCAAAATTCGCGTTTATGACAGAGTTGTCTATGCAATAGGTGGCTCAAGTCCGGTTGATTTTTTACAAAAATGTCAGATAAAAATTGATGAAAAAGGCACTCCAATAGTTGATAGTAACTACCAAAGTAGCGTGCCAGGACTTTATGTGGGTGGTGACATCGTGCTAAAAAATGGCGGCTCAATAGTCGTTGCTCTAAATCACGCTCATCACGTAATAAAAGACATTTTAAAAGGCAAGGCATAAGCTTGATAAATAAAATTTTACTAGCTATTTTTTGTTTGATAGCTGGCTTTTGCCTATCGTTTTTTAAATCTCCAAAAGAAGATGAGACACCAAAAGATACTAATCAAACGATTTATTCTATAAATTTTGACAATTTACCAGAAGAAGAGAGAGAAAAATACATCAGTAAAGACGATCTTTACGAATATGGCGGATATATAACTCCAAAAAGCTATATCCAAAATTTTACTGAAACGAACGATCAAAATTTATCAAATGATGTAAACGAACTTCAAGAACAAGTTCGTGAGCTAAGTAAAAAAAATAAAATTTTAGCTACTGATAATGTCGATATTAGCGAGAAAAATTTAGACTTTATAAGCAAAATTTCAGAGATGAAAAAAAATATCGAAAATGAAAAAAATGAGATAGTTGAGAAAAATCAAAAGACGCTAGGCGAGCTTGAAGCGCAACACTTTGAAAATATACAAACTCTCACAAAACGACTAAATGAAGCTCAAGCTGATATGATAGAGAGCTCAAAAGCCTATGAAAAAAAGATAATAGACCTTGAAAATGCGATAAATGAGGCAAAAAATGGCGATGAAAGTAAGGTAAAAGATATCGAAGCAAATTTTGCTAAATTTAAAGAGGCAGCTGAGGCAAATTACACAGCTTTAAAAGAGCAAAATATAGAGCTAAATACGACACTGACTCAAAAAGACGCACTAATAAAAGAGTATGAAAATACTCAAAATGAAAAAGATAAAAACGAAAAAAAAGAAATTTTGCTTTTAAAAGAGGAGATCGAGCGAGCAAAAAGTGACGCTAAGACACAAAAATTTAGTTATGAAAAAGAGATAAATGCACTAACTGATGGCTTTGAAACGCAAAAAAGCGTTATGGAGGATGAGCTTTCAAAAAAGGCAAATAAGATAATTGATCTTGAGGAGGCTCTTGAGTCAAGCAAGACCGCCTTAAAAGACAGAATTTATGAGCTTGATGAGATAAAGAAAAATTTAAACTCAAAAGATTTGGCAGTTGAAAACTATAATGGTAAAAATTTAGAACTAAATGCCTCTCTTGCGGCACTTCATAAAAGTTTTAATGATCTAAAAGAAAAAAATCTTAAAAGTGAGCAGGAAAATAAACTCGCAAATGAAAATATAAGCTTGCTTAAAAAAGAGCTTGAGCGAGTAAATTTGATAAACAAAAAGCTAGAGAAACAAAATTTAGATGCAAATGCAAGTTTAAATGAGCTAAATAAGAAGCTAAATTTAAGTGAAGAGAGCCTTAAAAATACAAGAGATGGGCTAAAGACGCTTGATACAAAGACGAATAAATTTTTAAAAACTTTGTTTGAGCAAAATCAAACTATCTCTTTGCAGACCCAAAAGCTTGGTTTAAATGACAGTGAGTTAAAAAATTTAAGTGCAAAGATAAATTTAAAAGATGAAAAGATAAAAGAGCTAGAAAATAATCTTACACAAACAAGTCAAATGCTAGCAGCAAAGCAAAGTGAGCTAGAAGCTCAAAAAAGAACACTAAAGATTGATATGCAAAACTATGAAATTTTGCGTCAGCAAATAAATATTTTGCAAAAGAAGATAGCTGATACTTCGGCTCTTTTTGCTGATAGCAATAAAAGTAGTGGTAAAAATTTACTAAGCTTACAAAATGAGCTTGAAAGTGCAAAACATAAGTTAAACGAGAACAACAAGACGATTGAGAGGTTAAATTCTAAAATAAATGAACTTAGCTCATCTAGCGTAAAAGGAAGTCCAGTAAATGCCAAGATCATCGAACTTCAAAAAGATATCGAGCAAAATTTAAATAGGCAAGATGAGCTTGAAAACGAAAATGTGAATTTAAAAAATATCTTGCAGGCGACAACTAAGCCAGAGACGCCAACAAAGCTAGTTTTGATCTCTAGTCTTGAGTGTGATGACATGGATGCAAAAGATAAGATTAGCGTGATGTGTAAGAATAGAGTGAGCGAATTTTTGCAAAGATTTAACTCAAACTACCTTTATGAGATAATTCCGATCGTAGATAAGAAAAATTTTGTCATCCCATCAAATGTGGCGCAAAGCATCAAAAAAGATGATCTTGGCAGGCTAAATAACTATGTAAATTATGGCGTTGGTAAAGAGCGCGCAAAGGCAGCAGCCGAGCTTATAAAAGAAGAATTTGGCGATTTTGCAAGGATCAGCTTTAGCTCCGAAGTGATCGTAAAAGATGTCACGCGTGGCTTTATCATCAAGGTTTATAGATGATCTTGGCTCAGCTAAAAAGTGGCTATCGCTACAACAGCGATACGCTGGTACTTTATGATTTTATAAGCTCAAGTTTGAAAAATTTTTCAGGCAGGATTTTAGACGTTGGTGCAGGGTGTGGGATACTTGGGCTTTTACTTAAACGCGACTTTAAAAATTCCAGCCTAAACTTGCTTGATATCTTGCAGATAAATGGTGAAATTTCTAAATTTAATGCCAGTAATAACGGCTTGGAGGCAGAAATCATAAATGCTGATTTTGCAGATTTTAAAGATAGTGAGAAATTTGACCTCATCGTATCAAATCCGCCATTTTATCACGATGGTACGAAACAAAGCGAAGATGAGCATATAAAGGCTAGTAGATACACAAGCTCTTTGGGTATAAAAGACTTTATAAGAGGTATAAGCATAAATTTAAAGCCTCACAAAAGGGCGTTTTTTTGCTATGCACCTGATGATCTTAACCAGATCATAGCATCCCTAAAAGAGTTTAAGCTAAATTTAGTAAGCCTAAAATTTATTCATACAAAGGCTGATAAGCCAGCAAATTTAGCCTTATTTGAGGTAAGAAATAATTCAAACTCAAAGCTAAAAATTTTGCCACCTTTGGTAATGAGTGAAAATGGCTCGCATACAAAAGAGGCGATTGAAATTTTTAAAAAAGCTGATACAAAGAGCGTTGATTATCAGGAGCTAGCGTGAGAGTGCAAGGCTTTAGCTATGAGTTTGATGCGAGCTTTTGCGAGAGCTGTGGCGGCAAGTGTTGCACGGGAGAGAGTGGCTACATCTGGATAAATGAAGAAGAAATTTCAAAATTTTGCACAGCATTTAATATGAGTAAAGATGAGTTTGAAAAGCAGTTTTTAATAAGAGTTGGGCTAAGGTGTAGCATAAAAGAGAAGCCTTATGAAGATGGCTTTGCTTGTGTATTTTTTGATGAAAAAAATAAAAACTGCTCAGTTTATGAGCTAAGGCCACAGCAGTGTAGGACTTTTCCGTTTTGGAATTATTTTAAAAAAAATTTAAAGGAGCTAAAAACAGAATGCATTGGCGTAAAATTTTAGTATTTTTTATGAGCGTATTTTTTAACTCGCAACTACTTTTGGCTGACGATAATAAAAGTATAAATTTACGTCTAATGCAGGCTTTATTGTTTCAAGATAGCGGAGATGTGAATGCTAGCATTCAAGCTTACTCAAATATTTTTAAAGATACAAATCAAAAAGCTTATTTAAAAGAGGCGATCAAACTTGCCTTTGCTACAAAAAATGAAAATTTAGACACTTTGATAAGTGAAGGCGAAAAAAGCTTAAAAGACGATAGCGATTTTATCCGTATAAAAGTGGCAAATTTAGTAAATCTTTCAAAGCTAAATGAGGCTAAAAGTTTAATGCAAGAGCTTGCTACAAAAGAGCCAAATGCCCAAAATTTACTCATGCTTGGCACTATTTGTATGATGCAAAATGAAACAACGACTGCACTAAAATACTTTGAAGAGGCATACTCACTAAAGCAAGAAGAAGAAAATTTGCTCCGTATCGTTGATATTTTGATAAATCGCATGGATAAGATAAAAGACGCTACAAAATATCTTGAGAAATTTAAAGATGAACAAGGTTGCACGCTAAAGACTTGCGAGCTTTTGGCTGAAATTTACTCCCAGCAAAGAAATTTCCCAAAAGTGATCGAACTCTTTGAAGAGCTTTATGAACTAAATCACGATACTTCTTATCTTGATAAGATCGTGCAGTTTTTTATCTATGATAAAAATTACAAAGCAGCAATTGAAATTTTAAAAAAATATAGCTACAACGATATAGCGCTTATGGATCTTTATGCGGCGACTAGTAATTTTGGTGACGCATACATACTTGCTGTTAAAATTTATAATGATAGCAGGGATTTAAATTTTTTAGCAAAAGCCGCGATTTACGAATACGAGATGAATAAAGACAACTTAGATGAACAAAAAATGGCTGAAATTTTAGATAAATTTGAAGCTAGTGTGCCAAAACTAGAAAATGATATGTTTTTTAACTATTATGGCTACTTGCTGATAGACCATGACATCGATCCTAGAAAGGGCGTGGAGCTTGTGCAAAGGGCACTTGCTATCTCGCCTGAGTCGCCTTATTATGAGGATTCGCTAGCGTGGGGATATTTTAAGCTTGGTGAGTGCAAAAAGGCAAAAAGCATTATGCAGCATGCGATGAAAGATGTTGATTTTAGGACTTCAAAAGAGGCAAAAGAGCATTTGCACCTAATAGAGCGCTGTATAATAAATCTAAACAAAAGGCTTAAAAAATGATACTTGATGAGATAATAAAAAAGACTAAAGATGATCTTGAAAAAAGAAAAGCAGACTTCCCTGAGGAGTGGCTTGGTCGCTCACTAGCATATAACCCATATGTGCCAAGAGATGTTTTAAGTGCGCTTAGAGCAAGCCAAAACGAGCCGATAAAAATCATAGCCGAGATCAAAAAAGCTAGCCCAAGCAAGGGCGTGATAAGAGAGGACTTTGAGCCGATAAAAATAGCCCAGGAGTATGAAGAATACGCAAATGCTTTTAGTATTTTAACTGAGCCGCATTGGTTTAAAGGCAATATTGAATACGTCACCCAAGTTCGCCGCTACGCCTCAAAGCCAATCCTTAGAAAAGATTTTATTATTGATAAATATCAAATTTTAGAAGCTCTTGTTTATGGGGCAGACTTTATCCTACTTATAGCCAAGGCACTAACACAAGGCGAGCTAAAAGAGCTTTTAGACTACGCTCATCATTTAGGGCTTGAAGTTTTGGTTGAAACTCACGACGCGAGTGATGTGAAAAAGGCTATCTTTGCAGGAGCAAATATAATAGGCATAAATCACCGAAATTTAGATGATTTTACGATGGATATGAGCCTTTGTGAGAAGCTCATACCGCTTTTGCCAAATGGCAAGATAATAGTCGCTGAAAGCGGTCTTTACCAGCATGAACAGCTTAGAGAGCTAAGTAAAATAGGCGTAGATGCTTTCTTGATAGGAGAGCATTTTATGAGACAAGATGATATAAAAAATGCCGTCAAAAAGATAAAGGAGGGTGAGTAATGCAGCACCTTTGTGCCCCTTGGAGAAGCGAATACTTTAGCGCTAAAAAAGATAGTTGTGTTTTTTGTGACGTTATAAACTCAGATGATGATGATAAAAATGGCGTACTTTTTCGAGCCAAACATTGTTTTGGGATTATGAATTTATATCCGTACTCTCCAGGTCATTTTATGATAATACCAAATCAGCATACCGACAAGATCGAAGAGCTTGATGAGCAGACTTGGTTTGAGATGAGTAAATTTGTAAGGCTTGGTGTTGAAATTTTAAAAAAAGAGCTTTATGCTAATGGCGTAAATATAGGTATGAATTTAGGCAAGGCAGCGGGAGCCGGGATAGCTGAGCATGTGCATTATCACCTTGTACCAAGGTGGAGCGGAGATACAAATTTTATAACCACCATCTCTGATGTGAGAGTAAATGGCACGCCATTTCATCCACTTTTTGAGAAACTAAAAAAGGCATTTAGTGCCGTTATTTGAGCTTGATGTAGAGCAGTGGCTAGAGAAAAGAAGCTCTTTTGAAATTTTAATAGACGCAAGATCACCACATGAATTTTCATATTCACACATAAAAGATGCCATAAATTTATACGCTTTAAATGACGCGGAACATAAAGAGGTAGGCACGATCTATAAAAGCGATAGATCCCTAGCAAAGAGCCTTGGCGCAAAATATATCTGCAAAAATTTACAAAATATCATTGATGAGGTTTATAAAAGAGCCAAGGTTGGTTCAGCTATTGGCATCTACTGCGCTAAAGGTGGGCTTAGATCAAATTCTGTTGGCTATGTGCTTAGCATGATAGGATATAGAGTTTTTAGACTTAGTGGTGGCTATAAAGCTTATAGAAATCACGTTTTAGAATTTCTAAATCGACCTTTGAGTACAAAATTTATCACTCTTTTTGGAAATACTGGCTGCTACAAAAGTAGGCTCATAAGGGCTCTAAGCCCGTCAATAGACCTTGAAGCTATGGCAAATCATTTAGGCTCTGTCTTTGGGGCGATAAATGGTGCGCAGCCAAGCCAAAAAAGCTTTGAAGATGCGTTGTTTGAAAAGCTCATCACGTTAAAAGATAAAATTTGCTTTATTGAGGGTGAGAGCAGAAGGATAGGCTCGTTAAGTTTGCCAAAAAGTCTTTATGAGGCGATGCGTAGTGGCATAAATGTCGAAGTGAGCGCAAGTTTAGAAAAAAGAATTTCTTGCATAGTAGATGATTATAAAAGTGTGGATAAAGCCTTTTTTGACGAGTGTATGAAGAAAATTTCGCCATTTATCGATAAAAAAGCTAGAGATGAAGCTGTGGCTAAATTTAATGAAAATGACATTGCTAAAGTAGCTGAAATTTTACTCACAAAATACTACGATAAAGTCTATAAGAAAAATGAAAATATTAATATTTTTATAAATTCTGATGACTTTGACGAAGCCGTTAAAAAGCTAAATGATATAAAAAATGAAGCAAAATTTTAGGCTTATTTTAATTAAAAAATTAAGCCAAAAATTTATACAAATGAATTTTGTCTCTTAAAATTTTATAGTCTTTGCTCACTTAAATTTATCAATTTTACTAAAAATAATATGTTTAATTTTATGTAAAATATTTTGTACTATTTTTCTAAGATGGTAAAAAATTTTTCAAGAAAATCAAAGTAGCACCTAAAATTCGCTAGAAAGTTAAAATGGATTTAAAATGCTTTGGGATATAATTTGCGATAAATTTATCAAAAGGCTAAAGTGATGATAAAACAGATTTCTGGTTCACAGATGATAAGCGAGGCCTTGCACGAAGAGGGCGTTGAGATAGTTTTTGGCTATCCTGGCGGTGCAGCTTTAAATATCTATGACGAAACATACAAGCAGACTTATTTTAAACACGTTTTGGTTCGCCACGAGCAAGCAGCCGTTCACGCGGCCGATGGATACGCTAGGGTTAGTGGTAAAGTTGGCGTTGCTTTTGTGACAAGTGGCCCTGGCTTTACAAATGCAGTCACTGGCCTTGCAACAGCTTATAGCGATAGTATTCCGATCGTGCTTATAAGCGGCCAGGTGCCAACATTTATGATCGGTACAGATGCTTTTCAAGAGATCGATGCGGTTGGCATTTCACGCCCCTGTGTTAAGCATAACTTTTTAGTTAATAGCGTCGAAGAGCTACCTCGTATCATAAAAGAGGCCTTTTATATCGCAAGATCAGGCCGCCCAGGACCAGTTCATATCGATATCCCAAAAAATATCACATCAAGACTTGGAGATTTTGTATATCCAAAAGAAATTTCTATTCCAAGTTACAAACCGACCTATAAGGGCAACTCAAAACAGATAAAAAAAGCAGCAGTTGCGATAAATGAAGCTAAAAGGCCGCTTCTATACATCGGTGGTGGTGCAGTCGCATCAAATGCAAGCGAGATCATACGTAAATTTATGAAAAAAACTGGCATTCCAGCAGTTGAGACACTGATGGCTCTTGGTGTACTTGACGCAAAAGATGAGCTAAATTTAGGCATGGCAGGCATGCATGGCAGCTATGCTTCAAATATGGCTTTAAGCGAGTGCGACCTTCTCATCTCGCTTGGAGCTAGATTTTGTGACAGGATCACTGGCAGGACGGATGAGTTTGCCAAACATGCAAAGATAATTCACATAGATATCGATCCAAGCTCCATCTCAAAGATCATAAACGCTCACTATCCGATCGTTGGCGATCTTACAAACGTGCTAACTGAGCTTTACGAAGAAGTCAATACAAAGCATGAAAACTACGCACCTTGGAGAGAAATTTTAGATAGATATTCTAAACTAAATCCACTTGGCTACACAGATAGCGACAAGGTCTTAAAGCCACAATGGGTCATCGAAGAGACCGCAAAGATAGCAGGAGCTGATGCGATAATCTCAACAGATGTCGGCCAGCACCAAATGTGGGTGGCGCAGTTTTATCCGTTTAACCGAGCAAGACAGCTTGTCACAAGTGGCGGACTTGGCACAATGGGATTTGGCCTCCCCGCAGCGATTGGCGCAAAATGTGCAAAACCAGACAATCTTGTTATAAATTTTACAGGTGATGGCTCAATACTTATGAATATCCAAGAGTTAATGACTGCTCATGAGATAAATATGCCTGTTATAAACATCATTTTAAACAACAACTTCTTAGGCATGGTTCGTCAGTGGCAGACATTTTTCTATGAAAAACGCTACTCATCGACTGATCTTAGCTTGCAGCCTGATTTTGTAAAGATCGCTGAGGGATTTGGCGGAGTTGGCTTTGTTTGCAAGAGTAAGGATGAGTTTAGAAAGGCTTTAAAAGAAGCGATCGATAGCAAGAAATCAGCGATGATCGACGTTAGGATCGACCGCTTTGAGGATGTGCTTCCTATGGTTCCAGCTGGAGCTGCGATTTATAATATGATATTAAAGAGCAAGGAAGAAAAATGAGTATCAGAAGAACGATTTCGGTTATAGTTTTAAATGAACACGGCGTTTTGGCTAGAATTTCTGGGCTTTTTGCGGGCAGGGGCTACAACATCGATACACTCACCGTTGCTCCGATACCTGAGAGCAACTTCTCAAGGTTAAGTATCGTAACAAGTGGCGATGAGAGAGTTTTAGAGCAGATCGTAAAACAGCTTCATAAGCTCATACCAACGTATAAAGTCATAGAAAGCGGCGAATTTGTCGAAAAAGAGATGGCTCTTGTGAAAATTCCGCTTGGTGAAAATTTTGCTGGTCTTGAGGCGATACTAAAGTCGTACAATGGTATCGTTACAAATACAAACGAAAACTACATCGTTGTCATGGTGGCTGACGATGCGAGTAGGATCGAGAGCTTTTTAAAATCGATAAAGAAATTTAACCCAGTTGACGTCGTACGTGGCGGATCTGTGATAATGGATATATGATGAAACTAAGTGAAATAGCCTCAAAAGTAAATGCTACTTTTAGTGGAGAAGATATAGAAATTTTTGCTCTAAATTCTTTAAAAAATGCAAATAAAGCTGAGCTAACATACTGCGATGGCGAGAAGAATGCAAAATTTATAAGTACATCAAACGCTGGAGCCATCTTGGTGACAAAATCGCTTTTAGACTTGGTGCCAGCTGGTATGGTCGCACTTGTGTGTGACAACCCACACCTTGCATTTGCCTTGCTTAGTAAAGATTATGCTAAGCCGCTTTTTTGTGAGCCAAAGCCATCAAATATCGCCAAGAGTGCAAAGATAATGCCAAATGTCTACATAGGCTCAAATGTGAGCATTGGTGAAAATACGATAGTCATGGCTGGAGCATTTTTGGGCGATAATGTGACTATCGGCAAAAACTGCATCATCCACCCAAACGTAGTCATTTATAACGACTGCGTCATCGGTAACGAGTGTCATCTGCTGGCAAACTGTGTGATCGGAAGCGATGGCTTTGGTTATGCACATACAAAAACTGGCGAGCATGTAAAAATTTATCATAATGGCAATGTTGTTTTAGGCGATTATGTCGAGATCGGTGCTTGCACGACGATAGATCGTGGTGTTTTTGAAAGCACAGTGATCGCAAACTACACAAAGATAGATAATCTCGTTCAAATAGGCCATAACTGCGAGCTTGGAAATGGCTGCCTAATCGTCTCACAAACTGGCCTTGCTGGCTCAACAGTGCTAGGCAGAAACGTTGTAATGGGCGGACAAAGCGGCTCAGCTGGTCATGTAAAAGTGGGTGACTTCGCGCAGATCGCTGCACGTGGAGGCGTTAGCAAAGACCTACCTGGCGGCAAAAAATATGCTGGAGCTTATCCGATAATGGAGCTTTCAGATCAGTTTAAACTCCAAGCAAAAATTTTGAGATTTTTTAAGAAAAATTGATTGCAAGCTTTTGCGAGCTTAAAATCG
This sequence comes from Campylobacter concisus, assembly GCF_002914005.1. Classification (GTDB taxonomy): domain Bacteria; phylum Campylobacterota; class Campylobacteria; order Campylobacterales; family Campylobacteraceae; genus Campylobacter_A; species Campylobacter_A concisus_N. The sequence continues at coordinate 30,675 of NZ_POZU01000016.1, read as the reverse complement.
CAAAAGCTTTTTATCTCGTAGCCTAAAAATGCTAATTCTATTTTAAAACGAGCTAGACTTAAAATTTATATGTTGAGTTTGGCAAAATACAAATTGGCTATTTTATTTTAAATTTCTATTTATTTGGCTTTGTTCTCTTTTATTACTCTAGCCGTTTCTATTGCTATTTCTAGCTCTTCGTTAGTTGGGATGATGAGCGTTTTTATTTTGGCATCTTTATCGTCTATGCACCTTTCACCTCTCTCGTTTGAGAAATTTAGATCGTGATTTATATGGATGCCAAGATGCTTTAGATCGTCACAAATTTTTTGTCTTGTATTTGGCGCATTTTCGCCGATACCGCCGGTAAATATAAGCGCATCTACGCGTCCCAAAATAGCATAATACGAACCTATATATTTTTTAACTCGGTAGCAAAACATATCAAACGCAAGCCTTGCACGCTCGTCATTTTCCATTTTAGCTACGACATCTCTCATATCGCTTGAGCCACAAATTCCAAAAAGTCCGCTTTTTTTGTTTAAAAAGTTATCGATCTCATTCCATTTTAAAACACCGATATTTAGCAAGTAGATGACCACCGCTGGGTCCATATCGCCACTTCTTGTGCCCATTATGAGCCCTTCAAGTGGACTAAGTCCCATCGAGGTGTCGATACTTTTGCCATTTTGCACAGCACAAGCTGAGGCGCCATTTCCTAGATGAAGTGAGATGGCATTAAATTTATTAAATTCTATGCCAAGCATTTTGGCCGCTTGCTTGCAAACGTATCTATGTGAAGTGCCGTGAAAGCCGTATTTTCTTATATGATGAGTCTTGCAAACGTCGTATGGTAGGGCATAGCGGTAGGCGTACTCTGGCATGCTTTGATGAAATACCGTGTCAAAAACGACCACGTGAGGCACATTTTTGCTCTCTTTCATTGCGTTTTTAATGCCAGCAAGGTGCCCTGGGTTATGAAGAGGGGCAAGTGGGCTTATCTCCTCGATCTTTTTGATGACGCTTTCATCAACGATCATTGAGCTAAAAAAGCTCTCGCCCCCGTGAACTATCCTATGTCCGATACCATCAAGCTCGCTTAGATCGTGCAATGTGTGTGATGTAACAAAGAGCTCGTTCATCGCCTCAAGTCCGTCATGGTGGTCTTTTATGAAGCGTTTTATCTCGTAGGTTTCGCCATTTGCTTTTAGTACCGCTCTTGAGCTGGAGCTACCGATTTGCTCGACTAGACCGCTTGCTAGACTGGTTTTTGTATCCATTGCAAAAAGTTGAAATTTTATTGAGCTACTACCCGAGTTTAAAACCAAAATTCTCATATTATTCTCCTGCTTGTATGGCGCTGATTAAGATAGTATTTACCACGTCTTCAACGAGGCTACCGCGGCTTAGGTCATTAACTGGCTTTTTTAGCCCTTGAAGTATCGGACCCATGGCTAGAGCGTTTGCGCTTCGCTGAACCGCTTTATAGCAGATGTTTCCGCAGTTTAAATTTGGAAAGATAAAGACATTTGCATGCCCAGCCACATCAGAGTTTGGCATTTTTTTACTAGCCACGCTTAGATCAACTGCCGCATCAAACTGAATGGGCGCTGCGATCTTTAAATTTGCATCAAGCTCGCTCGCCTTTTTGGCAGCTTCTTTTATAAATTCCACATCGGGCCCACTTCCACTCTCAGCCGTAGAGTAGCTTAGCATGGCGATCTTTGGGTTAAGACCAAAGGCGCTTGCCGTTTGAGCGCTGCTTAGCGTTATGCTAGCTAGCTCATCTGCGCTTGGATTTGGAGTGACAGCACAGTCTGCAAAAAGCAAAATTTCTTCTTCAAGCGCCATAAAAAATGCCCCACTTACCACACTTACATTTGGCTTTGTTTTTATGATCTGCAAAGCTGGGCGGATCGTATCAGCCGTGCTCATCGTAGCGCCACTTACCAAGGCATCGGCTAAGCCTTCGTGAATTAGCATAGTAGCAAAGTAAATTTTATCTTTTGCAAGCGCGTTTGCCTTGGCTTCATCAACGCCTTTATGTTTTCTTAGCTCATAAATTTTCTTTGCAAATTCATCTGTCAGCTCATTTTGTTCTGGATTGATCACTTTGGCTTTGCTTAAATTTAGCCCCAAAGCGGCCGCTTTTTTTAAAATTTCATCTTCAAATCCTAGTAAGATGATATTTGCCGCATCTTTTTCTAATACGATGTGGGCCGCTTTTAAAATTCTCTCATCGTCGCTCTCTGGTAAAACGACGGTCTTGTTTGCCGCTTTGGACCTTTTTAGAAGCAAGCTTTGAAATTTAAATGGTGTGATGATATCTGCTTGATATTTTAAAATTTCATCTATCTTATCAGTGATTAGAAGTTTTGAGTTTAAATTTAACGCCCTTAGCTCGCTTGCATTTTCGTCAAAGACTGGAGCGTTTAAATTTCTAGCTAGCTTTAAATTTAGCTCGCTTTTACCAAAGATACTAAAGCTCTCACAGCCAAGAACTATGACAAAGTCGCTTTTGGCTTTTAACTTTTCAAATTTATCTATAAATTTTAGAAAAAACTCTTTTTCATTTGAATTTATTAAGTTATTTTTATCGTTTTCATCTGGGATTATCTTAAAAATCTCAACTTTTTTGAATTTTGTAGTTATAATTTCTTGCAGATGTGCTAAATTTTTGTCTGTAAAAACGTAACAACTTTTCATTTGCGACCTTTTTAGGAACTTAAATTGCTTAATTTTAGCACAAAGATACTTATTTTAAGGCATTTTTTATGAACTATAAAACGATTTGGCTCGTCTTATCTGCGGGCATTATTTGCACTGGCTGCACACCAAGCGCTGATCCTCATATCAATATGAAACCCCCAGTTTATGTCGAGCAACTCCCTTCAAAAGATAGTGGAACCGGACAAAGCAACGCTGGCAGCCTCTTTGGTAAGGGCGAGAATCCGCTATTTTCAGACAGAAAAGCGATGAATGTAAATGATATCGTGACTATCGTTATCTCAGAAAACGCAAGCCAAATTTCAAGTGGAAGCAAAAGTACCAACAAAGATAGCACCGTATCACTCGGCGGAGGTGTATTTACGGCTGGAGCGTCACCGCTTTCAACTGTGGCTGAAAATTTAAACAAATATGGTGACATCGGCTTTAAAGCAGGTGGCGGCAATAAATTTACAGGTAGTGGCACGAGCAACAGAAGCGAGAAATTTACCGCAACCATTTCAGCCAGGATCATAAAAATACTGAATAATGGCAACTATTTCATAGAAGGTAGCCGGGAGCTACTTATAAACGGCGAAAAGCAGATCATGCAAGTAAGCGGCGTTATCAGACCTTACGACATCTCACAAAACAACGAAATCAACTCAAAATATATAGCTGATGCTAAAATTTTGTATAAAACCGAGGGCGAGCTAGACAAATCTACCAAAAAACCTTGGGGCACAAGGCTTATGGAAGCTATCTGGCCATTTTAATGCAACTTTAAAAGCCTAAAATTTAATCAATTTGGGCTTTTAAAAAATTATATCTCAAAAATTTCTCTCGCCTTAAATATGCTAAATTATTAAAAATTATAATTGATATTTACTTTCAGAATAATATGCTTAAAATATTGAAAATTCATCAAAACAAAATAAAATTTTTTCAAAATATTATTTTTTATACTTTGAAAATATATCTCAAAAAAGGGATTTTAAATTTTTTAGTTAAAATTTATTTAATTATAAATATTAATTTTTTAAAATAATTTTTTACTTCTTTAAACAAAGATATTATTAACAAAAGTAAAATTTTCAAGCAAAGGAGCTTATATGAATAATGACTTGCGTCAAAAGATAGATAGACGCTTAAGTGAGCTTAGTGCATTGCCTAAGATGAAAAGCGACTCGAGTATTGCGCAGCTTTTAAAAGATAAAGGCTTTACGAGGCGTGATTTTATGAAGTGGGCTGGTGCGATGACAGCTTTTATGGCTCTACCAAGTGCGATGACACCGATGGTTGCTCGTGCTGCTGAGCTTAGCGATAGGCTTCCTGTGATATGGCTTCATATGGCAGAATGCACAGGCTGTAGCGAGAGCTTACTAAGAACCGATGCTCCAAGTATAGATAGTCTTATATTTGACTACATAAGCCTTGAATACCACGAAACTATCATGGCAGCTTCTGGTTGGCAGGCTGAAGAAAATTTAGAGAGCGCGATCGAAAAATACAAAGGCAGATACATCCTGCTAGTTGAGGGCGGTATCCCAACTGGTGCGACTGAAAATTTTCTAACTGTTGGACCTCATGGCACAACAGGTAAAACTCATGCTGTAAATGCTTCAAAAGACGCAGCTGCTATCTTTGCGATCGGCACCTGTTCTAGCTTTGGTGGCATTCAAGCTGCAAGGCCAAATCCATCAAATTCAGTGGGACTTTCAAAGGTAACTGATAAACCAGTTATTAATGTTGCGGGCTGTCCACCAAGTGAGAAAAATATCGTTGGCAACGTGCTTCACTTCTTGCTTTTTGGCACACTTCCAGCACTTGATGTTTACAATAGACCAAAATGGGCTTATGGTTTAAGAATTCACGATCTTTGCGAAAGACGTGGTCACTTTGACGCTGGCGAGTTTGTCCAAAACTTCGGCGATGAAGGCGCAAAAAATGGCTACTGCTTATACAAAGTAGGTTGCAAAGGTCCATATACATTTAATAACTGCTCACGCGAGAGATTTAACCAGCACACATCATGGCCAGTTCAAGCAGGTCACGGCTGTATAGGCTGCTCAGAGCCAGACTTCTGGGATACTATGGGACCATTTGAAGAGCCTATGGCAGATAGACTCTTTGATACTGTTTTGGGTCTTGGAGCTGATAATGTCAGCGATAAAGTTGGCATTGGAATTTTAGCTCTTACAGGCATTGGCATAGCAGCTCACGCTGTTATAGCTTCTATGAGTAAAGATAAAGAATAAGGCGAAAAATGAGTGAAAAAAGAATAGTAATAGACCCTATAACACGTATCGAGGGACACTTAAGAATAGAAGTTGTCGTAGATGAAAATAATATCGTAAAAGAGGCTTACTCTGGCTCAACTCTTTGGCGTGGCTTAGAGCAGATCGTAAAAGGTAGAGACCCAAGAGATGCTGGCTTTTTTATGCAAAGAATTTGTGGCGTTTGCACATATTCACACTACCGAGCAGGCATCATCGCAGTTGAAAATGCTCTTGGCATCAAACCTCCACTAAATGCAGAGCTAACTAGAACGCTTATGAACGCAGCTTTATATCTTCACGATCACATCGTACATTTTTATCAGCTTCACGGCATGGACTGGGCGGACGTGGTCTCTGCACTAAGCGCAGATGTGCATAAAGCTAGCGAAGAGGCGTTTAAATACACTGATCTTCCATTTGCCACGGGAGCTGACAAACTAAAAGAGGTAAAAGAGAGAGTTGAAGCCTTTGTTAAAAAGGGCAACCTTGGACCATTTGCCAACGCATACTGGGGACATAGCACATATAAATTTACGCCAGAGCAAAATTTAATCGTCCTTTCTCACTACTTAGAGTGCTTAAGGATTCAAAGAACAGCGGCTCAGATGATGGCTATCTTTGGCGCGAAAAACCCACATCCACAAAGCTTAACAGTTGGCGGTGTGACCTGCGTAATGGACCTTATGGATCCAGCTAGAATGGGCGAATATATGAGCAAATTTGCCGAGATCAAAGAATTTGTAGATAGAGCTTACTATCCAGATATCTTGATGGCAGCTAAAGCTTATGGTAATGAGCCAAGCGTTCTAAACGACGTTGGTGTGGCAAATTTACTCTGCTACGATGAGTTTTTGATTGGTAAAAATGATCATCTATTTAAAGGTGGCTATATCTTAAATGGCGATCTTAACAAGGTTTATGATATCGATGAAAATAAAATCACCGAAGAAGCTACTAGGTCTTGGTATAAAAACGACAAAGCTCTTCACCCATATGACGGCGAGACTGAGGCAAACTACACAGGTCTTATTGACGGCGAGAGCATAGACGCCGAGGGTAAACTAGCTCATAGTAAGCTTTTTGATACAAAAGGCAAATATAGCTGGATCAAAGCACCAAGATATGATGGCTTGCCTATGCAAGTGGGTCCAATAGCAAGTATCGTTATAAACTACGCTAGAGGCAACGAGAGAGTTAAAAAGGTAGTTGATGAGTTTTTAACAAAGAGTGGCTTGCCACTAAGTGCAGTTTTCTCAACTCTAGGCAGAACCGCTACTCGTATGCTTGAGGCAAAAGTAGTCGCAGAGCACACAATGGACGCATTTAATGCCTTGGTAGAAAATTTAAAATCAGATCAAGAGACTTGCGCAAAATATGTAATCGATAACAAAAAAGAGTACAAAGGAAATTTCCAAGGCAATGCTCCAAGAGGTGCGCTTAGCCACTGGTGCCGTATAAAAGATGGCGTCATCTCAAACTGGCAAGCAGTCGTGCCAAGTACTTGGAACGCTTCTCCAAAAGACGCACAAAATCAAATGGGAAGCTACGAAGCGTGCTTAGTTGGTTTAAAGATCGCTGATCTTTCAAAACCACTTGAGATAATACGAAAAATTCACTCTTACGATCCTTGCATCGCGTGTGCTGTGCATGTTATGGATACGAAGGGAAATGATTTGAGTACTTATAAGATAAATCCAAATTTGTAAGGAGAGAATATGTCACATAAAAATGCTGACAGGATCAGCGAATACGAATTCTCCATCGGCGTTAGGCTGACACACTGGATTAGATTTGCAGCGATCACACTTTTAGTTGTGAGCGGCTACTATATCTCATACGTTTTTGTGAGTCCAGAGATCACGAGCGAGCCTACAAATTTTATGCAAGCAAAGTGGCGTATGGCTCACCAGATCGCTGGTTTTGTGCTAATAGCGGCGTTTATCTTTAAATTTTATCTATTTGTCTTTGATAAACACAGCAAAAAAGAGTGGATGAGCGTGGTTGATTTTTTAAATCCAAAAATTTGGATCGCACAGATTAAGTATTATCTTTTTATGGGGCCACACCCGCATTTAAGGGGCGTTTATAACCCGTTGCAGTTTGCCTCATACTTTTTCTTTTACGTCATCTTGGCGCTCATCTGCCTAACTGGCCTAGTGCTCTACGCTCACGTTTATCACAATGGACTTGGCGGAGCGCTTTATGAGCCAGCTAGGTTTTTTGAAGAGCTTATGGGCGGATTAGCAAATGTCAGAACGATACATAGAATTTGTATGTGGATCATCATGATATTTGTGCCGATTCATGTTTATATGGCGGTATTTAACGCTGTTAAAGGCAAAAATGGAGCGATGGACGCCATCGTTAGTGGTTATAAATTTGTAAAAGAACACTGATGAGAGTGCTGGTTCTTGGTATCGGCAACGTGATGTTTGCCGATGAGGGCATAGGTGTTCATTTTGTAAATTTGATGGCCAAAAACTATAAATTTACAAGTTCTAAAAATGAGCTTACTCTAATGGACGGGGGCACTTTAGCCCTCGCTCTAACTCACATAATAAGCGAATTTGACTATCTTATCGTCGTTGATTGCATTAGCGCAAATGGCGCAAGCGTGGGCGATGTTTATTTTTTTGACTTTCTAAATGTACCAAATTTTATCAGCTGGGACGGCTCGGCTCACGAGATAGAGATGCTCCAGACCCTTCATCTAATGGAGCTTGCAGGCGATAGGCCTACGACTAAAATTTTAGGTATCGTGCCTAGCCGTATAGAATCATCAAATTTTAGCCTCTCAGATGAGGTTATAAACGCTTCTAATATTTTAGAAAAAACGTTGCTTGATCACTTAAAAGAGCTTGATTTTAAGTGTGAAAAAGTAGCAAATTTTACCCTAAACGATATCGTTGATGAATACGCCAAAAAAGGTTTAAAATGATACTTGCTTTTAAATTTACTTGCCACAAAGACGCTTCGTTTCTAGCGCCATTTTTACGCTTGCTTGCTGGTGATCTATCTCATAGTCTAAAGTGCAAAGATGATGAAATTTGTCTAAAGGTAAGTGGTAATGCCAGTGAGCTTGAGAGCGTGGCAAATAAAGCAAGTACGCTCTTGCCATTTAGTCTTTTTATAAAGCACAGTGAGGTCTTGGCTGCAAGTGAGCTTGATGAAGATAGCAAGATAAATGAGATAAAATTTGGTGGCCTAACTCCGACTCAAGCGAGCACATTTTTGGCTAGTGGAGAAGCTATCTTAAATGAAAGTGGCGTGCTATGTGAGAGTAAATTTGAGGGCGAGATAACGCTTGGTAATTTTAATGAAAAGCTAAAAGCTTGCCTAAATTTGCTAAAAAATGGCAAGAGAGTTTGCGTAGAGCAAGATGAAAATTTATATGAAATTTCTCTTGGCGTAAATTTTGATACAAATTTTTTGATGCCTGTAAATTTAAAGCAACTACCAAAAATTTTTATCGCCGATGATAGAGTTTTGACATTTCTAGCTAGCTTTGAAAAGCCACTTTTAGCACTAAAGACGACAGCCATTTATAGACAAAATCACGAGAATGCGTCGCTATTTTTTGACGTGATGGCACCAAATGACCTTTTTCTTTACGCCGTTTGCGAACAGCTAAATAAAGAGGGCTTTAGCTTTTTAAGCGTTAAAGTAAAGGATCAAAAAAATGCTCTTTCAAGGCTTACTTTGCTTGAAAGTAGCGCAGTTTTAAGCCCATTTTTCTATGCAAAAAACGAGGAATTTGAGCTTAGCTATTTGGGCGAAGTGGCTTTGGGATTAAAATTTAGCAAATTTAGTGATGACGAAATTTGCCTGCTTTCAAAATCAAGCAAAACGCAGCTTCTATTTTTGCCAAAATTTAGTAGCTTTGAAGAAATTTATGAGCTCATAAGAGCCGAGAAGGGCGGCGAAAGGCTACTTGAAAACTTCAGTAAAGAGCATACTTTACCAAGTGGAAATTTTAGCTCAAATGCTAGCTTTTTCTCGCTATTTTGTATAGCTGGGCGTATACTTGGCACAAGCAATGACTTTAAAAAAGCAGGGGAGAATTTGCTTCTTATGGCAAGCGATTTTAGCGGTCAAAAGGGCGTTAGGATCGATTATAAGATGAAAGATGACTTTGGTTTAGACGGGGTTAAGTTTGTAAAAAGTATCATTTCGTTTGTCCTTGCTGGCGCTGGAGAGAAGAATATCAGCTTTGGTTGCACCGAGTCTTTGGCGCACTTTTTGAGCGATTTTAGCTATGAAAAACGAGATAAATTTAATATCAAAAATATTATTTTAAGCGGAGATTTATTTTATAATAAGGTAGTTAGCAACTTGATAAAAAAGCACCTAAACCCAAATATAAAAACAAATTTTGACCCCGGATTTGGCGTTGAGATCAAGCTTTAGATATGAGATCAAAGGCTTAGTTCAAGGTGTGGGCTTTAGACCTTTTGTCTATACTTTAGCGCATAATTTTAAGCTAGTTGGTGAAATTTACAACGACGATGAGGGTGTGAAGCTAAATTTTAGTGGCGAAGAGGCTAGTTTTTTGGCTTTTGAAAAAGAGCTTTATGAGAAGCTGCCAGCACTTGCTAGGATCGATGAGCTAAAGAAATTTAAGATAGATAAAATTTATGAAAAGCTTGAGATCATCGCTTCAAAGTCGGCTACCAAACAAGCGCCTATTTTGCCTGATTATGCACTTTGCGATGACTGCTTGCGCGAGTTTTATGACCCCACAAATCCACGCTACAAATACCCATTTATAAACTGCACCAACTGCGGACCGAGATTTTCCATCATCAAAGCATTGCCCTACGACAGGATAAATACGACGATGAATGAGTTTAAGATGTGCAAATTTTGCGAGAGCGAATACAAAGACCCGCTTAATCGCCGCTATCACGCAGAGCCGATCTCTTGCCCAAACTGCGGACCAAAACTCTATCTAAAAGATAAATTTGGCAAAGTCTTGGCTAGTAAAAACGAAGCAGCCAAAGAGGCAGCTAAGCTCATAAATGAAGGCAAAATTTTAGCCATTAAAGGGCTTGGTGGCTTTCATCTAGTCTGCGACGCAACAAATGAAGCCGCAGTTTGCGAGCTAAGAGCTAGAAAGCATCGCCCAAGCAAGCCTTTTGCTCTGATGAGTAAAAATTTACAAAACGCTAGAAAAATAGCGCAAATTTCAGAGGCAGAGGCAAAGCTACTTAACTCAAATTTAAAGCCAATCGTCTTACTTGAGGCAAAAAACGGCTCAAATATCGCAAAAAGTGTCGCTCCAAATTTAAACAAGCTTGGTGTCATGCTTGCATTTAGTGGCATACATCTTTTGCTTTTTGACTATCTTTTGCACGACATCATCGCAACTAGCGCGAATATCTCAGGCGAAGTTGTGATAAAAGATGAGAGCGAGCTAAGAGAAAAGCTAGGTGATGTCATAGATTTTTACCTTGATCACGACCGAGAAATTTACTCACCAAGTGACGATAGTATCGCATTTTGTGTTGGTGATGAAGTGATTTTCACAAGAACGAGCCGTGGCTTAAATCCAAATTTCATCCATACAAATTTCAAGCAAAAAGGGACATTTTTAGCCCTTGGTGCGGAGCTAAAAAGCTCATTTTGTATCTATAAAGACGGGCTTTTGATGATTAGCCCGTATATCGGCGACCTAAAAAACGTGGCGACTTTTGATAGATTTAAAGATATTTTTACCCTTTTTGAAACGACTTATAACCTAAAAATCGAGAAGGTCATAGCCGATCTGCATCCAAATTTTTTAAATACAAAATGGGCAAAGGATCAGGGCTTTGAGCTAGTTCATCTTCAGCATCACTACGCGCATTTGCTAAGCGTGATATTTGAAAACGATCTAGCAGATAAAAAGTATATTGGCTTTTGTTTTGACGGCACTGGATACGGGGAAGATGGCAAAATTTGGGGTGGCGAGGTTTTTAGGCTAGATAAAAAGAATTACGAGCGAGTTTATCATTTTGATGAATTTAGCCTATTTGGGGGCGAAAACAGCATCAAAAATATTTATCTAACCGCATATTCTATTATTTTAAAATACTCTCTTGAGGACGAAGCTGGTAAATTTTTAGTAAATTTTGATGAAAAAATGCTTGCAAATTTTAAAAAAATGGAGCAAAAAGGATTAAACTTAATAAAGACTAGCTCAGTTGGTAGGATATTTGACGCATTTGGAGCGATTATTTGTAGACTTTTTCACTCTAGTTTTGAGGGCGAAAGCGGCATGAGGCTTGAAGCACTTTATGATAAAAATTTAGATGCGTGTTACAAATTTAGCCTAAATGACGGAGTTATCGGCTTTAAAGATGCTTTTAAAAGTGCCCTAAAAGATGAACCAAGAGTGGCGGCAACGGCATTTATAAATGGCATGGCTGATATTATTTTTGAAATTTCTAAAAATGAGAAAAAAGAGATTTTGCTAAGTGGCGGAGTTTTCCAAAATAAGACTTTGCTTGAGCTTATTTACAAAAAATTTACTGAAATAAATTTGAAATTTTATATCAATAAAAAATTCTGTAGCAACGATTCTAACGTAAATTTAGGGCAAATTTATTATTATTTATCCACATTTTCTAATAAGTGATGTATAATAATTATAAACGGTAATCAAACGAGAAAGGAGCAGAAAATGGATAGTGTTATACGTTTTAGTGTTTCTTTACCTAGTCAGTTACTAGACGAACTAGATAAAAAGGTTAGCGAACAAGGCTATGCTTCTAGGAGCGAATTTACGAGGGATTTGATACGTGAAAAGATCGTAAGTGATAGCTGGAAGGACGCTAGTGAGGAGTTGATCGGGGTTTTGACGCTCATTTATATGCATCATCACAACGATTTGGTGAATAAAAAGATGGATATAGAGCATAGCTCTGATGTGAAAATCATCTGCACAAACCATGTTCATGTCGATCACCATAACTGCTTAGAAACGATTTCAATAAGAGGCGAGGCTGGCAAAATTGAACGCTTTGCTGAAAGGATCGCCGGCTTAAAGGGCGTAAAATTTTCTAAACTCACAAGGGCAGCTATTCCTAGGTTTTAGTTTTTTAAGGGTCTTTATGGGTTTTAGGAATTTTTGGGATTTTTTTATAGGTGAAGCTAGCGGTGGTATCTTTCTTATCGCCGTTGCTTTAGTGGCATTTATCTTTGAAAATATTTTTTTAAGCAGTTTTTATAACTCATTTTTACAAATCGATACAAGGCTAAATTTTGGTAAATCGCCGATACAAAAGCCCCTTATCCTTTTGGTAAATGATAGTTTGATGGCCGTTTTTTTCTTTTTACTTGGGTTTAGGCTTAAGCGAGAAATTTTAGAAGCAAAGCTTAGGAGTCTAGCCCAAGCTACCTTGCTAAAAATTTTTATTATCGGTAGCATTTTAGCTTCTGTATTTTTTTTATATTTTAAATCACAATTATATTTTTTGTTGAAAGACTAAGGCAGTGTCAATGGACATAAATACGGTATTTAAGGTACTGGCTAGAAATTTGGTGTTTTGTATATCTTATAAAAGAAAGTGTGAATAATGAACTTTTTAAATAGAATTTTTCTAACAAAAGAGCTGGATCGGTGGCAAAGTGACGGCATAGTTGATAAAGAGACCGCTATAAAAATAGCAAATTTATACGATATCAACCCTGATGCCCATAGTGACAAGATAAGCTTTGTCTTAAAACTCGTAGCATATCTCTTTTTTGCGCTAGCCTTTTTTACGCTCGTTGGTGCAAATTGGGAAGAGATACCAAGACTAGGACGTTTGGCGCTTGTGTTGTTTGTACTTGGGCTTGTAAATTTTGGTGGAATTTACTATCTCGCAAAGGAAAAGGAAAATCTATCAACTGCGATGTTTTTTCTTGGAAATTTTTGCTTTGGTGCGGCGATTGCTCTTATTGCTCAAATTTATAACATTAGTGATGAGCCAAGCGGTGGTATTTTACTTTGGAGTATCGGGGCGTTTGCGGTTTCTTTTGCCAGTAAAAAAGGTGTATTGGTAGCCCAAAGTCTTATCTTTGCGACAGTTTGGTTTTTTATGATAGCTTATCAGGGCGACTTTGGCTTTGGCTTTATCATTTTTATAGCACTTGGCGCATATACGCTTTACAAAGACGACTCAAAATGGCTTGCTTTTGTACTTTTTATAGATATTTTTATATACATCATTTCATTTTGCAGCTACATTAGTGGTTTTAGGGCGATATTTGATTATGGCTTTTTGTTTGGACTTCCGATGGTTGCGATCGTATCGCTATCTTATGCACTTTTACTTATTAGCATTTCGCCGCTACTAGATAAATTTAGAGTAGGACTTGGCGCATTTACGAAAGAATTTGGTAAAAATTTTGGCGTTTTTGTGTTGTTATTTTGTCTATTTTTATTTGAAGAAAGAAATTTATTTGAGTTTTACGATGAAAAGCTTTGGTTTGTGAAGTCATTTTTTAAAAGTAACTTTGGCTTTGTCTTTATCCTATTTAGTGTTGCTTATTTTACACTATTTTTTAAAGAAAAAAATAAGAGTGGCTTGCTACTTGGGGCGCTGCTCGTGTCGTTGCCATTTGTCTTTAGCTACGGGCCTGGCTACGCAAATATATTTTTTTCGCTCGCAAATATCATAACAGCTACGGTCCTCATCAAAAAGGGTGAGTTAAAACTTGGTCTTTGTATGATATTTTTGGTTGCAGCCGTGAGGTATTTCCAACTAATAGGTGATTATATTGGTGCTACGGCGCTATTTATGGTGTTTGCTTTCATAGTGCTAGTTGTCGCTAGAAAAGGACGTAAAAAATGAAGATAAAAGTCTTAATAGTAGCTGTAATTTTTCAAATTTTGCTTATTGGCATTATGCTTGGCTACGCGCTTATGCCGCTTTATTTTGGACAAGAGGTAAGAGTAAGGGTCAATCTTTATGATCCAAGAGATCTTTTTCGTGGAAATTATGTTGATTTAAACTATGAATTTTCAAATTTTCACTCAAGAAATTTTGACGAAAATGATAAAGATGACCGCTATATCGACCAATACAATGAGAGAGTAAGAGATGGGGCTAGAGTTTATGCTGTTTTAAAACCAGATGTTAATGGCACTTACAGCTTTGCAAAATTTAGTGCAAGCAAGCCAGAAAATGGAGTGTTTTTAGCTGGTAGATATGATGGCTACTCGCTCGTAAAATACGGCATAGAGCACTTTTATATGTCACCTGATAGTGCGGCTAATACTGAAGATGAAATGAGAGAAGAAGACGTTGATGCGTATGCGGTTTTGATGGTGATGGATAATGGCAAGGCTAGATTAAAGGATCTAATAATTCAAAAGAGTGCCGGAAAGAATAGTAAAAAATTATTTGGTGATGAAAATTTTGATAAGCTGGATGATATTAGACAAAAAGAGTAAAGTAAATTTAGTCAAAATTCTTGTGCAAATTTAATTTATAATTTTAAATTTAAATAAAAATTTAAATAAATCAATTAAGTTTGAGCTAGTTGCAAAAACTCCTAAATTTTAATTTTATGTTTAAATTTAAGAGTTAAAATCGCCATAAATTAATAAAAAAGGATGAAAAAATGTGTAAAGATTGCGGTTGTTCAATGGGTAATCACGCCCACATTCACACTCACGCTGATGGTACCACTCACTCGCACCCACACACTCATGATGGGCATATAGATCACGCTCATGACGCGCACGAACATAGCCACGAGGCTCACGCACACCCTGTGCTAAACGAGAGCAAAACCATAGACGTGATAGAGAAAATTCTCTCTGAAAATGATAAAGAAGCTGCCCACAACAGAGCGCATCTTGATGAGAAAAAGATACTTTGTGTAAATTTGATGAGTAGCCCAGGCGCTGGCAAGACTACGCTTTTAGAGGCTACGATAAAGGCTGGTAAATTTAAAATAGGCGTTGTCGAGGGCGATTTAGAAACAAATCAAGATGCTGACCGCATAGTAAAAGCTGGCGCAAAAGCTCATCAGATAAGCACAGGTCAGACCTGCCACTTGGACGCTTTTATGGTGCATGATGGGCTTCATCATCTGCCACTAAATGAGCTTGATCTAGTCTTTATAGAAAATGTTGGAAATTTAGTCTGCCCTGCAAGCTACGACGTTGGCTCGCATTTTAACGCTGTGCTTCTTTCAGTGCCAGAGGGCGATGATAAGGTGAGTAAATATCCAGTGATGTTTAGAGCTGCTGACGTGCTTCTCATCACAAAAGCTTCGCTTGCGCAGCACTTTGACTTTGACATCGAGCGAGTGAAAAACGACGCTAGAAAGCTAAATCCAAAGGTTGATATTTTTGTGGTAGATAGCAAAACTGGTGAGGGCATCGATAAGTGGATAAGCTATTTGGAATTTAAAAAAGAGCTAAGATAATGTGCCTCTCAATCCCTTCAAAAGTAATAGAAATAGATGAAAATAACGTTGCCACCGTTGAGACCTTGGGTGTTACTAGAAAGGTGAGCCTTGATCTCATCTCTGAAGAGGTAAAAGTTGGCGAATATGTGCTAATCCACGTAGGATACGCTATGCAAAAGATCGATACGCAGTTTGCGCTTGAGAGTTTAGAGGTCTATCAAAAGATCGCTGATGATATGAACGCGGGGAAAATTTGATGGATCTTATCAATGACTTTCGCGATAAAAATTTAATCCTAGCCCTTTCAAAACTCATCCAAAAAGAGAGCACAAAGCCCCTAAATATCATGGAAATTTGCGGCGGTCATACGCATAGCATTATGAAATTTGCACTGCCAAGTTTGGTGGGAGAGCATATAAATTTCGTCCACGGCCCAGGCTGTCCGGTCTGCGTGATGCCAAAGAGTCGCATAGATGAGGCCTGTAAGCTAGCTAGCATGGATAATGTGATCTTTTGCACGCTAGCTGACATGCTAAGAGTGCCTGGCTCAAAGACAAGCTTGCAAAAGCTTCGCGGCGAAGGACACGATATAAGGGCACTTTACACGCCACTTGATGCGCTAAATATCGCTAAACAAAATCCAGACAAAAAGGTCATATTTTTTGCGATCGGCTTTGAGACGACGACTCCGATGAGTGCAAATTTAGTTGAAAAAGTGGTGCAAGAGGGCATTAAAAATTTATATTTTCACATAAATCACGTAACCGTCCCAGCTCCAGTTAGAGCTATAATGAGCGATGAAAACGTGAGGATAGACGCATTTTTGGGTCCAAGCCACGTGAGCGTGATCACTGGAAGTAAAATTTATAAAGAGCTAGCAGATGAGTTTAAAAGACCAATCGCCATTAGCGGTTTTGAGCCGCTTGACATCATGGCGAGTGTGCTAAATTTAGTTCGTCAGCAAAACGCAGGCACTTATGAAGTCTATAATGAGTACGCAAGGGCGGTCAAAGAAGAGGGCAACGTCAAGGCAAAAGAGCTCATCGCTAAGTACTTTGAGCCGTGTGACTTTGTCTGGAGAGGCCTTGGCGAGATAGCGCAAAGCGGCATGAAGCTAAAAGATGAATTTGCCTACCTTGACGCTAGAGTGCAGTTTGACTGTAGCGTAGAGAGTGCTAGCGAGAGCAAGGCTTGCATTTGTGGGCAAATTTTAAGAGGGCTAGCAAAGCCAACAGAGTGCAAAGTCTTTGGCAAGGTTTGTAATCCGCAAAATCCGATAGGATCGTGCATGGTCTCAAGCGAGGGCGCTTGTGCGGCATATTTTAAATACGCAAGAGTTGGTTAAGGAATTTAATGAAAAAGATAATGCTAAGCCACGGCGGCGGTGGCGAGGAGATGAACTCGCTTATAAACGAGACGATATTTAAAATTTTTGATAACGAAATTTTAAGGCAAAGCAACGACTCAGCGATACTAAATTTAAACGGCAAGATCGCATTTAGCTCCGATAGCTTTGTGGTAACTCCCATTTTTTTTAATGGTGGCGACATCGGCAAGATCGCAGCTTGTGGTACAATAAACGACCTTGCGATGGTTGGAGCAAGCGCAAAATACCTAAGCTGCTCGCTCATCATTGAAGAGGGGCTTAGTATAGAGGAGCTCGAGCGTGTGCTTGGCTCGCTTGCAAAAACTTGCAAAGAGAGTGATGTGAGCGTAGTTTGTGGCGATACAAAGGTCGTGCCAAAAGGCAAATGCGATAAAATTTTCATAAACACAGCAGGCATCGGCGAGATAGTTTGCGAAGGCGTGGAGCTTAAAAATTTAAAGGCAGGGGCTAAAATTCTCATCTCTGGAGATGTTGGCAGACACGGCGGCGTGGTGCTTGCAGCAAGAGAAGAATTTGAGCTCGGGCTTGATCTAAAAAGTGACTGCAAGAGCTTAAAAGAGGTTACTTTGAGGCTATTTAGCGCTGGCATAAAGCCGCAGTGCATGCGTGATGCGACTAGAGGCGGACTAAGTGCAGTGCTAAATGAATGGACTAAATTTGCTAAATTTAACATTTTGGTTTTTGAAGAAAATATCAAGGTCGCAGACGAAGTGATGGGCGTTTGTGAGCTATTTGGATTTGAGCCTTATGAGCTTGCAAATGAGGGCACTTTTGTGATGGCTGTTGATGAGAGCCAGGCCGAGGACGCACTTAAAATTTTAAGAGAATTTGATAAAAATGCGATGATAATAGGCGAGGTAATGGAGGCAAAAAACGAGCGTGTCATCATCGAAAACGCCTATAAATCAAGAAGATTTCTCGAGCCGCCAAAGGGCGAACTACTACCAAGGATCTGCTAATGCACGAGCTTAGTATCGTTCAAAATTTAGTCAGCCTTTGTGAGAAAAATGCTGCCAAAGAAAACGCCAAAGAGATAAGCAAGATCGAGATAAAGGTCGGCCGCTTAAGCGGAGTGGAGCCTCATTATTTACAGAGCACCTTTGATGTTTATAAGGCTGGCACGATCTGCGAAAATGCCGAACTTGTGATAAATTTGCAAGCCGTGGTTATCGAGTGTTTGGATTGCGGATTTGGCGGAGAGCTTAGAGAAAATGACTTTACCTGTCCAAAGTGTAAAAGTCAAAATTTAAAGGTGACTGACGGCGAGGATATGTATCTGATGCGCCTTGAGATGAAGTAAATTTTACATATTTTTATATGTAAAATTTTATGTTTTTTATCAAAATATTTTAATAGTTGTAGTATCAAAAGATAGCTATCAAGGTCTTAATCTTTAGCTTTTGATATCTTTTGATTAGTAAAATTTAAGCATTACGCACTTTACGAACTTAGGTTAGTATAGATAATCAAAAATGAGTGCCACTCTTGGCTTTAGAAGCAGCCAATAATTTTTCTATAATTTCTGTGCTTTGCAGATTTAAACTACTCAAATATCAAAAACGGAGCCTGAATCACGTTTCTTATTATCTTTAGTGGTGAGAGTAGGGCGTCTTGCAGGATCTGCGTCGAGTACTCAGGCTTATCGGTAGTGCCTCGTATGGCGATAACGGTTGAGAGTGAGCGGTCCTTGCCAAGGATTATTTGATTTACCAGTGGAATTTTATCAATGATACTGCTAGCATCTTTTAGTAGCTTTAGCTCAAGGTCGATGTTTATTTTTTTACTCTTTAGGTCGATCGTACCACGTCCGCCGATATCAGCGCTTGTGCCTATCATTTCGATCGCTAAAAATTCGATCATATCGCCCTTTCTAGTTAGTAAAATTTTACCATTTTTAACAGTAAAGCCTTTGTCGTTAAAGTCAGGCGTTTTAAAGCTAAGAAGCGATGGTACCGAGTTTAGGAAGCTAAGCAACCTTTGATAAAAGATGTAGTCCTTGAGATATGTTCCAAAAAATCTTACCTCTGCTTTAAACTCTTTAGTGTTTTCTCCAAGAAGTTTTAAGCGAAATTTACCGCCCTCAAAGCTCTTGATACCAAAAAGATCGTTGATAAACTCGCCGCTTATGTCGGTTGCGTCTAAATTTATACTCTTTTCATCATTAAAATAGCCAAGTCTACCTTGCTGAGCTAGGCCATTTAGTGAGATGCTTTTGCCCTTTTTCTCGGCACTAAAGCTAGTAAATGGTAGTGTTTTGTTTAAATCTTTTAAAATAATATCGCCGTTTCTTGCCAAGAGCTCAAGCGGTGTGCTTTGCTCACTGGTTTTGTTATCGTCAAGCACTAGCAAATTTAGATCTTTAGTTTTTACGTTTATAGCTTTTTCTTTTATATCTAGGCTTAGCTTTTTACTTGCGCTATCTACTTTCACACCAGCTTTTGAGACTAAAATTTTAAGATCATCGTTTTCATATTTTGAGCCATTTTTATCTAAAAACGGCAAATCAAAGTTTGCCTCTTTGGCAAAAATTTCAAGATCAGTAAAATCCTTACTTTTTATACTAAGCTCATCAAAACCACGCACGCCGTTTTGTTTTAAAACAGGCGAGCTCTCTATGAAAAATTTACTATTTTTTGTTGCTATTTTACTTTCACTACCAAAGCTCATATCAAGCCCAAATGGCTCTATATTAAGCAAAGTTTCACCAGCCTTGCTAAAGTCCAAAAATGCGTTAAATGGCTCATTTTTAAAGGTTAAAATTTCATCATTTTTCTCTTTTAGATCAAAGCTTTCTATCACGCCTTTTATCTCGCCAGTGCTTTTTTGTAAATCTATATTCGCTTTGGCATTTGCCTTAAAAAAGTCAAGCCCAAAGCCGGTAGTATCGATGCTTAAATTCGTCGTATTTATAAGCTTTACGAGAGCATTTTTGGTATTAAACTTACTCCCAGCAATCTCTAAAATCGCGTCACTTAGCTTAAATTCTCCATTTGCGATGACGCTTTTTTCATCAAAATTTTCTAAGCTTTTCTCGTCTAGTTTTATCAAAATTTTTAAGCTAGCGTCCATTTTTCCGCTAAGCTGCCTTACTGGCACGATGATCTTATAGGCTTTTAATATCTCATTTATAGCTTCATCATAGATCGATTTTGTCTTTATAAGTAGCTCTAAATTTGCACTTTTTTCATCAAAGATATTGTTTATCACAACGCTTGAGCCATCAAGCTTTTTACCCTTGTAAATAGGCGAAATAAGATCAAATTTAAGCTTTGAGTTTTTAAGCGTGATATTTGCCTCGCCTACATTTATAGCTGGCAGACCTTTTTCAAATTTAACGAGCAAATTTTTAGTATTTGCGGTGGCATTTAGATCATTTAGATAAAAGTTATTTTTAGCTAGATCAGCCTTGCCATTTATCTCTTTAAGCTCGTAATCATCAGCAACGATGTATCCATATATCCAGTTTTTAACTTCACTATTTAGCTCTATGCGTCTGTCAAGCTCGTCAATGAAGTTTTTGATACTTCCAGCCTCGACATCATAAGCTTTGTAAGTTAAAAATGTATCTTTTAGAGCAAAATTTAGCTTACCGTGCAGCTCATGAGAGGTAAAATTTCCCTCAAATTTATAGTCATTTTTATCAAAATCTGCACTCCCTTCGCCGCTAATGCTGACGTTAAAATCCTTAAAGCTTAAATTTCTAACGCTAAAAAGATCTATTCCGTCTTGCTGTTCGTTTTGGAATTTTATATCCACATTTAAATAAGGGCTATCAACAAAAAATATATCATCTAAAAATAGAATTTTTAGTTTAAAATCATCTCCTATTTGCACATTTTCAAGTGAAATTTCTTGAAAAATCGTATCTATAAAATCTACACTTTTACTAAGATTTAAAAGGCGCTCATCGCTGCTTTTTTGCTTGCTCTCTTTCTTAAAATTTGGAAGCCTTATCTGCTTTGCTCTTGCAATTATTTTTTTATCTAATTTTATATATAATTGCTCCAATTTTACGCCGTAAAACTCGAAATCGTTAATTTTTATGCCGTATTTTAAAAGTAAGATAAATGAAAGAATCAAGATGATAAAAAATTTTATAAAAAAGCCATATTTAGACATTTTTTTTGATATCGTAGCCATCATTTTCCTAAGTATTTTTGTCTATTTGGCACGCCCTATAAACACAAGCAAGGTCGTTTTTATACCAAAGGGAAGTGTGGGCGAGATTATATCTTATTTAGCTAATCGCAACTTTAACTTAAGCGCGATAGACAAATACGCCATACTTTTTATCGGCTCTCCACAATCTGGCTGGATAGAGATCGGCCAAGACAAAATTTCAAGGGTTGATTTTTTAAAAAAACTTGCGAAATCAAAAGCGGCTTTAACCGAGATAACGCTAATACCAGGCGAAACGACTATCGTTTTTTTAAACCAGATCGCCGCCCAGCTAGGACTTGACCCAGTTAAGCTAAATAGCGAATATAACGCCCTTGCTCCAGTGAGTGATGGCTTTTTGATGCCAAATACATATAAAATCCCAATAGGCATCAGCGAAAGGCACCTTGCTTTTTATCTTGTAAATTCATCCAAAAAGGCTCAAAGCGAAATCAGCAATAAAATTTTTGGCGAATACAACGAGAAAAAATGGTTTAAAATTTTAACGATCGCTTCGATCATCCAAAAAGAAGCTGCAAACGACGCTGAGATGCCACTTGTCGCCTCAGTCATTTATAACCGCCTAAATAAAGGCATGAGGCTGCAGATGGACGGCACACTAAACTACGGAATTTATTCACACGATGTGATCACGGCCGAGCGCATAAGAAGCGATATGAGCGAGTTTAATACCTATCTAAACGACGGCATTCCGCCAAGTCCGGTCTGCTCGGTCTCAATAAGTGCGATCAAAGCGGCGATAAACCCTGCAAAGAGCGATTATCTATACTTCGTGCTTGATAAAAAGGCGAAAAAACACATTTTTTCAAAAACCTTAAGCGAGCACAACCAAAATATAGGAAAATAGAGCTAGAATTTGCAGCAAATGCCTAAAATACAACGAGATTTAATAAAGAAAGTGATAAATTTTTAAAAAATAAAAGGGCTAAAATGAGTGACATTATCTGGACCAAAACTGACGAAGCACCGCTATTTGCAAGCTACTCTCTCTTTCCTATCGTAAAGAGCTTTTTATCACGCGCTGATATTGGCATAACTAGGGCCGATATTAGCCTGGCTGGGAGAATTTTATCTCTTTTTAGCAAAGAGCTTGGGCTAAACAAGGCCGATGAGCTAGAACTTTTAGGCGAGCTAACAGTCCATAAAGAGGCAAATATCATAAAACTGCCAAACATCTCAGCCACGCTTGTTCAGCTAAAAGCAGCGATAGAGGAGCTTAGAAGCAAGGGCATAAACGTGCCATTTTATCCAGATGAGATCATCACAGACTACGACGACGAGGTCGCTAAAAAATACCAAAAAGTACTTGGCAGTGCGGTAAATCCAGTGCT
The DNA here is from genome assembly GCF_002914005.1 of Campylobacter concisus. Lineage (GTDB taxonomy): Bacteria > Campylobacterota > Campylobacteria > Campylobacterales > Campylobacteraceae > Campylobacter_A > Campylobacter_A concisus_N. The sequence goes on along the minus strand of NZ_POZU01000016.1, from coordinate 8,431 downwards.
TAGACAAGGAAACTCAGATAGAAGAGTCCTGCCGCCAGTTAAAGAATTTGCCAAAAAACACCCACATAGTAATGGCAACTGGGACAAGGCAAATAAAACTAAAATTTGCTACATGCAAAAGGGCGATTTTTATGAGAATGAGCGCTCAATCATTGCAGAAAAAGATGAGAAATTTTATATAAATTTTGTGAGCACGGATGGCAAAAAAGAGCTTTTAAAAGAGCTTGCCATCCAAAGCGGCGAAATAGTTGATGCCACATATTTAAGCGTAGATGAGCTAGATAAATTTTATGAAAGCTGTTTTGAAGAGGCAAAAAAAGAGAATTTAACCTTAAGCCTGCACCTAAAATGCACGATGATGAAGGTTAGTGACCCAGTCATCTTTGCTCACGCGATAAAAAGCTATTTTAAAGAGGTTTTTGAGCTATTTGGTGAGGAGTTTAAAGCTCACGGTGTGGAGGCTAAAAACGGCTTAAAAGACATGTTTTCTAAAATTTCAACTCTTAAAAATAAAGATGAAATTTTGGCTAAATTTGATGAAATTTTTAGCAAAAAGGCAAAAATTTGGGCACTAAATGAAAATGCTAGCAACTTTGACGTACCAAATGACGTCATCATCGACGCCTCCGTGCCAGCACTCATTAGAAACTCTGGCAAGGTAAAAGATAGAAGTGGCGAGCTAAATTTCTCGCTTTGCATGATCCCAGATAGGACCTACGCTAGAGTTTATGAGGCCTGCGTAGCGGACTTTAAGGAGCATGGTGCGCTTGATGTAAGTAGCATTGGTAGCGTAGCAAATGTGGGGCTAATGGCTAAAAAGGCCGAGGAGTACGGCAGTCACGATAAGACTTTTATCGCAAAAGAAGACGGAGAATTTGTAGTTTTTGATGAGGCTGGCGAGAACGTTTTTAAATTTAGCGTCAAAAAGGGCGACATTTTTAGGATGACTCAGACTAAAGAAGATGCGATAAATGCGTGGTTTGAGCTTGCTTTAAAAAGAGGTGAAATCTCAAAAGATGAGCTTATTTTTTGGCTAGATAGTAGCCGTGCTCATGATAGAAATTTGATAGCTAAATTTGAAAAATTCAAAGAGAAATTTACTAGCGCTGGCGTAAAATTTGAAATTTTAAACTACGAGCAAGCGACTGCAAAAACGCTTAGCTTGATAAGAGCTGGCAAAGATGTCATAGGCGTCACTGGTAACGTTTTAAGAGATTATCTAACCGATCTTTTTCCGATCTTTGAGCTAGGTGGCAGCTCAAAAATGCTTTCAGTTGTGCCGCTACTTGCTGGTGGAGCGATGTTTGAAACGGGTGCTGGCGGAACGGCTCCAACGCTTGTAAAAGAGCTAAAAGAGAAAAATCATTTACTTTGGGATAGTCTCGGCGAGTTTTTAGCGCTTAGTGCTTCGCTTGAACATCTAGCGTTTGCTAAGCAAAAAAAAGAGGCAAAAGAGCTAAGTGATGCGCTAAATAGAGCGGTTGCTAGCTATTTGGACGAAAACAAAACGCCAAATGCTACTCTTGATACTAGGGAGTCACACTTCTATCTAGCGCTATTTTGGGCAAGAGAGATGGCAAAAAGTGGCGGAATTTTAAGTAAAATTTTTGAAAATTTAGCAGACGAGCTAGAGAAAAATGAGAATGAGATTCTAAAAGAGTTAAGACAAAATGATGGTGCAAGCGTGGAATTTGGCGGATATTATTTGCCAGATGAAGTGAGGGCAAATGAGGTCATGAGACCAAGTAAAATTTTAAATCAAATAATAGGATGAGAAAATGAAAATAAGTATAGTTGGATCAGGAAACGTCGGTGCAAGCATAGCTTATGCGCTTTGTATGAGGGAAGTTTGCGATGAGATCGCGCTTGTGGATATATTTGGTGACGTGGCACGTGCAAAGGCTATCGATCTAGCACAGTCAAGTTGCGTTTTTAATGCTAAAACTATCGTTTGTGGTGGCGATGATTTTATGCTAATAGAGGGCAGTGATATCGTAGTGGTAACTGCTGGAAGCCCAAGAAAAGAGGGTCAAACAAGAGAGGACTTGCTTCTTAAAAATGCCGTCGTTGTAAAACAAACAGCTCAAAATATCGCAAAATTTGCACCAAATGCGGTGATAATCGTCGTGACAAATCCGCTTGATGTGATGGTCTGGACGGCTCATAAATTTAGTGGTTTTAGCAAAAATAAAGTGATCGGCATGGCTGGTGAGCTTGATGGGGCAAGATGCAGATATGAGCTAGCACTTCTAAAAGATAAAGATGCAAAAGAGCTAAGGACAAAGATAATTGGAGCTCATAACGACGAGATGATCGTATCTGCTAGTAATATCAGCGAAAATTTAAACGAAAATGAGCTTACAACTCTTAAAAAAGAGACAAGCACAGGTGGCGCAAAGATCGTTAAACTCCTTGGCACTTCAGCTTACTATGCACCAGCAGCTGCAGTTGTGAAGATGTGTGAAGCGATAATAGGCAAGAGTGATGAAATTTTAAGCGCTAGCGTGCTTCTTGATGATGAGCTAAGTTGCGGCAGGCTAGTAAGGCTTGGACGCGAGGGCTTAAAAGAAATTTTAGAGCTAAATATAAATGAAAGTGAGCAAGAGCAGCTAAGTAAAAGCGAAGCTGATATTAGAAAAAACATTAAATTTTTAAAAGAAAATTTAGATTAGGAATATAGATGATAGTAAAAGAAAATGTACCTGTTTGGGTCGATGAGAGCAGGTGTAAGGCCTGTGATGTCTGCGTGAGCTACTGCCCAGCTGGTGTGCTAGCGATGAGGCTTGAGCCAAAAGCGGTGCTTGGTAAGATGATAGAGGTCGTCTATGCTGACTCATGTATAGGCTGTCGCGACTGCGAGCTTCACTGCCCTGATTTTGCCATTTATGTGGCTGAAAAAGGCTTTAAATTTGCAAAGCTAACCGCTGAGAGCAAAGAGCGAGCTGCGGCCGTAAAGGCAAATAAATTTGCAAAGCTTGGAGAGAGCGCATGAGAGAGCTAGTATCAACTGGAAATGCCCTAGTAGCAAGGGCTGCGGTCGAGTGCGGCTGTAACTTCTTTGGCGGATATCCGATCACTCCAAGTAGTGAGATTGCCCACGAGCTAAGCGTGCTTTTGCCAAAACATGGCGGTACATTTATACAAATGGAAGATGAGATAGCTGGGATTTCAGTAGCTCTTGGCGCAAGTGCGAGCGGTGCTAAGGCAATGACTGCTAGCTCAGGTCCAGGAATTTCACTAAAGGCTGAGCAAATAGGCCTTGGCTTTATCGCTGAGATACCACTTGTCATCGTAAATGTCATGCGTGGTGGCCCTTCAACTGGCTTGCCAACCCGCGTCGCACAAGGCGATATCTTGCAGGCTAAAAACCCAACTCATGGCGATGTAAATATGATAGTTTTGGCCCCTAGCAGCCTAGAGGAGTGCTATACGCAGACGGTTCGCGCATTTAATCTCGCAGCTAGGTTTATGACGCCAGTTATGCTGCTACTTGATGAGACGATAGGTCACATGCAAGCAAGGGTTAGTTTGCCAGAGATCAGCGAGCTAGAAATTTATAAAAGAAGAGAATTTAGTGGCGAGCCAAAAGAGTATAAGCCTTACGAGGCAGCAGCTGATGAGCCAGCCACGCTAAATCCTTTCTTTAAAGGCTATCACTACCACATAACTGGGCTTCATCACGGCGCTACTGGCTTTCCAACAGAAGATGGCAAAATAGTTGAATACTCTATGAATAGGCTGTTTAACAAGATAAATTTACACACTGACGAGTGCGAGAAATTTGAAGAGTTTATGCTCGAAGACGCTGAAATTTGTATCATCGCCTTTGGTAGTGTGGCGCTTTCGGCTAAGCAAGCGATACTAAATTTACGTGAAAAAGGGCTAAAAGTAGGGCTATTTAAGCCACTCACACTTTTTCCAGCTCCAGCCAAAAAACTAAAGGAGATATCAAATAAATTTAATAAAATTTTAGTCTGCGAGCTAAATTTAGGCCAGTATAGTGGCGAAATTTCAAAGATCATCTTAAGAGGTGACTTTGCAAAACTACTAAAAGCAAACGGCAGACCGATAAGTCCAAGCGAGATCGAGGCGAAGATAGGAGAAATTTATGGCTTTTGATTACGATAAATATTTACGAACAGATAAAATGCCTACTCTTTGGTGCTGGGGCTGTGGCGATGGTGTCATACTAAAGGCGCTCATCCGTGCTATCGACACCATCGGCTGGGACATGAACGACGTTTGCGTGGTCTCAGGCATAGGCTGCTCTGGCCGCTTTAGCGGATATCTTGACTGCAACACCATCCACACAACTCACGGCAGAGCCGTAGCTTACGCGACTGGCGTAAAGATGGCAAACCCAGACAAACACGTCATCGTAGTAACTGGCGACGGCGACGGACTAGCGATCGGAGGCAACCACACGATACACGGATGCCGCCGAAATATCGGACTAAATCACATCTTAATCAACAACTTCATCTACGCGCTAACCAACTCGCAAACCAGCCCAACCACGCCAAAAGGCATGTGGACGGTCACAGCGCAATACGGCAACATCGATCCTAGCTTTGATGCCTGTATGCTCGCAACTGCCGCAGGAGCTAGCTTTGTCGCACGTGGTAGCGTCATCGAGCCAGAGAAGCTTACAAAGCTCTTTGCAGAGGGCTTTAGCCACGATGGATACAGCTTTTTTGATGTATTTTCAAACTGCCATATAAATTTAGGCCGCAAGAACAAAATGGGCGAGGCGGTGAAAAATTTAGAGTGGATAAAGGGCCGCACAACGAGCAAGGTCAAATTTGACATGCTAAGTGACGAGGAGAAAGAGGGCATTTTCCCACTTGGCGTGCTTCATAAAGATGAAGAAAAGATCGAATACACCAAGGCTTACGACATGGTAAGAAAGGCTGCTATGAGCGGTGAGGCGATAGATTTTAAGGAGCTAGCATGAAGTCACAGCTAAGATTTGTCGGCGTTGGCGGACAGGGCGTCATACTAGCAGGCGAGATCCTCTCAGCTGCCAAAATAAAGGCAGGCGGATACGGCGTCAAGGCCTCTACCTACACATCTCAGGTGCGTGGCGGCCCAACAAAGGTCGATATCATACTTGATGAGAAGGAAATTTTATACCCTTATGCAAACGAGGGCGAGATAGAATTTATGCTAGCAACTGCGCAGATAAGCTACAACGCCTTTAAAAGCGGCGTGAAAGAGGGCGGTGCAATCGTGGTTGAGCCAAATTTAGTAAAGGTGAGCGATGAAGACAAAAAGCGCTGGAAAATTTATGAAATTCCTATCATCTCTATCGCAAAAGACGAGGTCGGAAACGTCATCACTCAAAGCGTCGTGGCTCTTGGTGTGGCTGTGGCGATGAGTAGGTGCATGGATGAAAATTTAGTGCGTGAAGAGATGCTAGCGAGCGTGCCAGCTAAAGTTAAAGAGGCAAACGCCAAAGCTTACGAGCTAGGCCTAAAATACGCAAAAGAGCTTTTAAAATAAATTTTGGCTAATTTTTAGCCAAAATTCTACTATAAACAGAAAAATCAATTATTACTTTTCTTAAAATTTTAAGCATCACTTGTCGATATAAAAGATTATATTTATAGTATTTATTTATCTTATCAAAGCTATGAAATTTTTAAAAATCGTTCTCACAATGCCTTATTTTAGCTTTCTTAAATAAAATGTATTTTCAAATATTTAATAAATTAATAAATTATATTTAAGATTTGTTTTAGTAACATTTCAGATGTAAAATTTTTGTAAAAGGAGTAAAAGTTGAGTTACAAAATCTCAGTTGCAACATGTGCTACGCTATTAATGTGCAGTGGTTTTTTAAGTCAAGTTTTTGCTGTGCAAACCACAAAGCTTGAGGGTATTGAAGTAAATTCAATTGGTGACAACATCAGCTAGAACGGTATTGATGAGGGAATTTTAAACAAAAGAGTAGCCGCTGGTCCTTTGGCTGATAAAAAAGTTATAGATATGCCTTATCAAGTAAATACGATCTCAAAAGAGGTTCTTGATAACCAAGGTGTTCAAGGTTTTGAAGAAGCAGTTAGATACTTCCCTTCAGCACAAATTCAATATCGTGGTGGAGCTGAGATCGGTCGTCCACAAACTCGTGGTTTTCAAGGTAGTGTAATCGGTAATGTCTTTTGGGATGGCTTTTATGCTGCATCAACAACGGCTATACCTATGGCGATGTTTGAGAGTTTGCAAATCCAAAACGGACTTGCTGGCTCACTTTATAGTGCTGGTGCGCCTACAGGGTATTTTAGTTACTCTCGTAAGCGCCCAGTTCCACTTCAAAATATCATCTGGACTGATTACAGCTCAAGGTCAAATTTAGGCGTAGGTCTTGATACTTCAAATCAATTTGAAAAAGCTGGATGTAGAGGCGTCTTTTACTACTCAGGCGGTGAAAAGAATGCCAAAGATGGTAAATTTTCTCGTCGTCTAGCCTCACTTGGACTTGATTTTACCTTACAGAGAATTTAACACTTGAGACAAACTTTAGCCATTACGAGTATGAAAATTCTGGAATGCCAGGTGGGGATTTAGTATGCCACTAAAAAACGGAGTTGCAAAATTTGATGTGCCAAGCCCTGTAAAAGATACTAAAAGAGGGCTTGAGCAATAATCACCTAAAAACAACAACGGCTAGCGTAAAACTAAAATATGCTCCAACAGACAACTGGTACTTTGAGGGTGGCTATCAGTGGCAAAAAGCTATCCGTGATATGTATGGCACAAGTGGTACATTTTCTAATCAAAATGGAGATTATAGAGTTGTTAAAAGCGGTGGCAGTGGTGCATCTGGTAGATTTGATGTAGATAGTTGGTTCTTAAAAGGTTTGACAAATTTTCAAACAGGTTCTTTATCACACAATTTTGCCGTAGCTACAAATGGATTTCGCTGGACTATTTATAGTGCTAGAAATAGTGGCGGTAGAGCAAATCTTGGCACGTCAAATTTGTATAACCTAAGAATCTTTAACGATCCACATGTGGCAAAAGGAAGTGGTAGATATAAAAGTAGTAGTAGTGATATGAAAAATATTTCTGTTGTTGATGACATTAAATTTAATGACTACTTTAGCACGATCTTATCAGTTTCAAGAAGCTGGTTTACAAGCTATAAGCTAGATCCATCTAAAGAGAAAAACTATGATAAAAGTGGCTTTAACTACGGTGTAAGCCTTGTCTATAAGCCAGTTGAAAATGTAAGTCTTTATACTACTTATGCAGATAGTATCTCAAATGAACAATCAACTTATACTTTTAGAAGAGGACCTAGAGCAGGCGAGACTTTAACGGTAGAACCTATTAGAAGCAAACAATATGAGATCGGTGCAAAAGCTAGACTAGGTGAGCTTGATCTATCAGCTGCGATATTTGAGATCAAACGCCCGGTAGCATATCTAGTCGGTAGCGGAGCAAATGCAGAGTATAAAATTCAAGGCACACAAAGAAACCGCGACTTTGAGCTAACTACTGGTGGAAAGCTTGTTGATACTTTAAGTATGTATGGTGGCTTTACACTTCTTGATGCTAAGATAAAAAATGCTAAAGATGGCGTGTCTGAAGGCAAAACGGTTATCGGTGAGCCAAAACTGCCTGCGCTCATGTCAAAAATTTTTCCAAAGATAAAGAGCAACAACAATAAAAGCGGCATGCTAAGTAGCAGCGTTGAAACAATCATCGTGTCAAAAAACACAAGTTGTTTTTGGGCCAGTTGGTATGATGTTTGATGAAAATAGCAAGGCTCAGCTAGAGAGCGCTGACATCGCGGTTGTGAAGATAGATAAATTTCAAAGCATCAAAGAGATACAGGATAGCTTTAGCAAGATCGCTGAAATTTGGGGCGAAAAGAGCGTAAAAAGGGCGCGTGAGTTTAATGACTATTTTAACGAGAACATAAAATTTGTAAGCCAAAAAACGGCAAATTTAACGCCAAAAAAGAGAGTTTTAGTGCTTAACTACAACTCAGGAAACTTTAACACCATCAGCTCAAAAGATATCGGCGCAGAGTATATTAGCGTGGCTGGTGGTATAAATTTAAGCTCAGAGCTAAGCGATGGAGATTTTAAAATTTCAAAAGCGATAAATGAAGAGCAAGTCATCATCTTTAACCCAGACATCATCATCACAAATTCACAAAAAAGTGCCGATGCTATCGCTAAAAACACATCATTTGCCAAGCTAAAAGCTGTGCAAAATGGAGAAATTTTTGTAGTGCCAAGTGGCGTTTATCTTTGGAGCGTAAGAAGTGCTGAAGGTGCGCTCTATCCGCTTTGGCTGGCTAAGACATTTTACCCAGAGCAATTTAGTGATCTAAATTTAGAGCAAAAAACAAAAGAGTTTTATGAGAGGTTTTATAACTACAAGCTAAGTGATAGCGAGCTAAAAGAAAAAGGGTGAATTT
>NZ_POZU01000015.1:0-770 GCF_002914005.1 Campylobacter concisus | reverse complement strand
AACAGGGTATCCATTTTTTAGAATTTCTAATGCTTTTTTGCAATCATCATCATTTTTTATATCAAAAATACCATTTACTTTGGTTAAAGCCGATGTATTTTGAGAAAATGCAATAAAAGGCTTTTTCATTATTAGAGACTCAAGAAATATAGTTCCGCCTATAGATGAAGTGGCTATTGAGTTTTTCAGAAGAAGCCTACTAGGTATATTGCTTTTTATCAAATATGCATTTGGTAAATTTTTAATCTCATCATAAAATCTTTTTGTTTTAAACTTATGTAAAGTAGCTAAAAAATAATACGTTGTTTCATTATTTAGATTTTGATGCTGATGAGGATGTTCTTTTACATACAATTTCCACCCATTTGGTAAATTTTGAGATATTGTCCTTATGGCAACTAGTTGGTTAGCAAAAGTTGTTCTAGCAAGTGTTGCAGCCTCTGGCTCCATATGAAGCGAGTAGTAAACATATTTTTGAGATGGATCAAAATCGATACACAGACTATTATAATAACTATAAATTTTTTTTGAAAATAGAAATCCATTAAAATACTCCCACCAATCAACAAAAAATGAATGATGTATGACTTTGTATTTACCCATTATATACAAAATAAATGTAGGAAGTAAGAATCCGCCAATTTTTTCTAATACTTTTAATATTATTTCTTTAAAACGTACTTTTTTGGCAGACTTTTTATCTGGGATTAGTTTAGAATTGAATAAAAAGTCTTTTATATTAATTTTTTTTAAATTATACTTTTTAAAAT
>NZ_POZU01000014.1:0-11205 GCF_002914005.1 Campylobacter concisus | reverse complement strand
GTCCAAGACGGCGAGGTCGGCGAGGAGCTAAAAGCCCTTGTGACTAAGAAGGGCTTTGTGGCGCTTGATTACTGGGATGCTGGATTTAAGCATTTTAGCTCAAGCAAAAAACCAGTTCTTGTGCCATCAGTGGCTTAGCATTTGGTGCAGACAAGGTCTATACGATCAAATTTGCTCACGTTGTTGCAGCTTCTACGCCAAAGGGCAAAGCGGCTGATTTTTTCGCTAAACGTGCCGAGGAGCTAAGTGGCGGTAAATTAAAAGTTCAAGTCTTCCCATCAGCTCAGCTACTTGATGATGATAGAGTTTTTGGCGCGCTAAAACTTGGCAATGTTCAAATGGCAGCTCCTAGTTTTTCTAAATTTACACCTATTGTGCCGCAGTTTCAGCTGTTTGACCTGCCTTTTATCTTTAAAGATGCAGACCACCTTCATAAGGTCCAAGACGGCGAGGTCGGCGAGGAGCTAAAAGCCCTTGTGACTAAGAAGGGCTTTGTGGCGCTTGATTACTGGGATGCTGGATTTAAGCATTTTAGCTCAAGCAAAAAACCAGTTCTTGTGCCAGAAGATGCAAAAGGACAAAAATTTAGAATCCAAAGCTCAAAAGTGCTTGAAGAACAGATCAAAGTAGTTGGTGGCAACCCACAAGTACTTCCATTTTCAGAAGTTTACTCTGCACTTCAACAAGGCGTAGTTGATGCGACTGAAAATCCACTTTCAAATTTCTATAACTCAAAATTTCACGAAGTTCAAAGCTCGCTTACACTTTCAAGTCATGGATATTTGGGCTATTTAGTCGTTATGAGCGATAAATTTTGGAGCAAGCTACCAGATGATCTAAAAGCAAATGTAAAACAAGCTCTAAGCGAAGCAACAGCTTTCGAGAGAGAAGAGACAGCAAAAGAGGACGCTCACGTCATAGCTGAACTTGAAAAATACATCGCTGCTAGTAAAAAACTAGAAATTTATAAGATCGATGATGCACAAAAGGCTGAGTGGCAAAAGGTTATGCAATCAATCTATCCTAAATTTTACGATGTTATCGGTAAAGATCTCATAGAAAAGGCTCTTGGGACAAAATAATGAAGAGTTTTTTTAATGTCCTTGATATAGCGATAGCCTCACTAAATAAAACTATCGCAGTAGTCGGGCTAGCTAGTGGAACATTGCTGGCCTTTGCAAATGTTATGGCTAGATATTTTTTCGATAAAAGCTGGTCATGGGCGAGCGAGCTATCAAACTATCTTTTTATCTGGTCGGCATTTTTTGCCGCAGCATACGGCTTTAATAAGGGTATTCACGTCAGTGTAACTATTTTGGTGGAAAAATTTCCACCAGCCCTTGCAAAAGCATGTTTAATCTTTTCTCATGTGCTAACCACTGTATTTTTGTTATTTATCGCAGCTTATTCTATTGATTATCTACAAATTCTTCACGAGATCGAGCAGATGATAATAGATCTTGGCATACCTCAATGGGTCCCTATGATAGTACTTCCAATAGCCTTCGTTACAGCTGGTTACCGCTCGGCTGAAAAAGCCATAAAAGTAGCTCTAACGCCTGCTGAAAATGTCGTAAGCAACGAAGCGCACGAGCTAGCTCATGGTAGCGTAGTTAAAGATTAAGGAGAAAAAAGATGACAATAGCATTTTTATTTATCCTACTTTTTGCGCTAATGCTAATAGGCGTGCCTGTGGCTGTTTCACTGGGAACTAGCACCGTTTTAACTATGATATTTTTTACAGACATAGACATCGCTACGATCCCACAGCTTATATTTGATGGTATCAATAAATTTTCACTAATGGCGATACCGATGTTTATCTTGGCTGGAAATTTATTAAGTAAAGGTGGCTCAGCAAGACGTATCATCGACTTTGCAAAGTCTATGGTCGGACACTTGCCTGGTGGCTTGCCTATGAGTGCGATATTTGCCTGCATCATCTTTGCAGCGGTCTCTGGAAGCTCACCTGCGACGGTTGTAGCTATTGGCTCAATTATGTTTGCAGCGATAAAAGAGGCAGGCTATCCAAAAGAGTACGCAGTGGGTGGTATAACTACGGCTGGCTCGCTTGGCATTTTGATCCCGCCTTCAGTTGTTATGATAGTTTATGGCGTAACTGCTGAGGTAAGTATTGGCAAGCTCTTTATGGCTGGTGTTGTGCCTGGTCTTATGCTCGGCGCTTTTATGCTTGTTCAAACTTATGTTGGCGCAAAAAAGCTTGGCTTTAAAGCAACTAAGGCTGAACCATTTAAAGTAAGAGTGCAGAAATTTGCCAAAGCATTTTGGGCGCTTTTGATCGTTGTCGTGGTCATCGGCGGAATTTATGGAGGCATTTTCACTCCAACTGAAGCTGCTGCGGCAAGTGCGGTCTATGCGCTATTTATCTCACTTTTTATCTATAGAGATATAAAGATAAAAGATCTTTGGGACATCTGCCTAGACTCAGCCCTTACAACAGCTATGATATTTTTCATCATCGCAAACGCCGTTGTTTTTGCATATTTGCTAACTAGCGAACAGATCCCACAAGCGATCGCTTCGATGATACTTGACGCAAATATCGGTATGATAGGATTTTTGATATTTGTAAATATCTTACTCTTTATCATGGGTCAGTTCATGGAGCCTTCAAGCGTCATCATGATCATGGTTCCACTATTGCTTCCGATTTCAACGCAACTTGGCATAGATCCGATACATTTTGGCATTATCTTAGTTGTAAATATGGAGATAGGTATGGTTACTCCACCTGTTGGACTAAATTTATTTGTCGCAAGCGGTCTTACAAATATGAACTTAAAAGAGGTCATCATGGCATGCTTGCCTTGGACACTTACTTTATTCTTTGGCCTTATCTTGGTTACTTATATACCGCAAATTTCTCTTTGGTTACCAAACCTAATGTATGGACATTAAAATTTAGAGGCTCTTGCCTCTAAATTTATGCTTTTGAGTCGTAATCCGCACTCATAACGATATTTTTACCACTTCGTTTACCAGCATAAAGTAGATTATCGGCTTGTTTTATCATCTTTTCTAAGCTAAATTCTCCCGTACCATCATGAGCAACTACTCCAAAAGTCATAGTTGCATTGATCTTTATGTTTTCAAACTCAACTATATTTTTACTCAAAGTCTCTCTAACACGCTCTACGATACTTACAGCTGCATCTTTTTTTACACCCAAGACGACTGCTAAAAATTCTTCTCCACCAAATCTAGCTACTCTATCTTTATCTCTAAATGTGCTTTTAAATATGCCTGATAAGCTTTTTAAAACAGCATCTCCTGCGCCGTGTCCATAGGTATCGTTTATCTTTTTAAAGTTATCAATATCGCACATAACGATAGCAAAGTCCCTATTTTTATAAAGATCGTTTTGACTTAAAATTTTCTGCATTGAAGTGCGATTTAAAAGTCCTGTTAATGGATCGTGATTTAAGATATTTTCAGCCATCTCTTTTTCCTCTAAGATGCTTAAAAATATAAATAAATTTGAGCTTTCCAAAAGGTACGAAACGATAACCGAAAATACGCAAACCATACTTAAGTTAAAAACAAAAAGTAGATCTTTAAAGCCGTCAAAATCTTTTACAGGCTGGCCATCTAAATATATATAGCAGACTATGGATAAAATTATTTGCGTTGCAACTATTATGTAGTTAAAAAATTTATAGGTAAATGACGTAAAAAATAGTATTAGTGACGATGCTAAAAACAATAACCCAAATCCATATCCCCATCCAAGTATTAGCATACAAACCAATGCATGAAATAAAATTTCAAGCTGGACTATAAGCATTGTTATCTTGTTATTTTCAGGGCTATCGTAAATAAGCCTTAAAAGAAAAAGATAGGTTGCTACTGAAAATACATTCGTAACTGCTAGAATTTCTTCTTTCATAAATAAAAAAATGAAAAAATAACAGACGTGAGTTAATAATATTGAAAATATGATAATTTTTTGAGCCGTATAGAGTGAAATTCTACGCATCCGAGCCCTTTTTTAAAATTTCTAATTCGATACGGTCTTTGCCATTTAGCTTTCCTTCATAAAGCAGCTTATCTACTAAAGTTATGGCTTGCTCAAAATCCACCTCAACACCATTTGCACATATTAGCATGCCAAAGGTCATAGTAACTGGAGTTTTATCTGGAAGTTTTGCGTTGTTTATCTGTTTTTTAAGCCTTTTACTCACTTCGTGGATAAATTCTATCTTTGTATCGGGCAAGATTATCAAAAATTCTTCTCCGCCCCAGCGGCAAACATAGTCTTTACCTCTAAATGATTTCTTCAAAGCACTGGCTACATCTTTTAAGACCTCGTCGCCACAGTCATGCCCATATGTATCGTTTATTTTTTTAAAATTATCAATATCGCCTAGCATTATGACTAAATTTGTATTACCGCTTCTTTCCTTATTAGCAACTAGTTCAAATCCTAAAGTTTTTTCTATTGTTCTTCTGTTTAAAAGCTGCGTTAAAAAATCATGCTTTGAGTCCTTTTCAAGCTCTTCTGTCTCTTTTCTTATTTGCTGATATCCACTAGACGTGATAACATCTGCAAACATTGAAAGTCTTAAAACAATAAAAAAAGCAAAAACAATACTGCACACGACTATCGTCCCTCGTATAGCTGATGGGATCAGCGGCGTCTCATCTTTATGAATAAAATAAAGAAGTATAAGCAAGATTAATTCTAAAAATGCCATTATATAAGTAAGACTCTTTGAATCAAACGCTAGGAAGTAGTTTATAAAAATTACACCAACAAGTATTATCCAAATTCCAGTATTCCAACCCATAGTAGTAACAATAATAGTAACAAGCAATATAATATTTAGGTGAAATGCAAGAGATATTAATACTCTATATTTTATGTCAAATTTTATTCTAAGCAATATCCCAGCTGCTATAAATAATAAGCACATAAAAAGTAGCGGTGTAGCTATGATCATAAAAAGCAACAAAGATAGTGCATTCACAGCTATCATAACGTCTAATATCGTTTTATAGATATCATCGATCGCTTTATAACTACTTTGATCTACAAAATCGTGTGTCAAACAAAACTCCCTGTAAATTTATTCCATTAAATTTCATTAAGTATTTTTAATAAGAGTCGTAACTATCTTCATCCTCATCACTATCTTCGTAGTTGTAATCATTTTCATCGTAATTATAGTCATAACTACCGCTACTATCGTCCTCATCGTCATTAAATTCAGAGTAGTCTTCTTCTACTTCTTCATAATCAAATTCATCACTCATTGTTTTCTCCTTAAATTTTATCTTTGACACTTTCAATATACAAGCTTTGGCTTGGGAATGCGAAATTTAGACCATTTTGCTTTAAAATATCCATAATCTTTAGCATTACATCTTGCTTGACATCTAAAAACTCTCCCCAAACGATAGTCTTTGCAAAACAATAAACTAAGATATTTATCGAGCTGTCTGCAAAATCATCAACCACGACAAATAAATTTGATTTATATCCAGCATAATCATCAACTGAAACTATACTTTGTCTATATTTTAGCCCCTTTTTCTTTGCTGCTATATCCTCACTTTTAGCGATATCTGGATGATTTATCAACATAGTTTTTATATCATCTACACATTTTTTAATCTCATCAGTTGTCGCTCCATACTCAATGCCAATTAGCATTCTGATACGTCTACCAACTTTTCTTCTGCTCCAGTTTCTAACAGGATCGCTTGCCAGTTTTGAGTTTGGCACAAAGATTAAAGCATTATCAAAGCTTCTAATAGTCGTCTTTCTAAAGCCAACCTCAACAACAGTGCCTTCTATATCGCCACAAACTATCCAGTCTCCTTGCGAAAATGAGTTATCAAAGAGCATCATGACAGAAGCAAAGAAGTTTGCGATGATGTCTTTTGCAGCAAATGCAACAGCAAGACCACCGATACCAAGTGAAGCTATGAGAGCTGATATATCAAAGCCAAGCTTTTGAAGAATTAGTAAAAGTGCAATTATTAATACAATTACATAGACTACTTTTAAAACTAAATTTACGACCTCTTTTCGTCTACTCTTTTGAGCGATTTTATCGATTATTACTATGCCATAACCATTTAGGATGGTTAAAACAAGCCATGAAAATGCAACTATATAGACGATTGAGAAGATATTTGCTAGAGTTAGTGGTACTGGCACTGGATAAAAGCTAACACCGATACAAATATTTAGTGCATAAATGATAAGAAGTGCAGAGATAGGCTTTTTAACGATATCTACTATCTGATCCTTTGCCTCCTTTACGCCTTCGCCCGATGCAATGAGCGACATAAGCCAGTATGTGAGTTTGGCAAGAATTCTTGTAAGTGAGACAAAAAATAAAAATACTGCAATTATAACTACGATCTTGCCAACGTTAAATTTTGCCGAATTTATAGAAGTTAGCTTATTTATATATTCGACCGTATCGACTAAATTTAGCTCTGATAAGATCATGCTTGAGCTTAGAAGATCGGCATTATTTTTAAGATAGATTAAAATTTCCTCATCAGTCTCTTTTTTTAGATCAAGCTCGGCAAATGCGTTATCGTAAGAGCTTGAAGTCTCATTTAGAGAATCTTTTAGCTCTTTTATGCTGACGTAAGAATTTGTTTGTAGATTTAAAAGTCCGTTATCTATCACCTCTTTTATAGAGTTTGCTTTAGCACCTTTTTTAAATATCTCTTCAAGATTAATTAAAGCCGATAAATAAGCATAATCTATCTTCATTTTCTCAAGCTCAATAGCACTTTGAACGTAAGCATCTTTGTTTGATTGCTTCTCTAATCTAGCTACTTTTTTTTCTAAATTATTTTTTTGCAAAATAAATTTATCAATATCGTTTTGAGTTACCTCAATCTGCATAACATATAGTGGAATTTTTTCCAAAAGGTCATTTTTTTTCTTTTGAAGTCCAGCTAAATTTGAATTATCAGCTTTTGTTGAGTTTGTATCTTTTTGCTGTGCTTTTATGATTTGGATTTGGCTGTTTAAAGTTAAAATTTGGTTTGTTAGGCTTAGTATATTTTCTTCTTGTGTTTTATTATTTTCAGCACCAAAAAGCATTATAAATGAGAGCAAGACGATGGTTAAAATTTTACGCATTTTCGCCTCTTTTATCTGCTAAAAGTTTGAATGTGCCCTCTTTTAAATCGTAGCTAAAAATTTCACCGGTTTCTATAATGTAGTGCCAGCCATAAATTTGAAGGTTTCCTCTTTCATACTCCTCTTTTACATTTGGATAAGTCATTATATTTTCGATCGAATTTATCACATTTAATCTCTCAGTTAGCCACGCCATCTTTGCTGGATCGTCGCTTGTAAATTTAAGCACTTCTCGCTTGATCGGCTCTATTAGCTTTATCCAATTTCTAACATTTGGCGTGGTATTGAGCTTTTTTTCATCCATATAAAGCGCTGCACATCCACCACAATCGGAGTGTCCGCAAATAATGATATTTTTGATATTTAAAAGCTCTAATGCATATTCGATAGCCGAAGTCGTTGCCAAAAATTCCTCGCTCACTCTATAAGGTGGCACGATATTTGCGATATTTCGTACCATAAAAAGCTCGCCTGGAAGGCAGTTTGTTATCAAGTTCGGTACCACTCTTGAATCAACACAGGATATAAAAAGAGTATGTGGGTCTTGTCTATTTTGTAGACTTTTAAAGAGCTCTTCATGCTCCAAAAAGCCATCTTCCATAAATTTTACCGCACCTTCAAGTAGCGAGTCATCCATAGAAATTTATCTCCATTTTTTATATTTTTACGCGATTATAGCAACTTTTATTTAATCTAAAAAATACTTTAATATATAAATTTTTAACTAATATAATTTGTTAAAATTCTTTTTATTCATTGTTTAATTATTTTAGGCTAAACTCATTCAAAAATTCATAAGGAGATAAAATGAGTCTGTATGATAGGAACTACGCAAAACAAAATCAAGAAGAACTTGCGTACTCTCAAAGCTCACTAAGCACTTTTATAAAGCAAACTTATCAACTTTTTGCAGCATCACTACTTTCAGCAACAGCTGGTGCTTATGTAGGTATTAGCATTGCTAGTGTTTTTGCGGCAAATAGATTTTTGTTCTGGGGACTTGTTATAGTCGAGTTTGCACTACTTTTTGGCTTAATGGCAGCTAAACGTAAAGAGGGATTAAATTTAATACTTCTGTTTGCATTTACTTTTATAAGCGGCCTTACGTTAACTCCGCTACTTTCAGCGATCCTTGCCATGCCAAGTGGAGCTGGTATTGTAGCTCAAGCATTTGGACTAACAACAGTTGCTTTTGGTGCATTAAGTGTCTTTGCGATGAATACAAAACGTGACTTTACAACAATGGGTAAAATGTTGTTCATAACCTTAATTGTTATCGTTGCAGCAGCTATTATCAATATTTTCGTTAAAAGTACAATGTTTCAACTTGTAATCGCAAGTATTTCATCGATCTTATTTAGCGCATATATACTTTTTGATACGCAAAATATTATCCGTGGAAACTATGAAACACCAGTTGAAGGCGCAGTTGCTTTGTATCTTGATTTTATAAATCTATTTACATCGTTACTACAAATTTTAGGAATTTTTAATAGAAATGACTAAAGATGAGCGCATCTACCGAGTAATAGATGCGAATCTAAATAGGCTAAAAGAAGGGCTTCGCGTTGTTGAAGATATAAAAAGATATGTCTTTGATGACGCCAAGCTCGCCTATAAGATAAAATCCCTCCGCCACAAGGCAAAGATCCCGCAAAAAGAATTTTTAAAATTTAGAAATTCTCAAAACGACGTTTTAAAAACTAGCACAAAAAGCGAGCAAGCTAGAGAAAATTTAGACGAGATAATCACTGCAAATTTCAAGCGCGCCCAGGAAAGCGCTCGCGTGCTTGAAGAGTGCTTTAAGCTCATAAATTTAGAACAAGCTGAGCTTTTTAAAAGCATAAGATACGAGCTTTATGAGATTGAAAAAGAACTTTAACTAAAAATTTAAATCTTTTCTTGTATAATCGCAACCAATTATTTTTAAAAATTTAAAGGAAATTTCGTGAGTTTAATATTTTTGATCTTGCAGTTTGCTCTAGCTGTCATCATAACTATCGCTGTTTTACTTCAAAAAAGCTCATCTATCGGACTTGGGGCATATAGCGGAAGTAACGAGAGTCTTTTTGGAGCAAAAGGACCAGCTGGATTTTTAGCTAAATTTACTTTTATCGTAGGTATTTTATTTATCTTAAATACACTTGCACTTGGATACTTCTACAATAAAGATCTAAAGCGCTCTATCGTTGATAGCGTCGATAGTAAATCTCTAGTCATACCAAAGTCAAACGACGTACCATCAGCTCCTAGTGCACCACAAACTCCAGCAAAATAACAATGATAAAAACACTTTTAGCGTCATTCTTGACGCTAACATTTGCTTTAGCAGACGCTCATATTTTAGTCTATCATCGCTTTGATGACCCAAGACACATAAGCACTGATATTTCTATTAAAAATTTAAGAGAGCAGTTTGAATATTTCAAAAATAATGGCTATGAAGTCGTTAAACTTTCAAAGTTAGTCGATGCTGTAAACGCTGGCGAAAAAATACCTGATAACTGGATCGTCATCACTGTAGATGATGGTTATAAAAGTTTCTATGACAAGGCCCTTAGTGTATTTAAAGAGTACAACTATCCATTTGCGCTAATGCTTTATGTGGAAGCCAGCGCAAATAAATATGGCGATTATTTGGACTTTGATCAGATTAAAGAACTTGAGGCTTATGGCGAGATTGGGTACCACTCGTACGCTCATCCAAGGATGACAAAGCTTAGCGATGAGGCCTTAAGAGAGGATTTTCAAAAGGGTGTAGAGACCTTTGAAAAACATATGGGTTATAAGCCAAAATTCTTTGCAGTACCTTATGGTGAGATCGATAGTCGAGTCGTAAAACTTGCAAAAGAATTTGGTTTTTTAGCACTTTTAAATCAAAACTCAGGTGCAGTTTCAGACAAGAGTGATGTTTACGATCTTTATAGAACGCCCGTAATGAACGGTACCAAAATAGCACTAACGTTTAATAGCAAATTTTTAAATGCCCAGTGGATATTTCCGGATAGCTATCCACAAAATAATGCAATAGACAAACTTATTATAAAAACTGATACAAATGCTAGCGAAGGTAGTTTTTTTATGACTGGCTTTAATGGCTTTAAAAAGGTACCTATGACAAATGGTGTTTTTGAGTGTAAATTTAACCCACCGCTCGACAAACGCAAAGTTTTAATATCACTAAAAGTAGATCATCAACGAAGTACAAAACTTCTAATAAAGGACATCAATGCTAAATAAAATTTACGAAACACAAAAAGAAGGCTGCGAGAAAGCAATAGCTTCATTAAAACGCGACTTTACAACGCTTAGAACGGGCAAGGTAAACATTAATATTGTAGATCATGTAATGGTTGATTATTACGGCTCACCAACTCCGCTCAACCAAGTAGCCACTGTGCTTACAAGCGACGCTTCAACTATCGCTATCACACCTTGGGAAAAGAGCATGATAAAAGCGATCTCTTCAGCTATCCAAGCAGCAAATATCGGCGTCAATCCAAATAGTGATGGTGAGAGTGTCAAGCTATTTTTTCCACCTATGACCGTCGAGCAACGCCAAGAAAATGCAAAACATGCAAAATCAATGGGAGAAAAAGCCAAAGTTAGTATAAGAAACGTAAGAAAAGATGCAAATGATGAAGTAAAAAAACTTGAAAAAGAAAAAGCTATAACTGAGGACGAGAGTAAAAAGGGGCAAGATGAGGTTCAAAAGATAACTGACGCCTACACTGCAAAAATTGATACTCTTGTAAAAGAGAAAGAGGCTGAGCTTTTAAAAATATAAAATTTTTAGAAATTTTTCCTTATCTAGCTACTTTTATGTAGCTAGATATTCTCTCAAAATAATATTTCAAAAAAATATTTATCAGCAAGTAGTTTAATTTTTTGTCTGTTGTACTTTTATCTATTAAATATAAATAGAACCTAGACTACATAAAACATAGCCACTACTTTGTCTTTAAACTATTTTCATGGATTGCTTTAATTTAATTTTTGTTTTGGATTCGTCTTAAATTCTTTATTCAATATTATTAATTTTACATATATTTATACACAGGATTACTACCTATTAT
>NZ_POZU01000013.1:0-45066 GCF_002914005.1 Campylobacter concisus | reverse complement strand
GTTAATAGTGTGACCAACATATTGCCTACATGCATTATCTCTTTATAGTTTTCTTCTAGTTTTTCATATGAGGTTTTATAAAGTTCTATTAGGCCGGTTATCGTAGAGATCTTTGATTGTAGTGGCTTAATATATTTTTCTTTGGCTCCGTTTGGAGCCATAGATATTAAATTTATTCTTTAATCCTTTATATTATGCTCTTTTGCATAACTTAGTATCTTTTGCCTAAGATCTTCAGGGAAGCTATCTCTATACATTACTGGCGTTAGAGGATTTAGCTTTTTGTCTAATTTACCAGCCTCATATAGTCTTGTTAGCTCTTCTGGTGTGTTATAGTATGGTGCATTAGGATAGCCCTCAGGTGGAGTTAGGGACATTATTTTAGATTCTAGAAGAGTGGAGTCGATGTAGAGGTCTATGTCTCTATCTTCATAATTAGCTGGATAGCCTTTTTCAGAAAAAATCTCTGCATATTCTAGCAGTTCTTTTTTTACATACGCCACAAATTCTTCCCTTGTAGTCTCATTTGCATCTAGGTCTCTAGGATCAAGTAGTTTGCCTTCGTCTTCCACAAGTTCTCTTAAAACTCTATGCATTGATCCTGTAGGGTTAATCACTACACCACCCCTATTAAAATCCATCACAAAGTAACTTCCCACTATCTCATCAAGATAGGGCATCATGCCATATTCATCTAGTGGTGGATTTTTAAATAAATTCTCAAATTTTATTTTTGCTTGCAAGTCTTTATTTGAGCCTGATATATAAGACGAAGAAGAAAAGTATCTAGCTAACACTTTTAAAGCATCTACTTCTCCTAGTTGGGCTGCTAAGAATACTGCTTGTCTAGCTCTTGTTTTAAAGCCAGAGTTATTTAATACAGTAGCTGAAGAAAATGATCGTCTATCTCCTAATATACCTGCACATATATTCCACTCACCATTAAATAATCTTGATTTAAGTGTATTTTTATTTCTATTTACTTCATCATAAATTTCAGCATACTCAGGCTTTGTTAGTTTGCCATTACTATCTACTCTACCTATTACATCTTCAGGAATATCTATCATAGTGCATTTTAGATTACTTCTTTTTACTAGATAGATATATCTATCTCTTTTATCTTTTAGACTTTCATAATAAGCTTTTTCTGTTTTAGTCCAAGGAGCTATCTTAGTAGAGTTTGATTTATAGCTAATATCTAGCCATGGTTTAAATGATAGATAGTCTGTTTGACCTAAAGAGTTTGGTTTAGGGTTATAGTATAGTGGTTTATAGTTTTTATATAAAGATGAGTCTAGGATGGAGCGGGAGTCAAGGAGCATTTGGGATTTTTCCTTAAAATACTTTGTTGTGTTGTCATCTTTAGTTTTAGACACGATTAAATTTGTATTTTTATCAAACCAGACTTCTTCTCCATTTGGAGCTATGACCGTATATGTATTAGTGTTATCCATTAAATTTTCTTTACTCATTAAATTTCCTTTATTGATTATTAATAGTGATCCGGCTACTAAAAGAGCTATGATGATAAATATGATCTTTTTCATCTCTTATCCTATATATAGACCATCTTCCATAACTATGGTAGTGGCTAGACGACCTATTAGGCGAGGTGGCATATCTTTTTTATTTTTTTTGCTATGCTCTATCTTACACCCCACATACATACCCTTTACATTGTTGTTGCCTATTACATCTAATGCTTTTAGTAGTCTTCTTGATTTATTATCTACTTCACATACATTGGTATTTAAATTTCCATTTTTAAAGTCTTCTAGTATCTCCATAGCTTCGTTGTATTTGTCTATTGGTAGGTCAGTACCCTCTTCGACACCCTGACTATATAAATCATAAATTTCATCTCTTTGTTTTATATCTATTGAGTTTGATGGACTTATTGTTAGCAATGTTTTAACTCCTTGTAGCATAAGCTCTTTTGGTGAATATGCTAGTTTTTTATTTCTTTTGTTAAGGTTGTTAAAGAACTCTTCATCAGTTTTATTATCTGTTCTTAGCTCATCTAGACATAGATAAGATATCATAGTATCTAGGCTTATATCTTTAGATAGATTAGAGTCTAGTTTGTTTGTAGTAGTGTTTATATCATAGTAGAAGAAGTTATGATAGTCTAGTCCTCCACTAGATAGTCTTCCTCCTATGATAGTTCTTTTTAGATCTATATTTATAAAAGATGAGTATATCTCTATAGGATAGTAGGTATATTCACTTGTTTTAGTGGAATTTGGTTCATAAGATATATTCTTAACAGCATAGGTATCATTAAATTTATTTGTGAAATACTTATGAAGTATTAGTTCATAAGATCTTTTTTGTTGTTCGTAGTTGTTGATGAAAAAACTATCTACTAAAAAGCCAAATCCAGCTTGTATTAAAGTTTCTGCATAAGTTTTTAAGCTATTTTTTAAAAAATTTTTACCAGCACTTATAGCTATTTGTCTTTTTACATTTATGCCTACTTCAAATTCATCTATCCATTGTTTTGTTTTTTTTATGCTGTGTTTGGATTTTTTTTTGTTATCTACATATATATAGAGAAGTTGGTTGCCTTTTACTTTGACCACTCCAGCAAATGCTGTTTGTTTGATTTTTTTCAAGGCTTTTTTATTGTTTTCGTGAACTAGTTTTGCAACTGGCGCTTCGCCTAGCATACTAAATACTTTTAGTTCTCCTATTAGCTCCATAAAAATATTCTTAAAGATATTGCCTTTACCACCTGAGAACACAGCGTCAATTACTTTTTTCATTATATCGTCAGACTTGTCTATGAAAAAGCCATAAAATGGAAATATATCATATAGGGCATCATCTAATGTTGATGTTAAAGATAGATCTATAGTATATTTATACTCATCATCGTCTATCTGTTTAATATACTTTTCAAAATTCTTATCATCTATGCTTTCTCCGTCTATGCCGGTAGAATTTTTAAGAAGCTCTTTTAGCTCATTATAGGAGTCATCGTCTAGTATATTTTCACCATTTCTTACATGGCTTTGCTCTATTTTTTCTACTATCTCTTCTATGCAGATAGCATCTTGTTCTTTTTTTGCTTCTTTTGTTTGCTTGAAGAAGTAAATAGGCACAATAGCATTATTTTCTTGTATATAATATGTATTTTCGTAAAGAACATTAAGTGTTTCACCAAATATCTCTAGTGTCTCATAGTTTGATGAAAGATATGAAAATTTTAATCCTTTTTGCTTAATAATAGAGCTATCAAATATCTGCCTTATGACATAATAGCCCATCACTAGAAGAAATATTTTTGTAGCAGGGTAGTAATAATGTGTCCTTATAGAAACTTGATTGTAAGATTCATCAGCTATTGCTTCAAAACTCTCCATCCCTTCATTAGGCATTTTAAAGTATTGGTTTAAAAAATAAGCCACTTTATCATGTTTCAAGTTTGAATTTAAGCCTGAAAAGAAAATTTCAAATTCCTTTATATTGGCTTTTAAAAATTCCTCTTCATTATTAACTATCTCTTCCATATCTTTGGCGTTTTTAAAGTGTCTATTTATGCGACCTAGATATAAATTTGCCTCATTAAATTTTTTGTATTTTGCGTTAAAAGTGGTGTTTAAAACCTCTACTGATTTTGCGTCACTTCCATGAAAATTTTTGACACCTTTCATATATGAGTTATACTCCTCTATATCCTTTTCAAATTTTGCAAGCCTAGAGTTAATAACTCTCGTAAACGGACTCAAGCTTAAAAGATAAAGGTCTTCGTCTTTTTTTGCACCTATTTGTATAGAATACTGACTATAGTCTTTTACATTGCCTACATTTTTCGGATCAACTATCTTTTTACCGCTAACCCTGTTAATACTATCTTCTATCTTATAGCTTAAGATGTTTTGTATAAGGTGCTCGTTTAGCTTTGCGTTTAGCCTTATGGGGGCGTTTGAGACGACAAGATAGTTTTTAGAGATACCGCTACTATTATTTGTATTGTGAGTATTGTCTTTTGTTGTTAGGGATTTGTCTTTTAGGAGATTTGCAAATTTGAAAGAGTTAAAAAATGGATATTGCATATAGACAAAATTTGCTCTATTTGCGATCACGCACTCTTCTATCCTTTTAAGTAAGCTCTCTTCGCTATTGTTCTTGTCGTTTTTACATATAGATATATTTTTAGACTTATCTACATTTTCATTTTTGCTTACTCTAGCGTCAAATAAGCTTTGCTCATCGCCCTCTAAAATAAAATCAGAACAAATACCAATATACTCATCATAATTGCTCTTGGCTTTAGTGGCTGTTATATCAAAGCATGAAAAATCTATAAATTTTCCACTTTTTTGATCGTTATTTGTAAAAACCAATATATTATTAAATGACACTGTGTTTAATAGACCTAGTATAAAGCCAAATTTAGTAGCTAGCAAGCTAGCGGCTGGACCAGAAAACGCGTAAAAGCCTCTTTTGTTTAAAAAGTCAATTATATTTGTAGTAGTAGTTATCGCCTCTGGAGCTGCCAGCAATAAAGCTAGTGGCTTAAACGATCCCTTTATATCGCTTATGTCGACAAGATTGATTAGAAATTTTGTGATCTCTTTTAAAATATATTTATTGCCATCATCTGAAGCTTTTTTGAGATTTTCTTTTATATTTTTAAAGCTCTCTTCTATGGCCTTTACGGTTTCATCTCTTTTATCAAAATTTTCACGACTTAGTATTGTATTGGTTTTGTTGATTAGCGAATTTTTTAGCTTATCTAATATAGCCTCAAAATTTGTCTCTATATTTTTATAGTTAGATACCAACTGGCTAGATGCATCGTCAAAATTTTTAATCTTATTGTCTTTGCTTCTACCATTGTTTGCAAGTTCTATTAGCTCTTTTACGAATTCTGCTATTACATCTTGTTCTTTACTAAGAACCTCTACATCTATATCAATATCTTTGATT
Source organism: Campylobacter concisus (assembly GCF_002914005.1). GTDB lineage: Bacteria > Campylobacterota > Campylobacteria > Campylobacterales > Campylobacteraceae > Campylobacter_A > Campylobacter_A concisus_N. The sequence goes on along the minus strand of NZ_POZU01000013.1, from coordinate 40,128 downwards.
GTTATCTTATTGGTTGTGTTAACAGCTTTTTCGCTTTTAAATAAATTTGACTTTTCTAAATACTTATATGTTTTTATAAGCACATTTTTATTGGCTTTCTTGTGATTGTATAGTCTCGCGATTGTCTTGTTATATAAAGCATCTCCATTTAATATATTGGTATCATGAAAATGGTTTAAATCGCGACAATAAAATGTTATGTTTTGATATTTGTCAGCAAAAACATCAAATGCGTCAAGCAAGTCTTCTATGCTTCTAATAATTTTTGTATTATCTAATCTCAAGAACGATCCCTCTCTTTAAATTTATCAACTAACAAGCATTACAAAGTTAGTTGTGTTTATGTTATTTGTATAGCCACTATCTAGCCCTTTAGCTATCTCAAGCTCTATGCTTTTAGCTCCAGTTGGAGACATAAAAACATAAGTGTAAGTACGTCTATTCTTTTCTATATTAGAACTATTAAATTCATCTAAACTGGCAAAAAAGCCTACCCCACTTTCCGGGCTATTTGCCTTTTTGTAGTTCTCTTTATCAAGAGAGCTAAAATTCTTTGGAACTACAAATATCAAATTCAGTTTATCCACTCCATATCTTAGTTTAAATTCTTTGATGTCATAACGCTTATCGTCATAATTATCCGCTAAAAGAGCCTTTAAATTCTTATCCTCTACGTCTCTTCCCTCGTCTAAATTGAGTTTGATCTTGCTAAAGCCATTTTTATCTTCAAATTTTTTATCAAATAGATAATAGGTAGTTACCAAAAGATTATCTATTTGAGAAGCAAAAGCTTTTATATGAAGTCTGATCAATGGCTTATTTAAATTTGGATTTTGTACGGCAAGGTTATTATTCTCAAACATAGAATTACTTAAACTATGCTCTAGTTTTAGTTTATTCTCTTTTTTTATGCACCTTAGCGAAGAACCGGTGTTGCTTAGGCAGTTTGGCACTAGATCTTGCATTACAGCGTAGTGATCATTCATACTTTTTAGACTAAGTGCTGATCTTGGTACATAAGCTACTATGACGCATGGGATCCTAGCTGAGCAGCCTACTATTGGCGAGTTTATAAAATCAACATCAAGTATCACGCCTTGATCGTCTGATCTTATGCTCCTACCTGCCCTACTTTTTAAGATCACATGACCGCCATGTGGGCAAATGATAGTGTCATCCTCTATGACAGGGCATGAAGTCGCAGTAGATGAAATTTCTTTAGATTGATTATCTTTTTGTAAATTTTGCCTTTGATTTAAATTTGAAAGAGCCTCTTTAGTCTTTTTGCTCATTGGTTTTAGATCGATATTTAGACTCTTATTTAATAGTGAATAATTTAATATATTTGCTTGAGAATTTCTATAAGCAACATTTAGCCTTCCTATATCTTTATCCTCATCTCTTGGCTGATGAGTAAAATTTAGAGGTATATTCTCATCACTATTATATTTTTCATCTTTAAAATAAAGTGGATAATCCTCCTCTTCATTGGCTTTAGACAAAAGGGCAGAGTTTAGATATATTCTTTGATTCGTATTTTTGTTATCTAACTTAAATATCTCCTTTAATACCTCAACATCAACGATACTTTTATCTACTGCACTTACACTAAGAGTATCGTTATTTTTATAAAAGATACTTCCTACGCTCTCATTCATAAGAGCTTTTATATCATCGGTTGCTACTTTATTGTTGTAAGCCACATCGTCGTTATTTTGAGCAGATTTATTATTAGCTATTACTATGGCTTCATCGCTAGAGCTTATGTCCTTAGAGTCTATGCTAGCTAAAAAATTTTCATTTTCTTTTAGCTTTGCTAGATCCGCGTATTTTAGATTTATTATGCTCTTTAGCATATCTATTCTATCTTTTACGAAGATGCTGGCCTCTGCTATATCTACTCTATTATCTCGTAGTATCGTTATATTTTTATAGATGTTTTTACTATAAGAGAAGTATTTACCAAGCTCATTTACGTCTATCTTTTTTTCAAATACAAATAAATTCAAAGCACAAATAGCCACTAGCATATCTATATCGCCAGCTCTAGCATCACTTACTATCTTTGTCGCATCTAGTTTATCTAGATCATCTATATCTAGTATCTTTACTAGATGTGCTTCTTTATTGCTATTTTTATCTATGTTGCTGCCTAAATTTTCTATTATATACCCGACCATATCTTGCTTAAAATTTTCATCACTAAATTTGCCATATTCATAAAAGAGATTTAAATAAGCATAAAAAATATATAAAGGCGTATCTAGCATAGAAGCATCACTTATATCATCTATATTTACATCTAAATTTAACTTCGATCTTATGCATTTTAGTTTAAATTTAAGCGACTGGATATATTCATTTAGATAGTCAAGTGCTTCAGCTATATCTTTGCCTTCTATCTTGGCTTCATTTTCTTTGTTTTCTAGAAGATAGCACAGCATATATAAAACCAAAACGCTCTCTTTTAAAAAGTGAGATCTAATTAATATATTCACCAAGTGTCTATTCTCGGTATTTTCATACTTTACTTCGCCAGTTGTATCTATGCCTAGCTTATAGCCTAGATCAGATATGACCGAAAAGGTAGGTTCTATCAAAACAGCTACATCTTTCGAAAAGCTATCTTCATCTCTATTGATACTTTGTTTAACGCTCTCTACGTGATGTATCTCTATGTCTATATCTTTTTCTTTGCTAGCTTTATTTATATTAGAGCTCACCTTTTTATCTGCAAGAGTCTTTTGAGCTTGTTCATTATTTTTAACTACATCTACGTATTCATCTACACTGCTCTTATCATCTTTAAAGCCAAACATACCTTTTATCTTGTTAAAAACTGAGCCTACCATCTTTCCTATAAAGCCATCTTTGTCTATGACTCTTGCTATCCATCTTGCACCTTTTGCTATAGCTTTAGCCACAAAGCTAAGAAGCCTTAAGCTCCAAGTAAAAGCTGAAGCTAATATACCACCATAAATTCCTGGAGCGTTATAAGTATAAAGTTCTTTTACTCCGCTATCTTTGAAAGTTACTGCATATATTTGAGCTAGATGACCTCCTAATGAGTGACCTGATAAAATGATGTCTTTGGCGGTGTTATCTAAGCTACTTAAGTTTTGACTATGAGAATTTATAGCTTCTTGCATAGAGGATTGGAGTGATTTTAAGGCAGATATTTGCATAAGCGCTCTTGATGTGATAGCCATAAAGGCATCATCTAAGAGATCGTTTATTTTCATCTCTGTTCCTCTAAAGCCTATTATATAGTTTGACTTAAGCGTATCATAAAATATAGTTGAGCTAAAACCTGATTTTTGATTAGGTATGTGCTTTACTAGCTCATAGCGATTGACAAAGAGTTTCGTGCGAGGAGAGAGGGATTCGGGTTTATAAAAGATATAGAGTGGCTGATCTGGTACCAAAGCTATAAAATTTTTTACATCATTTTTGAGTTCAGTATCTTTTGTTTCTCCATTTGCCCCAACTGGTTTCTTTACTATTTTATCTGCCATAAACCTAGCTTCAATTGCTAAAGCATAAGCGGTAGGATCACCAAAATTCCTACCATTGTTTTTTGCTTTCTCGGAAAGCTCCTCTATTGTGTCACCCTTGATAACATCATCTGCATATCTCCAAACAGGCTTTTTTATTTCATCTTCTCTATAAGAATTTACAATGTTTTCAGGGACATTATCTTTACCAAATTTATCATAAAGCTCATCAAGTCCATTTCTTTCATTCTCAAATACATTATGAAGCATTGCATAACTTGCATCAGCTATATCAATATAGTCTTTAAAGCAATTTATTAGCTCTTTATTTGATTTTTTAGTTTGCACTTACTTGTCCTTGTTTGCTTTTATGAATTTGTTGTTTGTTAGAATGAATTTGTTTCCGCCGCTTACCGAAACTATACTTTTTTTACTAAAGCTTATTCCCATTCCTTCATCTCCAAATAAGCCATATTTAGTACTATATGTTTCATAATAAACATCTATGCTTATAGGAACTATTTCTCCATTATCATCTACATATAATTTTCCTAAATCTAAATATGGTTTTTCTTTGTTAAAATTTTCTAAACCTATAAACTCAATTATTTTATTTATATAGACTTCAGAAGTTTTGGCTTTCTTACCAGTTTGGTTTTCATAATCTACCCAACGAGTATAGTATCTTTTACCATTTGAGAGGGTTTGAGGGAATTTTTGATCCATGATTTCTAGGTCAGATCTTTTAAAATTTCTTTTGTTATTTTTAAAGAAATCGTCCATATAATCGCTTCTTTCTTTTTCTCTTCTCTCTATCTCATCAACAAATTTTTGATTAAATATATACACTCCACCATATTGTTTAGCTAAGTTTTCTAGTTCAGAGTTACTTATCTTTTTATTTGCTTGATTAGCTGAGCAAGCTATTAAGAATATACTTGTTAGAAGTAAGAGTGTTATAGCTAGAAATTTCATTGATTATCCTTTTATGTTTGAAATTTTAGTTTGCACTTACTTGTCCTTGTTTGCTTTTATAAATTTGTTGTTTATTAGAATGAATCTATCTTTACTAGTTCTTGTTACAAAATTTTGTTTACTTAATTTAAAACCCCTTCCTTCGTCACCATATAAGCCATAGCTGGTCTTTACATATGTATAAGATACTCTTACAGTTACAGGTATAGCCATATCTTTGTCTTCATATAGATAAAGCATTAGTAATTCTGGTCTTTGTTTGCTAAAATCATCTCCAATAAATTCTTTTATCTTATTTATATAAACTTCTGGTACTTTGGCCTCTTTACCAGTTTGGTTCTCATAATCTATCCAGCGAGTATAGTATCTTTTACCATTTGAGAGAATTCGTGGAAGTTTTTCATTAATAGGCTTTGGATCAATAGCGTAAAGCCCATCACCCAAATCTCTACCTTTCATTTTTTTACTTAACTCTTTTCTCTCAGCTTCTCTTTTCTCTATCTCTTTCTCAAATTTCTCATCAAATATATATACTCCACCATATTGCTTAGCTAAGTTTTCTAGTTCAGAGTTAATTATCTTTTTGTTTGCTTGATTAGCTGAGCAAGCTATTAAAAATATACTTGTTAGAAGTAGTAATATAAATGCGGTAAATTTCATAAATAAATTTTTAAAATAAATAATCAAAAATCTAAGAATTTTACATAATGAAGTCAAGGAGTTCATCTAAGGATTTTGTCCTTAGATGAAAGATTAAGATTTTTTGATCGCTCTAATAGGAATAACAAATATTGCTGCGATCACATAAAAAGCAATACAAAAAACAGCCGCCATCATAAATATCTCACCGATATCATAAAAGCTTGACTCAAGCCTAAATGTATCAACGTAATTTATCGCAAACCATAATGCTACGCCAAGAGCGATAGCAAAAACAAAAAATCCCCAAGAAAACAAGAAATTTAATATCTTAGTTCCCAATTTCTCTCCTTTTTTAATTATTTTTCTAACCTAAATCCGCCACCAAAAGCTCTATAAACTTCGACTGCACTATCAACCTCATCAAGCTTTGCTGAGACGTCTTGTAATTTTGCTTGAAGCAAATTTCTCTCCGCATCAAGAAGCTCTAAATGCCCAATATAGCCAGCGTCATATTGCTCTTTGGCAAGCGAGTAAATTCTTTGTTGGGATTTTAGCAAATTTTTTACCTGATCCAAAGAGAGCTTTGCATTTTGTCTTGAGATGAGGGCATCTCTAACCTCACCAAGGGCCGATCTAACAGTTGCTTCGTAAGTGATAGCTGCGATTTGCTCGTTTGTCTCGGCAACACGGACATTGTTTTTTGTCCTGCCAAAATCAAAAATTTTCTGTGCTAAAGAGCCGCCTATGCTCCATGTATTGGCATTTCCAACAAAGATATTTTCAAAATCAATACTTGAAAAGCCAAAAAGTCCAGTCAGTGAAATGCTTGGAAAATACTCAGCCTTTGCAACACCAACAAGAGCATTTGTAGCTCTTAAATCAGCTAGTGCCTTTGCCACGTCGCTTCTTCTTAGCAAAATTTCAGAGCTAATGCCAGCACTTATCTCGGGAGAAGCTGGTAAATTTTGCGAGCTAGCAATAGCTCCACTTAAAATTTCATTATTACTTTTACCAGTCAAGATGGCTAGTGAGGTGATAGCTTTTGACTTTGCATTTAATATAGAAGTAAGATTGGTCTTAGCGCTTTCTACTGCTGCCTTGCTTTGCAAATAGGTCATCTCGTTTATGCTTCCAAGATCAAGCTGTGTTTTGCGAAGCGCTAGCGTGTCTTCATAGGTTTTTAAAGTCTCTCTTAGCACAGCTTCTTGCATATTTAATGAAACTAACGCAAAGTAGCTTTTTGCAACACTTGAGCTAATACTTAGCCTCGCGCTATCATAGTCAAATTTGGTTGCATTTAGGCTTTCTTCGGCCGCTGCTACATTATTTCTTACTCTACCCCAAAGATCGATCTCATAGCTTAATCCTAAATTTATATCTGATTTTCTATAACGAGTTTGTGGTTGTTTAGTATACGTTTCCCCGCTACTTTTTGCTTTTTCGTAGCCTACATTTAAATTTATACTAGGAAGCAAATCCGCCTCAGCTACGCCAAGGCTTGCTTTTGCTTTCTCTAAATTTAAATAAGCAACACGTAAATTTGTATTTTTCTCTAGTGCATTTTCTACTAGAGAATTTAAATTTTCATCGTTAAATTCTCTCCACCAAAGATCTCTTATATCGCTTGTTTCGAAAGTATATGTTGAGGTGAAATTTGTATCCACGTTTGGCATATCTGGACGAAATGAGCAACCAGCTAAAAATGCCGCTGTTATAAGTATAAACGCCTTATTTCTCATCTTTTTTTGCTCCCTTTTTCCAGTATTTTTCATTTAAATTTTCAAGCAAATAGTAAAACATTGGCACGAAAAATATCGCTATCGTAGTTGAAGCGATCATGCCACCAACCACACCAGTTCCTAGTGAGTGGCGAGAAGCTGCACCAGCACCTGTGCTTATAACCATCGGGAAGACGCCTAAAGTAAATGCAATTGATGTCATTACAATTGGTCTAAAGCGAAGTCTAGCTGCATTTATCGCTGAGTCAAATATACTCTTACCGCTATCACGCTCTTGCATTGCAAATTCTACGATCAAAATGGCGTTTTTGGCCGCTAGACCAATAAGCAACAAGAGTCCGATCTCAAAGTAGATATCGTTTGTTAGCCCTCTTATCCAGACTGCGAGCAATGAGCCAAATACCGCAAATGGCACGGCTGTGATAACCGCAAGTGGGATGAGCCATCTTTCGTACTGAGCTGCAAGGATCAAAAAGACAAAAATCATACCAAAGATAAAAGCAACCGTGCCTGTTCCTTGAGAATTTACCTCTTGATACGCCGTTCCAGCCCAGCTTATAGCGTAGTCCTCGCTGCTTAGCGTGTCATTTACGACCTCTTGGATCGCTCTTATCGCATCGCCTGACGTGTAGCCAGGTTTTGGATCACCCATTATCTTAGCTGATGGAAAGAGGTTAAATCTATCAACAATATCAGGTCCAATCGTTCTTGTAAGCGTTGCTACTGAATTTAGTGGCACCATGCCGCCATCATATGAGCGGACGAAAATTTTTCTTAGATCCTCAGGATTATTTCTAAAACTTTCCTCAGCTCTTGCATATACTCGGTAAGATTTACCAGCAAGATTGAAGTCATTTATATAGTAAGAGCCAAAAGTAGCTGCTACCGTGCTAAAAATTTCACTCTCGCTTACGCCAAATAATTTAGCTTTTTCTTTATCAACTGTTATCTTGAACTGACGATAATTTGTCTCAAGCGTGGTTCTGACATTTGTTAGTTCAGGCCTTGCATTGGCTATTGCTGATACTTTTCTAGCATCTGCTTCTATCTCGTTGTAACTCTTGCCGCTTTTATTTTGTAGATACATCTCAAAGCCACCAGTCATTGATAGACCCATAATAGGCGGTAAATTTACAACGAATGTCATTGAGTTTTTTGAGCTCCAAAGCATGCCATTAAACTGGCCAGCTAATGTATCAGCTCCATTGTTAGCGCCTTTTCTCTCACTCCAATCTTTTAGTTTTATAAAGCTAACGGCTGAATTTTCTCTAAGCGAGCTAGCCAGTATGTCATAACCTGCAAAAGCCATAGTGAACTCAACATTTGGATTACTTAAAATGGCGTTGCTAATTGAGACTACTTCTTCTTTTGTCTTTAGCATATTTGTTGAAGGCGGAAGTGAGGTGATAACCATTAAAGCACCCTTGTCTTCTGAAGGCACAAGCCCTTTTGGAACCTTTTGAAATAGGCCATACGTTGCAAATCCCATTATGCCAATGACTATAAAGCTGATAATGACGTGTTTTAAAATTTTAGCCACTCCAGCCGTAAAGAGTCTGGTGCTAAAGTCAAAGAAGTCGTTAAATTTCTGAACTATCCAAAATGGCTTGCTCTCTTGTTTCTTAAGCATAACCGCACAAAGCGCTGGCGTAAGAGTAAGAGCGACGAAGCCTGAGATACAAACAGAAACAACAAGTGTTAGAGCAAACTGCTTTTGTATAACGCCAACAAAGCCTTCCATAAATGAAACTGGCACGAAAACTGCGCAAAGCACGAGTACGATAGAGATAACCGGAGTTTGCACCTCCTCCATTGCCTTAAACGTCGCGTCTTTTACGCTGATCTCTTTATCTTCATGTAAAATTCTCTCGACATTTTCTATGACGATAATAGCATCATCTACGACGATACCGATGGCAAGGATCAGGGCAAAAAGCGTGATCAAATTTATACTAAAGCCCATCACATAAAGTCCGCCAAATGTGCCTATGATAGAAACTGGCACAGCAAGCATCGGAATGATAGTCGCACGAAAACTTTTTAAGAAAAAGTACATTACGATTAAGACGAGTACCATCGCCTCAATAAAAGTTTTTATAACCTCATCAATTGAAACATCTATAAATTCTGTTGGATTGTAAGCTATGGTGTGCTCTAGGCCAACAGGATAAGTTTTCTTTAGCTCGTTAAGCTTTTCTTTTACAGCATTTGCAGTAGCAAGAGCATTCGCATCGTTTTGTAAAAATAGCAAAAGAGGAATAGCCGGCTTGCCGTTTAACATCGCGTCGTTAGCATAGCTAGCTGCTCCAAGCTCTATGGTAGCTACATCTTTTAGCTTCAACACTGATCCATCGGAACTTTTAATTATTATATCGCCAAACTGGGCTGCGTTTTTAAGACGTCCATCGGTACGAACAGAATAAACATAAGGATTACCACCATCCGATGGCTGTTCGCCTATCTTGCCAGCAGCGTATTGTGAGTTTTGAATTTTTACTTGAGAAATGACGTCGCTTGGAGTTAGTTTAAAATGAGCTAGTCTATCTGGCTTTAGCCAAATTCTCATAGAATACTCTTTAGTACCTATCAATACTGTATCACCTATACCACTAACCCTTTTTATCTCATCAGCAATATTTAAATTTACATAGTTATATAGTTCAATCAAATCCATATTTGGATTTGTAAAGCCAACTACTTGAAGGATCGAGCCACTTCTTTCACGCACCGTTACGCCCATATTTTGCACTTCTTGAGGTAACCTTGAAAGAGCAGCTTGCACGCGGTTATTTACATCGATCGTAGCTTGTTTTGACGATGAGCCGATCTTAAAATATACGCTTATATTCATCGTACCTGCTGAGCTTGATGTGCTTTGCATATAAAGCATATTCTCAACGCCATTTATCTGATCTTCGATCGCACTTGCGACTGAATCAGCGATAGTCTGCGCATCAGCACCGCTATATGTCGCACTTACAGAGACAGTAGGTGGAGTAAGACTTGGATACTCCTCTATTGGAAGCCCTTTGATACCCATAAGACCTGCTATAACTATGATGATAGATATAACAGTTGCAAATATCGGGCGGTTTATGAAAAATCTTGAAAACATCTATCTGCCTTTACTTGCTACTTGTAGCGTTTGCATCTTTGCCGTTTATAAATTCCGCACTTAGGTCTTTATCAGTTTCAACTGGTGCACCAACTCCGATTTTAAGGAAGTTATTAACGATTATCTTATCGCCATCTTCAAGGCCTTCAGTGACTGCTACCATATTTTTTGTTTGATATCCTGTTTTTACATTTTTTTGGCTTACTTTGCCATCTTTTACGACTAAAACATAAGTGTTTGTAGCGCTTTGCTGAAGGGCAACTTGCGGGATGTTAAAGGCATTTTTTTGAACAAAGCCGCTCATCTTTATATGACCAAACGCACCTGGTAAAATTTTACCTTCACTATTATCAAAACTAGCCTTTGCTAAAACGCTGCCAGTCGCGGTATTTACGACACTATCTATAAAATTTACTTTACCATTAAAATTTTCGCCATTGACACTTAACACAGCGTCACTATTTAGCTGTTGCCATGAGCCGTTATCCAAATTTGTCTTTCTAGTTAGATTATCCACATCGGCAATATAAAATTCTGCTTCAATAGGATTTATTTTTGTAAGTCTTACGAGCTTTGTTTGGTTTGCTATGACAAGCGAGCCAATATCTACTTGATTATCACCCACTACGCCGTCAAATGGCGCTGTGATAGTCGTGTAGCCAAGATCTATTTTTGCATTTTTTAAATTTGCTTTTGCGCTTACTAAATTCGCATTTGCAATGTCATAGGCTGCAACTGCTGCGTCGTAGTCTTTTTGAGAGACTGCATTTTTCTTATAAAGGGCAGAAATTCTTTTAAACTCGGTCTCGGCATTTTTCAAATTTGCATTTGCAACGCCAACAGAGGCATCAAGCGAGTCAAAGCTAGCTTGATATTTTTCTGGATCTATCAAAAATAACTTATCACCTGCTTTTACTTTGCTTCCCGGCTTAAAAAACTGCTTTATGATAGTTCCGCCAACTTTTGGATAGATAATAACATCTTGACTACTTGCAACCGTTGCAGTGTAATCAAAACTAATAGGTATGTCTGTTTTTTGTGCGGTAAAAATATTCACATGAGATAGCGGCATCTGGCGACCTGCTGCCGCTTTATTCTCTTTATTTTCAAAACAACCACTTAGAAATAAAACTGCAACCGAAAGCACAAGAGCACTTTTAAAATTTGCCATAAAAACCTCTCTTAATTTTAAATTTTAATATCATATTTAGTTTTTTGTAATAATTGTTACAAAAATTTAAAGTTCTCGATTCTATTAGAAAACAAATAAAAAGTCAATTTTATTTTTTACTAACTCCATTCAAAAACAACTCAACACACAAGCCAACATGCTTTTTACGTTCTTTTTCACTAAGCTTTGGTTCTTCATTTATCAAAAGCGAATCGTAGTAATAAGCTCCAATCACACTTTGTATAAAGTACTTTGCAGCAAATTTGGCTGAAAATTTTGAATCAAGCTTGGCTTTTACCTCATCTCTTTCAAAGAAATTTATAAGCACAAGATCGATCTTTTTTAAAATTTGATCCAAAAATGTCTTACCAAGTTTGCCACCATTCTTAGAACCCTCACTCATCATTATCCTACCAAGAGAGATATGCCTTTTGCTGCAAGTAATAGAAAATATTATGGTTGCAAATTTGGTTAAAAATTCCCCCAAGCTGTGAGAAATTTTAAGATCTATTTTCTCATCGATCTCTTTTATAAGTGCATCTATCTCTTGCTCAAAGATCGCCTCAAAAAGCCCCTCTTTATTCTCAAAAAATGTATAAATGCTAGAAAGCGATCCGCCACTTATCGCTACAATATCGCTTAAGCTTGTCTTTTCGTATCCTTTTTCTAAAAATAGCTCAAGTGCTGTTTTTACGATAAGCTCGTATCTTTTTTTACCCTTTTCTGAGATCGCCATCTTGCTTCCTGTTAAATTTTTGCCATTTTATCATCTTTTAGGATAGATAAAAGTACTTTGCCTTTGCACGCTGATAGCTGGCTCGTCAGTGGCATAGGCTTTTATATTTATATGTTTTAAAAGATCTTTATCACTTAAATTTTCATTTTTTGATTTTAGCGTGACGATTACTCGTTGCTTTGCACCAGCTTTTAATATAAATGGCTTATTTGGACGAGAAATTTCTATATTCTTATCATCTACTTCAAAGTAAAAGGCGTGCTCTTTATTTTGTGTATTTTGCACCAAAAATACGTAAGAATTTTCGACTTCATTTTCACCTAAAATTTTATAAAGCTCGCTTGTTCTATTTATGTTTAAAAGCATGCTTTCTTTTTTACCACTCATCAATACCCCAGCTGTTAAAACAATGCCCAAAATGACGAGATAAGCAACCGTTCTAAAGCGTAAAATCTTGACTCTCTTTTGCTCTTTTATAGAGTTTATACTTCTCCACTCAATAAGCGAGCTTTCATCAAAATGCTTCATCACTTTAGCGCAAGCATCGCTACACTCTAGACAATTTATACATTCAAGCTGCATGCCTTTTCTTATATCAATGTGCGTCGGACATATCCTCACGCATGCCTCGCAGCCAGTACACAGCGCGCCCTCTTCTTTTGGTTTTTTAAATTTCTCTTTTCCGTTATAGATTACGCCGCCTCTTTTTTGATTGTAAATAACTTGGATCGTATCGTTATCAAACATCACTGATTGCACCCTAGCGTAAGGACAAACATAAATGCAAAAATTTTCTTTTAAAATGATGACATCATAAACTAACCAAATAGCGATAACAAGCCAAAATGCAAGCAAAACTCCATGCTCACTTGGCTCTTTTAAATAAGCAAAAAAATCAAGCGGTGGCACAAAATACCATAAAAAATTTGCCGAAATAATAAGAGCTAAAATACACCAAATTCCAACTGCTAAAGCACGCTTTAAAATTTGTCCTTTTGGCTCATTTTGCTTATTTTGGATATTTTTTCTGATCTTTAAAATTTTAGTTTGCAAAAGGTCACGAAATATCGTTCTAAAAATAGTTTGCGGACAGCTCCAACCGCACCAAACGCGCCCTGCAAGTGTCGTTAAGAAAAATATACTTAGGAACAAAATAATAAATAAAAATGGCAGCAAATAAAGCTCTTGCATATCAAATTTTGTAAAAAAGAGATCAACTCTACTTTTATCAAAACTTAGCAAAAATAACTGTGCATCATTTACCATGATAAATGGCAAAACAAAGACAAATAGCGTAATACAGGCGAAAAAAATGTAACGCCTCTTGGCGTAGCTAAGATGAAAATCCTTTGACATAATAAGCCTTTTTTGAAATTTTATGATTATAAAGCTTATGGCATTAAAAGAGTTTTAAAAAAAAATAGTTAAAAGCTTAAATTTATGAAAATTAAACTATACTCACGGCTTATTTTAATCTGAAAGGTGGTGAGGACGTTGCCTGGTATTAAGGTACATCCTAACGAGTCATTTGACGAGGGTTACAGAAAGTTTAAAAAACAAACTGACCGTAACTTAGTAGTAACTGAAGCAAGAGCTAGACGCTTCTTTGAGCCTAAAACTGAGATCCGCAAAAAACAAAAAATTGCAGCTCGCAAGAAAATGCTTAAACGTCTTTATATGCTTAGACGCTACGAGTCAAGACTCTAAAACCAAGACAAAGAGGGCTTTGCTCTCTTTGTTTAACTCTTCTTTTAGCCTTATTTTTTTATAATCAAAGCAATTTTTTTATTTTATTTTAAACGGAAATTCGATGCAAAAGCTAGCTATAAACGAAGCTGCAGAAATTTTAGGCATAACAAAAGAAGCAGTCTATAATAGAATCCGCCGTGGTTCGATAAATACAGTCATTGAAAATGGCACAAAATTTGTCATCCTTGATGAAAAACCAAGTAGCGAAAAAGCCGCAAAATCCGCTCCAAAAAGCACAAAAACCAAATCCCAAAATGATGAGTTTGTAAATTATTTGCTAAATGAGTTAAGCGAGTTAAAGAGTTTAAATTTAAACTTGCAAGTCGATAAAGATAGGCTTTTTAAAGAAAAAGAGCAGATGCTAATCGAGCGAAAAAATGAAATTTTACAAATTTATAAGGACAGAGATGAGAAACTCATGCAGTTTCTAAATGCTATGCAAAGGCCACTTTTAGCACAAAAAAATGACGATATGCCAAATAACGAAGCGATAGAGGCCGAGATAGAAAATGAGTCAAAATGGATAAATTTAAGTGAATTTTTAAAGGAGCTAAATCTAAAGCCAAAGGCAACGAAAAAGGCTAGTGAAAAGATAATAAAAGCGATACACCACTCAAAATTTATAAAATTTAAACGAGGCGTGATACTTGTTAGAAGACATAAAAATTTAAAAGAGTTGATAGGAGAGATATGAAACACATTAAAAAGATAGCTACTTATGCTGCGGTAGGCGGATTTGGTGCGATCGTTATGGCTGGCCTTGCTGGTTGTGGCAATAACAATGGCGGTGATGAAAACGCACTAAATGAAGTTGCGCAAAAAAACGGCGCCTTTGTTATCATCGAAGAGAGTGCACCTGGTGTTTATAAAATTTTAGAAGAGTATCCAAGCACCGAAACTAGAGTCGTGCTAAAAGATATAAATGGCACTGAACGTGTGCTAAGCAAGGAGGAGATCGATAAACTCCTAGCTCAAGCAAACACAAATATTGACAATGGCACTTCAAATTTAACAAAAACGAGCGACGCCCAGCTAAGTAGCGGTGGGCTAAGTCTTGGTGAGACGATACTTGCCTCAGCTGCTGGTGCGATACTTGGTAGCTGGATAGGTAGCAAGCTTTTTGGAAATCAAAATTTCCAAGCTACTCGTCAAAATTCTTACAAAAATCCAAGCGCATACACAAGAAGCGTTGATAGCTTTAATAAGCAAAAAGCGGCAAATTCTGCTGCAAGAAGCAGTGGCGGCAAGAGTGGATTTTTCGGTGGTGGCTCAAAATCAAGCTCTAGCTCATCAAGCTTTGGAGGATGAAAATGATAAATTTAAGAAAAATCACCACATTAAACAACGAATTTATGGAGAAAATCGGCTTTGCTTGGCATACAGATAACGATAACAGCTCATATATCGCGGATGAGATCGTACAGGTAAAAGCAAGTGAAGCGGATGCTTACTACGAAGCGGTAAATGAGCTATACGATATGTATGTAAATGCTGCTCAGCACGTCATTGATAACAACCTTTTTCACGAGATAGGTATACCATTTAACCTAGTTGATAGTATCAAAAAAAGCTGGGAAAATGATGTTCACTGGCATCTTTATGGCAGATTTGATCTTGCAGGCGGACTTGATGGTAAGCCGATAAAACTGATAGAATTTAACGCCGATACGCCAACGGCAGTCTTTGAGACAGCGATCATTCAGTGGGCGATGCTAAAGCTAAATCATATGGATGAAGCAGAGCAATTTAATAACCTTTACGAAGCTCTAAAACAAAATTTTAAACGCCTTATCACGCTTGGCGACGATAATGTAAATTTTGAGGATGTTTACGAGGGTTGGGGGATACTCTTTAGCTCTATTGCTGGCAGTATCGAGGATGAGCAAACCGTGAAATTACTACAATACATCGCAAAAGAGGCTGGCTTTAAAACCGACTTTGCTTATGTTGACGAGGTCGTTTTTAACGATGACGAGGGCATTTTTAAAAATGATGAAAATTTCGAATACTGGTTTAAGCTTGTACCTTGGGAGAGAATAGCGATCGATGAGGGCGAGCTAGCACTCATACTCTCAAATATCATCAAAAATCAAAAAGCCATCATCATAAACCCAGCCTACACGTTACTTTTCCAAAGCAAGGGGATTTTGAAAATTCTTTGGGATCTATATCCTAATCATCCGCTCTTACTTGAAACCTCAAACGAGCCGCTAAAGGGCAAAAAATATGTGAAAAAGCCGGTATTTGGCAGAGAGGGCGCAAACGTCTCGATACATGATGAAAACGGCGTACAAATAGCAAGCAATGACGGCGAATACGACTCAAACAAAGCCATCTATCAAGAATTTTACGAGTTTAACCAAGATGAGAGGGGCGAGAGCTACCAAGCTGGCGTATTTTACGCTTACGAGGCGTGTGCGCTTGGATATAGAAAGGGTGGCAAAATTTTAGATAACTACTCTAAATTTGTAGGACATTTCATTAAGGACTAAAGATGAAGATCGTTTGTTTAGACGCGGCAACGCTGGGAGAAAACGTAGATCTTAGTGTTTTTAAGAAATTTGGCGAGTTTATCAGCTACCAAAAAACCAAAAGCAAAGAGGTCGTGCCCCGTCTAAAGGGCGTTGATGCGGTCATCACAAACAAGGTCATGATCGACAAAGCCGTGATGGAGGCGACAAATTTAAAGCTTATCTGCATAAGCGCAACTGGCATGAATAATGTCGATCTAGAACATGCAAAAACTAAAAACATAGCTGTTAAAAACGTAGCTGGCTACTCAACCGCAAGCGTCGTGCAGCACACATTTGCCTTACTTTTTGAGCTAACAAACCGCATCAAATTTTATGATCACTACGTAAAAAGTGGCGAGTGGGTGAAAAGCGAAATTTTCACCTATCTTGGCGCAGATATCAGCGAGATCGCTGGCAAAGAATTTGGCATCATCGGACTTGGCGAGATAGGACGCGGTGTGGCGGCAGTGGCGCGTGCATTTGGCGCAAATGTGAGCTACTACTCGACAAGCGGAGCAAATAAAAATAGCGAATTTAAGCAAAAAAGCTTAGATGAGCTACTAAGAAACAGCGACATCATCAGCATCCACGCACCGCTAAATGAAAAAACTAGAAATTTACTGGGTGCAAACGAGATAAATTTGCTAAAAGATGATGCGATAGTGCTAAATTTAGGACGTGGCGGCATAGTGGATGAAGCTGCGATGGCAAGGGCGATAGATGAGAGAAATTTACGCTTTGGCACTGACGTTTTAGAAAGCGAGCCAATGAGCGAAAATAGCCCATTTTTAAATGTAAAGAACAAAGAAAATCTACTCATCACGCCGCACGTGGCATGGGGCAGCTTGGAGGCTAGAAAGACACTCATCACAAAGATTGTCGCAAACATCGAAAATTTCATAAATGAGAGCAGATAATGGGCTATGATATAAGCTATCACGCCATTAGCGAAGATGAAATTTCAAAGTGGTATTTTGAGGCACTTGAGCTTGCAAGGGCTGGTAAATTTGACGAGGTTTTAGCGCTTGCTAGCAAGGCTGGCGTAGAGGAATTTTACGCCCAAAAGTATAAAGATACACTAAGCGCTGCGTTACAGTATAAAGACGATAAAATTTTTAACAAAACTCACGGCTTTTGTATCGCCGTCACGCAAGGATTTTTTAGAAAGTATTTCTACACTCGGGGCACATCGCTAAGCTCTTTGGCGCAGCAAAACGAGAAATTTAAAAACTACATCAGCAACTGGCGAGAAATTTTACCAAGTGAGTTTTTGGATAAATTTAGTGGCGAAATTTACAATGAGATCACCGAAAACTACTGCTGTGGTGCTTATGTGAGTGCTAAAAACGTAGCTAAACTAAAGGCTGACTATGAAGCAGGTGGTGAGATAAAAGATGCGATTGATGGCTTTTACGCTCAAAATTTACCTGTCTTTTTAGATGCTCTAAACTACGCATACGAGCTAGAAATAGGCCTGCTCGAGGCCACTGAGGTCGTGGAGCCAAATCCACTTGATCTAAACAAATCAAGCTCATATTCAAATCTCTTTAACTGTGATCCAAATGGAGCTATCATCTACGCACAAACTGCTGTGCAGCAGATTGGAGAGGCAGTAGAGCAAGAAGAGACTGGCAAAAAGTCGATTTTTGAGAAGATCAAAGGGCTATTTAAATAAATTTGAAAGGATAAAAATGGCAACTGAGCATAGTTTTGATATAAGTGCTGAGGTCGATATGATGGAGGTTAAAAACGCTCTTGAGACAGCGAAAAAAGAGATCGCAGCTAGGTATGACTTTAAAGGTCTTGCGGCCGAAGTTGAGCTAAATGAAAAAGAGAAATTTATCACGCTTCTTAGCTCAAGCGATAACAAGATCGACACACTAAAAGATATAGTTATCTCAAAACTCATCAAGCGAAACATCCCGCCAGTAGCGATCACAGAGACAAAAAGAGAGCCAGCGAGTGGTGGAAATTTGAAGGCGACACTAAAGCTAAACGATACGCTTGATGGTGAAAACTCAAAAAAGATCACCAAGGCCATCAAAGACTCAAAGATCAAGGTGAGCGCGCAGATCAGGGGCGAAGAGATCAGAGTGACTAGCAAAAGCATAGACGATCTGCAGGAGTGTATAAAGCTGGTTAGGGGGTTAAATTTAGAACTTCCGATAAGCTTTAAAAACCTAAAGTAACGGCCTCTCGTGAGTGCCTTTAAATGAGCTAGAAAAATTTTCACTCCGCAGGCTGTATGCCTAGCGCACGCTTAATTTTTAGTCGTAACATTTAAATCCATCTCACGACATTTTTGTTTAAATTTGAAGTTGGTAGGCTAAATTTTGAAATCATTACGTAATTTTTGGATTTAAAATTTGTCGGATTTATGAGTGAAATTTATCTTATCATTTTGCATTCAAATTTGATCTATCTAAAATGAAAAATAAGGACAGAAAATGAGCTTTTTTAAGAAAATTCTCGGTAAACAAATCGATCTTGGCAAGCAAATGCCAATCTATTTTGTAAGTAGCGACGAAGACTATATGCAGCGTGCGTTTGAGCAGGCCAGAGAGAGCTTTAGATATTTTTGGCGTGAGGTTTACTGGGAGCGCCACAGGATCGTACCTATGCTTGACTATGCAATGGTAAAAATTTGCTTCTTAGATGTCGTAAATGGCGAAGAAGTCGGCGAGCACATGTGGATAGACGATGTGGAATTTGACGGCGAAACGATATATGGTACGCTCGTAAACGAGCCTGACGCCGTGCGAAACGTGAAGTTAGGCGACCAAATAAGCGCAAAGATAGACGAGATGAGTGACTGGCTCTTTTCGATAGATGGACGCGCATACGGCGGATTTAGCGTGCAGGCGATGCGCTCACGCATGCAAAAGAAAGAGCTAAAAGAGCACGATAAAGAGTGGGGGCTTGATTTTGGCGATTTTAACGATATTTTGGTAGTTTATGAGCAAAAAGAGTATCCTGAAAATTTGATAGAGCATCCAATGAGCAAAAATACATATGAGCAAGTAAAACAGTATATAAAAGAGCACCCAAATATGGTCACGGATGCTGATGAGTTTGGCTATACGCAGCTTCACAACGAGGCGATCGCAGGAAATTTAAATCTTGTAAATCTCTTGCTAGAAAACGGTGCCGACAAAAATGCCCGCACAAAAAGTGGCAAAACGGCGGCTGAATTTGCTGAGAATTTGGGCTGGAGCGAAATCGCAAAGGTGCTTAAATAGCAAGTTTTTATAAATTTTTAGGATTTAAATTTGAGTTATCAAGAAATTTTAGAACTAATGAAAGAAAAAGATAAGCCAGAATTTACAAATGAAATTCTTGTAAGTACTTTATTAAAATTTCATCCATTAATACTATCTGGCATTAGTTTGGTTGGTATGATCTATTATTTTGCATATTTTGGGATTAAGGTAAAATATTTTCTAGATTTAGGTGGAGCAGATGTAGCATACGTTGGTGTATCATTCTTTTTTATATCGACTTTTTTTTCGCTTGCTATTATATTTCCTTGTCTGATTTATCCAGGCTACTATGAAAATAAAAAAGATAAAACCTGGATGTTTTACTTTGGATTTTGTCTACTTCCTTTTCTGGCAGTAGTTTGCATGGCAGCATTAAATACTATTGTTGCAAACAAAATAATGCTTATTGATTTACTTATTATTTCTTTAGTTGTTTCTTCTATTTACTTATTTCTTATAATTTATTTTGATATAAATACAAAAGATCACTCTTTTTTTGCTTTACTATGGCAGTAGTTGCAGCTATTGTAGTATTGGTGCTTATATGTTTTACTTTAATTTTTATTCTTAAAAAAGAGCTACCTATAAATTATGATCTTATAGAAGAGTTCTTGTTGGTGATGATTGCATTTTGTATTGTAACACTGGTCTATTTTAAAGGTTTGGAATATTTTTATAAAAAAAATGAATATATAGTCTTCGTAATGACTGTATCAATTATAATAATTGCGATTTTATCTTGCTTTCTTTTAGGGGCGATCGCAAATAGGCTTGGGATGACAAATGTTGAATTTAAATATTTATCTATTGAAAAAAGTACGCTAGGTGCTTTACCATTTCAAATTTACAGTAAAGATAAAGAGCCTGATAAAAGTAATACCTATTATGAAATAGAATGTAGAAGCAATATTGTAAAACTTTATAACATCAAAGCCCTATCAACACTTGGTAAATTTTATTATTTGGAAACAATAGATTGTGAAAAAATGAGAAAATAAGATTTGAGCTTGACTCGAGCAAAATCATCTCAAGGGCCAAGAAGTAAGATATTAAATTTATCACTTAAGGTGATTATTAAAAACTAAGCCAAATACTAAAAATAGTGTGTTTTTATAAGCAAAAGCCTTAAGTGAGTTTCATCTTTTACTAAATTTTTATACCGATGCAAGGCTAAATTTATTAAAAGTTAGCTATCCTAACACATTAATTTAAAACCAAACTTATTTAAGGCGATTAGTTATGATCTTTAAAAATATTGTCGAGAATTTTGCCATAAATTACGCTCATAATTCTATTCAAAGATCACTATATAATGAATTTAATATAGACATTTTAACCACAACCTACACCAAAACTCCAAAAAAAGACAAAAAGTATATGCTCTACGCGCACGTGCCATTTTGTCACACATTCTGTCCATATTGCTCGTTTCATAAGTACCACTATGAGCAAGAACTTGCAAAAGTTTACTTTGAAAATTTACGTGAAGAGATGAGGCAGGTTAAAGAGGCTGGGTTTGACTTTGATTCACTTTATGTTGGCGGTGGCACGACGCTTATAAATGAACCTGAGCTTGAGAAAACGCTTAAGCTTGCAAAAGAGCTTTTTAGTATAGATGAAATTTCAGCAGAAAGCGATCCAAATCACATCTCACCCGAGAGTTTAGCTAGATTTGATGGATTAATTGATCGCTTAAGCGTTGGCGTACAAAGCTTTGATGATGAAACGTTAAAGAGAGTTGGCAGATATGAAAAATTTGGCTCAGCCAAGGAGGTAAAAAGAAAGCTTGAGCTTGCTCTTGGCAAGATCCCAGTCATTAGCCTCGATCTCATCTTTAACCTGCCAAATCAAACAAAAGAGCAGCTCATAAACGACATAAATACTGCGAAATCGATCTCTCCACAACAAATCACCTTCTATCCACTCATGAAATCAGAGCTAACAAGAGAGAATATAGCTCGCTCGCTTGGCGTTTCAAACGTAGATAACGAGCGTGAATTTTACGAGATCATCGTGAGTGAATTTGCTAAGGGCGGATACAAGCAGAGCAATGCTTGGGCGTTTTCAAACGAAAAAAGTGCTGACCTTCGCGACGAATATGTTGGCTCAAATTTAGAGTATCTTGGCGTTGGTAGCGGAGCATTTAGCTTTCTTAACGGTGAGCTTGTAATAAATGCGTTTAATCTACTTGAATACGGCAAAAGGATAAAAAATAGGCAAAGCCCAGTCATCGCAAAATGTGGTTTTAGCAAGAAAGAGCGACTTAAATACACGTTTTTAACAAGGCTTTTTGATGGTGGAGTTGATATTAAAAGATATAATGACGAAAATAACACAAACATCAACAAGGTCTTATTTATGGAGCTTAGCTTGCTTAAGCTTGTAAATGCGGTATATGAAGAAAATGGCATTATTAAGCCGACATTTTTTGGCAAATATATCTGCATCGTGCTTATGCGTGATTTTTACGCTGGTATGGACAAAGTGCGTGCGATATTTAAAGATGATGCTAAGATAAAACGAAGTAAGGTGCTTCGCATAATGAGCGAAAATACTGAACAAAAGTATGAGCCAAATATCATTCAGCCACGAGCTGCGATGTAATGCTTGCAAATTTAATTAAAAAAAATATCTATCAAATTTCTAAAATAGTGTTATTAACACTCGTATTTAGCGGGCTTGGCGTCTGGACTCTTTCATTTATAAATAATGAGCTTGTAAGCTTAAAAGAATTTGACCCGATTCTTGCAATTAAATTTATAGTAGTCTTACTTTTATTTTTTATAAGCGCCATCGCCGCAAATATATCGCTTACAAATTTTGGACATAAATTTATCTACGAGCTAAGATATCAAAGTGTAAAGCAAATTTTAGATACGCCAAATAGCGTGATAAATGAGATCGGCAAGGCAAAGATCATAGCTAGTCTAAACAATGACATAAAAACGATCACATTTGCTTTTATGAGTGCTACTGGTTTTATACAAAGCCTAGTTTTTATCGTCTGTGCCAGCATCTATCTTTGTGTAATCGCTCCAAAAATTTTTATCTTTTTATCCGTTTGGATCGGTGCGACTCTTTTTATAAATACGCTTTTTATGAAAAAAATTCATCTTTATTTTAAGTATTCTAGAGTTCAAGATGACGCATTGCAAAAGCACTACGACGATATCGTAGAGGGGCATAGAGAGCTTAGTTTAAATAGAGCAAGGGCAAGTGTCTGCTTTGATGAGTTAAATTTTACAGGCGATAAAAAACGTCAAAATATGGTAAAAGCCGATATTTATCACGCATTAAGTGATAATTTTACAAATATTATGCTTCTTGGCTCAGTTGGACTTTGTGTATTTTTGTGCGTAGCATTTGACTGGGCGAGCATGCAAACAGCACTAAGCATTAGCCTAACGATACTATTTTTAAGAGGCTCATTTATGAGTATGGTTGGCTCCATACCAACCGCACTTAGCGCAAAAGTGAGTTTAGAAAAGATCACGAGCTTAAATCTAAATAAATTTAAGGAAGGCTTTAAATTTGACGATAGCCTAAGCGATAATTGGCAAAGCATAAAACTAAAAGATATAAATTTCAACTACACTCACGGCAAATTTTGCCTAAAAGACGTAAATTTAGAGATCAAACGCGGTGAGATAACATTTATTATCGGTAAAAATGGCAGTGGCAAAAGTACGCTTATAAATTTACTTTGTGGCCTTATGCGCCCAAGTAGTGGTGAAATTTACCTTGATAGCACAAAGATAGATGAAGGAAATTTACAAAGCTATCAGGCAAAGATTAGCGCTATTTTTGCCGATTTTTATCTATTTTCGCAAACGCTCTCTCATAATGGCTTTGCTAGCCAAAGCGAAATAGACGAGCTTTTAGCCTTACTTGAGATCGACAAAAAAGTAAGTGTCATAGATAATAAGCTTAGTACCACGCAACTCTCAACCGGTCAGCGAAAGCGTCTAAGCCTACTAATAGCCATATTAGAGCACCGCTCTATCCTTATCCTAGATGAATGGGCGGCCGATCAAGATCCGCTCTTTAAGCGAAAATTTTATAAAGAAATTTTGCCGTTTTTACAAAGTAAGGGCATCAGCATAATCGCTGTTAGCCACGATGATAGTTACTTTGATGTAGCAACTAGGATCATCTTAGTAAAAGATGGCTTTGTGCGTGAGCTAGATGAGAGCGAGCGAATAAGTGCTGCAAAAGATGCAGTTGAGAAGATAAAATAGGAGTAATTTTTACACAAAAGCACAATACTCACCCTACTCTTAAGCCATTTCAAGCTCAAATAAATTTAAATTTAGTAGAATCTTAAAAATTAAAAAAGGCAAAGTATGTCACATTCAGAGCTTGAAAGTACCTATTTTGGTGCATTTATCATACTTTTACTAGCGACTTGTTCATTTTGTTTAATAACATTCTTATCTTCAAAAATAAGTAAAAAATTAGCCAACCGCAATACCCAGCGTCTAAAACTTGGCTTTTACGAGTGTGGTCCAACCACCGTAAAACAGCCAAATAAGATAAATATCCACTACTTTTTTTATGGAATTTTATTTATTTTATTTGACGTTGAGGTCATCTTTATGTATCCGTGGGCGGTGGATTTTAGGCTACTTGGAATTTTTGGACTAATCGAAATGTTGCTTTTTGTGACGATTTTACTTATCGGCTTTGCTTATGCTTGGCAAAAAGGAGTCTTTAAATGGCAAAGCATCAGATAAATTACGCTGCAAATGGTGGCTTGCCAGTCGTTTTAACAACCGTTGATAAACTCGTGCAGTGGGGTAGGAGCAACTCGCTTTGGGCTCTTAGTTATGGACTTGCTTGCTGTGCGATCGAGATGATGGCAAGCGGAGCTAGTAGGTATGACTTTGATAGATTCGGCACCATATTTCGCGCCAGTCCAAGACACTCAGAGGTGATGATCATAGCTGGCACGCTAACTAAAAAACACGCAGAATTTACAAGGCGCCTTTACGACCAGATGCCTGAGCCAAAGTGGGTCATCTCGATGGGTAGCTGCGCAAACACTGGTGGCATGTTTAACACCTATTCAACCGTTCAAGGTGTCGATAGAATAATACCAGTTGATATCTACATCCCAGGCTGTGCTCCTCGCCCAGAGACGCTTCAATATGCACTTATGATGCTTCAAAAAAAGATAAGAAAACAAAGTGCATTTAGGGCGCAAAAGCCAAGAAAGCTCGAGATATGAGAGAGTATAAGTCAAATAATGATCTGCAAAAAAAGCAGTATTACAAAGAGAAATTTTATATAGAAAAGCAGACGCCAAAAGATGAGGTAAGAGGTTCTAAATTTGATGAGGAGCTAGCCATCTTAGAGCAAAACGGAGTAGAAATTTTATCTAGCTACGTGGAGTTTGATCAACTTGTAATTTATATAAATTCTAGTGAAAATTTTAAAGCGCTTGAAGTATTAAAATCTTTTGGTTACGAACAGCTTAGTGAGCTTGCAGCACTTGATTTTATAAGTGCAAAAGGCGGATATGAGGTCTTTTATCAGCTTCTTAGCATTAGTAAAAATAGACGCGCTCGTGTAAAATGCTTTGTAAAAAAAGATGAAATGCTAAAAAGTGTTTGCAAGCTTTACAAAAGCGCAAACTGGGCTGAGCGCGAGATGTATGATTTAAGCGGCGTTCTCATTAAAGATCATCCAAATTTAAAACGTCTCATCATGCCTGATGACTGGCACTCACACCCGCTCTTAAAGAGCTATCCGCTAACTGGCGACGAGGCTGCCAAATGGTACGAGGTGGATAAAATTTTTGGGCGTGAGTTTAGAGAGCAAATTGGCGAAGAGAACCGCGATCCAGCTTATATTGAAGAGAAAGATACCTTTGGATTTTCAAGGGCATTTAGCGAAGAGTATGAGTATCAAGAAGATGGCGGCGTAAAATTTGTCAAAAAGGCTAAATTTAGCCAGAGCCAGATAGTAAAGGAAAGACCTTGAGTCAGTCACCAAACCGCTTAAAACCATTTTTTGAAAATTTAGAATTTGAGCAAAATGACGGCAAGATGATACTAAATTTTGGCCCACAACACCCAAGCGCACATGGTCAGTTAAAGCTTGTGCTTGAGCTTGATGGCGAAAAGGTCGTAAGGGCCTTACCAGAGGTTGGCTTTATGCACCGAGGCGTTGAGAAGATGGCTGAAAATATGACCTATCAGGAATTTATCCCAGTAACTGACAGGGTCGATTACATCGCATCAAGTGCGAATAACTACGTATTTTGCGCGGCTGTGGAGAAGCTTTGTGCTATAGAAGTGCCTAGACGTGCGCAGATTATTAGAGTGATGCTTTTAGAGCTAAACCGCATCAGCTCGCACCTTTTATTTTTAGCTACGCACGCCCTTGATGTGGGGGCAATGAGCGTCTTTTTATATGCATTTAGAGAGCGCGAATACGTCCTTGATCTAATAGAAAAATACTGCGGCGCAAGGCTAACACATAGCTCGATAAGGATCGGTGGCGTGCCGCTTGATCTGCCTGATGACTGGTGCGAGGAGCTGCTTAAATTTTGTGAAAAATTTCCAAGCGACATCACACTTTATGAAGATCTGCTAAGTGAAAATAGAATTTGGCAAGCAAGGCTTGTAGATGTGGGCGTAATTAGTAAAGAACTAGCCCTTAGTACTGGCTGCTCTGGCGTCATGCTAAGAGCAAGCGGCGTGGCGCGTGATATAAGAAAAGAAGAGCCATATCTCATCTATGATGAGCTAGAATTTGACGTGCCTTATGCGACACACGGCGACTGCTACGCAAGGTATCTGCTTTACATGAAAGAGATGCGTGAGTGTGTGAAAATTTTAAAGCAGTGTGTTAGCAAGTATCAGACAAGCAGCCCTGCCATTATCGCTGATGCACCAGATTACGTGAGCGCTTCAAAAGAGCAGATAATGAGCCAAAACTACTCACTAATGCAACATTTTGTGCTAATAACTCAGGGGCTAAAGCCACCAAAGGGTGAAATTTACTTTGCTAGCGAGTCGCCAAAAGGCGAGCTTGGAATTTACATAAACTCAGACGGTAGCGCAAGTCCATATCGCCTAAAAATTCGTACACCAAGCTTTTGGCACTGCGCTATTTATGAAGATTTATTGGTAGGCCAGTACGTTGCTGACGTCGCTACGATAATTGGTAGCACAAATATCATCTTAGGCGAGGTCGACAGATGAGAAGGATCGATCTTAGACACTTAAAGAGTGAGTTTTTGAGCGCTCTTGGACAGCAGATAAAGGCTAGCGAGCCTGGTGAAGTGATTATATTTTTATTTGAGATAGGCGATTTTAGCGGTGTGGCAAAGGCTGTAAATTTAGCTTATAATCTAAACTGCAAAGTGATGAATTCGCTTAAATTTAACCAAGTTGATTGGGTATTAACCATAAAAAAGGGCAAGATATGAAATTTAATGATTTAATAGCAGGCAAAAGCTTAAGCATCGCAAATTTACTAAGCTTGAGCGACAAAAATTTAGCAAAAAAGATAAAAGAGCACGAGTTTAAATACATCTCTTGCATCGAAGATAGCGAGCTTGGCGGCGAAAATTTAATCCGCTGCGAAATAGGCTCAATAAGCTATGTCTTAGCTCTTCTTTGCAAATACGCAAATTTGTCTTGCGATGAGTTTTTTAGCGAGCTTGATGATGGGCTGATAAGCGGCGAGTGCAATGTTGGTGAAGAGGAATTTGAAGAGCTAGGCGAGTGGATAAAGGATGTTAAAAACATCGTTATTGATGATTCATTTTTTACTCATCCAGATAAAGATGCGATCTTTTGGCTACTTGAAATTTTAGGCAAAAATGTCGTTTTGGCTGGTGGTTGTAAAAAAGAATTTAATGATTATCACAAAATAGACGAGCTAAAAGAGCTTGAAAATTTTGACGGAGCGGTCGTTTATCTAAACAAAGGTGCAAGCGATGAGATCGTAGGTGGCGTGCAATTTGGCATCGTAGCAAAGGCAAAAGATGGCGATATACTAGAACTTAAAGCAAAAGATTTTAGTGTGAAGGCAAAATTTAAACTAGACCATTCGCTAAAAGGCACAGTTGCGATATTTGGCGTAAAAGAATTTGATGGATACGTATTTAAACAAGTAGTAGTTAGTAAATGAAAATAAGCATAAATGATCAAATTTTAGAGGCAGATGAAGGCGAGAGCATCCTAAATATCGCAAGAGCAAATGGAATTTATATCCCAGCTCTTTGCTATCTTAGCGGCTGCTCACCAACTCTTGCTTGTAGGCTTTGCATGGTCGAGGCAAATGGCAAAGTAGTTTATAGCTGTAATGCCAAAGCAAAAGAGGATATGCAAATTTATACAAACACGCCAGAAATCGCTGCCGAGCGAAACGCGATCATGCAGACTTACTGCGTAAATCATCCGATTCAATGTGGCGTTTGTGACAAAAGCGGTGAATGTGAACTACAAAATTTAACCACACATCTAAAAGTAAATGAACAAAAATTTGCCATCGTTGACACGCACAAACCACATAAAAAATGGGGGCTAATCAACTACGATCCAGCTCTTTGCATAGTCTGCGAAAGATGTGTCACTGTTTGCAAAGATAGGATCGGTGAGAGTGCACTAAAGACCGTACCAAGGGGTGTTGAGGTACCAAAAGAGCTAAAAGAGAGTATGCCAAAAGATGCCTACGCAGTTTTTAGTAAGATGCAAAAAAGCTTAATAGGTCCAAGCGTTGGCGAGAGTCTTGACTGCTCATTTTGCGGTGAGTGTATCAGTGTTTGCCCTACTGGAGCACTTATTAGTTCGCATTTTCAATATAACACAAATATCTGGGAGCTAAACCCTATCCCAGCAGCAAATCCACATCAAAGCGACTGCGAGCTAATTTACTATGATGTAAAAGAAAAGAGCACTAGCGACAGAAGTAAGCAAATTTACCGCGTCAGCAATGATTTTACATTTGGTGAGGTAAGTGGGGCAGCTAGGTTTGGTTATGACTTTCACAACGAGCTTGCCTGTAAAAATGAAGAAAAATTTGAAGAGATTGCTTTAAATATTAAAAATGGTGCGATCAAAAATATAAAATTTAATAGCTTTATCACGAACGAAGAGGCCCTTATTTTAGAGCGTTTAAGAGAGAAATTTGATCTAAATTTAATAAATAATGAGGCGCTAAATTATCAAAAATTTTTAAATAAATTTAGCGAATTTAGCGGGCTTAGCTCGTATAACGCAGACTATGAAGATATTAAAAATAGCGATTTTATCATCACTGCTGGCAGTTTCTTAAGACACGAAAGCCCAGTGACAAGCTTTAAGTTAAATAACGCTTTAAAAATGAATAAAGCAACTGGAATTTACTTTCATCACATAGCCGATGAAATCGTTAAAAAATATTCTAAAAATTTTATCTACGTAACACATGAAGCTGGAAGATTAGAGCAAATTTTACTCTTTGTGCTTAAAAACTGGGGCAAAAATTTATCTAGCGCACTTACATCAAAGCTTGAAAATTTTGATGAAAATTTTGGCTTAGATATACCGGCTTTAAGTGATGACAAAAGCAAATTTACGCTCATTTTAGGAAGCGATTTTTACACAGATGAAAATGCAAATTTACTAGCTGCACTTACTGGAGTGATCGCAAGAGCTACGCCGTTTCGTGTGATGCTAATACCACCACGCACAAACTCACTTGGCGTTGCTAAAATTTGCACTCTTACAAGCGAGAAAGAGCCTGGTAAGACGCTTGGCTATAACGAAAATGGCGATTATAAATTTAGTATTTTTGAAGGTGACATCGATGCTAGCGCGCTAAATCAGCAAGAGGGCACTTTTACAAGCATAAATAACGCCTTAGTGCCAACAAATGTGGCGATACTGCACAAAGGTTATTTTCTAAACGATATCGCAAACGCACTTGGGCTAATGGCTAAAAATACGATTGATTACACGCCAAATTTACCAAAAGAAAAGGGTTATAGAGGCATTAAATTTGATGATTTAGAAAATTTTTACGTAAACGACGGCACAAGTCACAGAGGTTATAAGCTTGAAATTTCAAATTTCACACCAAATGATGATATAGAGCCACTTTTAAAAGATAGCAAGAACATAAATTTAAAAGATGGTGAAGCTCTAGTTAGCCTTGTAAATCCTATAAATTTGCCATCATTTTTTGCAAACTATGCCACACAAACAGCCAAAAGAGCGAAGCTTTATGCAAGTAGCGAATTTATGGCTAAATTTGAAATTTCACAAAATGAAGCGATTATTTTAGAAAAAGATGGGCACAAGCTTGCCATTTGCGTGGAGCTTGACAGTGAGCTTGGTGGAGTCGCTGCGTATTTAGGTGATTATGACAACAAGCTTGATGTGGGGGTTATATTTAATGGTAAAAGCTACGCCGCAGTTAAAATCATAAAGGCAAAAGATGAGTGAAACACTATTTTTTGTGCTAAGCACTATCATTAAAGCCGTGGTCATCTTAGCCGTCATGGCAAGCCTTGCAGGGCTTGCAACTTATGCTGAGAGAAAGGTACTAGCCTACATGCAGCGCCGCGTTGGGCCTGATATGGTGGGACCTGCTGGAATTTTACAGATAGTAGCTGACATGATAAAACTCTTTACAAAAGAGGACATCGTGCCAGCAAATACGAATAAATTTATCTTTTTAATAGCTCCACTAATATCAGCCATTGCCGCATTTGCAGCGCTTGCACCTGTGCCGTTTTTGCCTGAGTTTGAAATTTTTGGACATACATTACGTCCAATTCTCTCAGATATTAATGTTGGTATTTTATACATCGCTGGTGTTGCTTCGGTTTGCGTCTTCTCTCCACTTGCAGCAGGTCTTGCTAGCTATAATAAATTTGCACTAATTAGCGCGGCTCGCGCAGTAGTCTCACTTCTTAGTTTCGAAATAGTCGCTGGCATGGCTCTTTTAAGCGTTGTAATGGTAACTAGCTCACTCTCACTTGTGGATATAAACAACTATCAAAAAGGAATTTTTGGCTGGCTTATATTCAAGCAGCCCCTTGCTTTTTTACTCTTTTTAATAGCAAGCTTTGTGGAGTGCAATAGAACACCATTTTGCTTAACAGAAAACGAAACAGAGATAGTGGCAGGCTATGGCACCGAGTATAGCGGCATGAGATGGGCGATGTTTTTCATCGGCGAGTACACAAATATGATCGCTGCTAGCATCATTATTACGATTTTATTTTTAGGTGGATTTAACGAATTTTTATTTATCCCAGGCGCTTTGATGATCATCTTAAAATCAAGCGTTGTCTTTTTCTTTTTTCTTTGGGTAAGGGCTTCATGGGCACATTTAAGAGTTGATCAATTAAGTGCATTTTGCTGGAAAATTTTGCTTCCACTTGGAATTTTAAATATCGTAATCACTGGCTTTATGCTACTAATCTAAGGCGAATAATGAGTGAGAAAAAATATATTTTAATAGATGAAAAGTTAAAGCCAAAGAGTGCGTTTGATAAATTTAAGCACTTCATCGCTGTCACATTTAAGCCTGATCTTTTGATCGGACTAAAAGTCACGATAAAGCAGATGCTCTTTAGCAAGTCACATACTTTAAAATACCCTATGCAAAAGATGGAGCTAAATGCTAGATATAGGGGCATTCACAAGCTTTTAAAATTTATTGAAAGTGAAAATGAACGTTGCATTGGGTGTGGGTTATGTGAGAAAATTTGCGTTAGCAACTGCATTTCGATGAAGACTTCACTTGGCGAAGATGGACGCAAAAAGGTCACAAGCTACTCAATAAATTTAAGTAGATGCGTCTATTGTGGATTTTGTGCTGATGTTTGTCCTGAGCTTGCGATAGTTTGCGGACAAGAGTACGAAGTTGCTAGCAAGAGCAGGATTATATTTGGCACAAAAGATGAGTTTTTGACAAAAGATAAATTTTTAAAAGATCAAAGCGAGTTTGAAGGATACGGAGCGCTTCCTAAAAATGCTGATAGCTTAATCAAAAAGACGCCAAATGCATCTATAAATGAAAATGAGACAAAAAGTGATGAGTAGTATAAATTTTAAAAGGGCAAAAGATGTATGAGAGCTTTGCATTTTATCTTTTTAGCGCCTTGGTTTTGGTGAGTTTTTCTTTTAGTGTATTTTGTAAAAACGCACTAAATGCAGTCTCTGCACTAGCTGCTGGCATGGTCTTTATCTCGGCTATATTTTTCTTACTTGGAGCGGAATTTCTAGGCGTAGTACAGATAATAGTCTACACAGGTGCTGTGGTCGTTTTATATGCATTTGCAATGATGTTTTTTGATAGTAGCAAAGAGTGTGAGCCAAAAAGTAGCAAAAAAGCAAAGATCACTATCTATATTTTAAGTAGCTTTATAGCGCTTCTTTTGATATTTATATTTTTAGCTCCTCTTTATGGTGCAAAATTTGATGGATTAAGTCCCATTGCTAGCGAGCTTGGCAATATCGAGGCTATTGGAATTTTGCTTTTTAGCAAGTATTTAATCGCTTTTGAGATGTGTGCTGTAATGCTTCTTATAGCAATGGTTGCTGGCATTATCTTGATACATAAAGACCTAAATACTCAAAATACACTAGAGGAGATGCTATGATAGGACTTACTCACTATCTCATCCTTGCAAGTCTAGTCTTTGTCATAGGGCTAATTGGCATAATGCGAAGAAGAAATTTGATCATGCTATTTTTCTCAAGTGAAATTTTACTAAACTCGGCAAATATCGCACTCGCGGCTATCTCAAAATACCACTTTGATCTAACTGGGCAAATAGTTGCATTTTTTATAGTTGCTATCGCAGCTAGTGAAGTCGCTGTGGGGCTTGGCTTACTAGTGCTTTGGTACAAAAAGACTGGTAGCATTAGTCTAGATTCGATGACAAATATGAAAGGCTAAGGGATGATTTTATTTTGTATTTCGCTATTTTTTCCACTGCTTAGCTTTATCGTTTCTGGACTTTTTTCACATAGCAGTAAAAATTTACTAATTGGTGTTTTTTGCTCACTTCTCATGATTATTAGCACCACCGCTTCACTTATGCTAGCAGCCAGTCTTGGCATAGATGAACCGCTAAATTTATCACTAAAAGAATTTATAAATTTTGGTGGTCTGGATTTAAATTTTGGCTTCTATCTTGACGCCATTAGCCTTATTATGCTTAGCACTGTGGGTGTGGTGGCCAGTGTAGTGCATATCTATTCTATTGGCTACATGAAAGATGACGCAAGCTTTAACCGCTTTTTTAGTTATCTTGGGCTCTTTGTCTTTTGCATGAACGTCCTTGTCTCAAGCGATAACTTTATAGGGCTATTTATCGGCTGGGAGGGCGTTGGACTTTGCTCGTGGCTACTCATTGGCTTTTGGTATAAAAGGCCTAGCGCAAACATCGCTGCAAACGAGGCCTTTATAATGAATAGAGTCGCTGACCTTGCGATGCTTGTTGGCATCTTTTATATATTTTATAGCTTTGGCTCGCTTAAATTTAGCGAGGTTTTTAACGCTAGAAGCGACTTTAGTGGGCTAAATTTAGGCATCATTGCCACACTTCTTTTTATAGGCGCCATGGGTAAAAGCGCGCAGTTTCCATTTCACACTTGGCTTGCAAACGCCATGGAGGGGCCAACTCCAGTTTCTGCACTTATTCACGCAGCGACCATGGTAACAGCTGGCGTTTATCTAGTGATACGTGCAAATTTTATCTTTATAAATGCACCTGAAGTCTCGCACTTTATCGCTTATCTTGGCACATTTGTAGCGATATTTGCGGCCAGTATCACGCTAGTGCATAACGACCTTAAAAAGATTATCGCCTACTCGACTCTTTCTCAGCTTGGTTATATGTTTGTTGCCGCTGGTCTTGGCGCTTATAAGATTGCACTTTTTCACCTTATCACGCACGCATTTTTCAAATCACTTCTATTTCTATGCGCTGGCAACGTCATGCACGCGATGAATGACGAGCTAAATATCAAAAAAATGGGTGGGCTTTATAAATTTATGAAGCCAACTGCAGTTCTTTCTATCATCGCAAGCTGCGCGCTGGCTGGATTTTATCCATTTGCTGGCTTTTTCTCTAAAGATAAAATTTTAGAGGTTGCCTTCAGCGAAAATCAAATTTTGTGGGCTATCTTGCTATTTGGTGCGGTGCTTACGGCATTTTATAGCTTTAGACTTGTCATGCTAGTCTTTTTTGCAAGGCCAAAGAGCGAGAAGCATGCACATGAAGCCAAAAACTACATGCTAGCTGGCATGGGCGTACTTGGAATTCTCTCAGTCATAAGTGGCTTTTTTTGGAGCAACTTTAGTGAGTTTTTAGAAAAAAGCTTAAAAGATTTTTCACTAAATTTATCTCACGGTAGCGAAATTTTTTTACTTGTTTTAACACTTGGTCTAGTGCTAGCAAGCGCTGGCTTTGCTGTATTTGCCTATAAAAGAGAAATTTTTAAAGAGAATATTTGTGAGAGCAGAGCTTATAAAATTTTACAAAATGCCTACTTTATACCAAAATTTTATGAGAAATTTTTCATAAATGGCTATACGTTAATTTCACAAATTTGTAAAAAGATTGATGAGATGATAATCGACCAAAGTGTCGATCTAGTCGCAACAGCGCTAAATAAATTTGCATATTTAGCAAATAAAATGCAAAGTGGCGACTTAAGCATTATGCTTAGATTTATGGTCACAGGATTTGTCTTGCTTTTAAGCTTTATATTTTTATTAAACGGAGCCAAATAATGCTAAGTGTAATCATATTTTTCCCTGCAATAAGCGCAATACTTGGCTTTTTAATAGAAAATAAAAGCATAAAATTTTATGGAGCAAGCATCGCGCTGATCGAGCTTTTGCTAGCTATTTTTATCTGCGTAAATGTCGATTTTCAGGGTTATGACTTTGTTTTAACGCATCAAGTCTCGCTCATACCAAGCCTAAATATCAGCTATTTTGTCGGCATCGACACCATTTCGCTAGCACTTATCGTACTTAGTGCATTTATGAGCTTCATCTCTATCGCCGCACTTAGCGATG
Source organism: Campylobacter concisus (assembly GCF_002914005.1). Taxonomy (GTDB): domain Bacteria; phylum Campylobacterota; class Campylobacteria; order Campylobacterales; family Campylobacteraceae; genus Campylobacter_A; species Campylobacter_A concisus_N. The sequence continues at coordinate 5,695 of NZ_POZU01000013.1, read as the reverse complement.
ATGGAAATTTAAAGCACCTTGTTATTAGTGTGCTCTTTTTGGAGACCACGATGATGGGCGTCTTTAGCGCACTTGATATGATCTTGTTTTACAGCTTTTGGGAGCTTAGTCTCATACCGCTACTTTACATCATCGGTGCCTTTGGCAGTAAAAATAGAATTTATGCTGCAATCAAATTTTTCATCTATACATTTTTAGGCTCGGTCTTTATGCTGGTGGCGATCATCTTTATCGGCTATTTGTGCTACCAAAAAAGTGGTGCCTTTAGCTTTAGCTTGCTTGACTGGTACAAGCTTGATATCGTAGAAAATGCTCAAATTTGGCTATTTTTAGCATTTTTCTTTGCCTTTGGTGTGAAAACTCCGCTTTTTCCATTTCACACGTGGCTACCTTATGCGCACGGACAGGCACCGACCATCGGCTCAGTGCTGCTTGCTAGCGTGCTTTTAAAGATGGGCACATATGGTTTTGTAAGATTTTCACTCCCGCTTTTCCCAGATGCAAGCCTACTTTTAAGCGGTGCCGTTTGTGTCATAGCTATCATTATGATCATCTACGCAGCCCTCGTTGCCTACGCTCAAAGCGACATGAAGCAAGTGATCGCTTATAGTTCCATTTCACACATGGGTGTCATCATGCTTGGCATCTTTTCATTAAATTTGATAGGTCTTGGCGGCTCAATATTTTTGATGATAAGCCACGGTATCGTAAGCGGTGCGCTATTTTTACTAGTTGGCGTCATATATGAAAGAACTCACACCAAAGAAATTTGCGAATTTGGCGGCCTTGCTAAGGTGATGCCAAAGTATGCGCTTATATTTTTTATAGCGACCCTTGCAAGCATTGGCCTTCCGCTAACTATCGGCTTTGTGGGCGAGTTTTTGAGCCTGCTTGGCGTCTTTAAGCTAAACAAGCTCTTTGCGCTACTTGGTGGCTTTAGTATAATCGTGGGCGCTGTTTATATGCTGGTGCTTTATAAAAGGGTATTTTTTGGCGAGTGCAAGGAGAAAAATTTAAGCCTAAAAGATCTAAATTTTAAAGAGTTAGCCACTCTTGTACCACTTTGCTTACTTATAATCGCTCTTGGTGTCGCTCCAAATTTGATACTAAAACCACTTGAGCCAAGCGTGCAAAATATAATAAATAAAATGCAAACTAGAGCGGTAGATAGCGACACAAAGGATAAAATTTTATCTTTAAATGGCGGGAGCAAACTATGAACGAAATAGCCTTTTTAGACCTAAAAGAAATTTCTTTATCTTCGGTTGCTCCGATGCTTAGTATGATAATCTTTGCGCTTTTTATCTTAATCGTTGGCACCATAAAAAAAGATCTTTCAAGAAATTTCTACTGCGTATTTTGTATCATCGCAATATTTGTAAATTTGGGCCTAATACTTGATTTTAACGGTCTTAGTCTTAGCTTTTGGGATATGCTTTTAGTTGATGGCGTTTCGGTCATCTCTCAAGTCATCATCCTCATCGCCTCAGCCCTTTTCATACCGCTGGCACTTAGTACAAAAGAGTATTTTGAGTATAAAATTTACGAGTACTACGCGCTATTTTTGTTTATGATCGCTGGATTTTTATTTATGGTGAGCTCAAGCAACCTACTCATCATCTTTTTAGGCCTTGAGATCAGTTCGCTTTGCCTCTACACCCTAATCGCCCTTCACAACAAGGCAAAAAGCGTAGAAGCTGCCATTAAATACTTTGCGATGGGCTCGCTATCGGCTGGCTTTTTCGCGATGGCGATAGCGATGTTTTATCTAGCGACAAACTCAATAGACATCGCTCGTATCGGCATTGTGATAAAAGATCTTAGCCTAAATCAAAATTTGATCATTTTGCTTGGCTGCGTTTTCATAGCCTCTGCCATTGGTTTTAAGCTCTCACTCATACCTTTTCACACATGGATCCCAGACGTTTATGAGGGCTCAAATGCCCCGCTAGCAGGCTATATGTCGATCGTGCCAAAGGTGGCAGCATTTATCGTCGCGTTAAGAATTTTTGCGATGCTTGAAGGCTCGCAAATTTTGTGGATAAAAGATATGCTCTACATCATCGCCGTGCTTACTATGAGCCTTGCAAACATTATGGCGCTAGTGCAAAAAGACGTAAAAAGGATGCTTGCTTTTAGCTCCATAGCTCACGCTGGTGTCGTGCTTTGTGCGCTTGTGGCAAATTCTCACGAAGCCAATGTCGCCTTGTTTTTCTACTGGATCATGTTTTTGTTTGCAAATTTGGGTGCGTTTTCTATGCTCTGGGTGGCAAGGTGCGACGATGTCGTCTGCTGGGACAAACGCTTTAAACACCCATTTGAGAAATTTTCAGGACTTATTAAAATTCTGCCAAGTTACGCCGTGATAATGGGAATTTTTATGATCGCCCTTGCTGGCATTCCACCTTTTAGTGTATTTTGGGGTAAGATGGTGCTTATCTCATCGCTCATAAAGTCTGATTACATCGTGCTTGGTGTTATAATCATGATAAATTCTGCCATTGCAATTTATTACTATTTAAAGCTAATCGTCTTTATGTTTTTAAAAGAGCCGATCGTAAAAGATAAAAATCTCTACACCGCAAATATTTCGATGGCGCTAAAAGTAATTGTTGGCATTGCGGTAGCTGGAACGGCCTTTTCGTTTTTATTTTCTGGAGCGATTTTGGAATTTATTGAGCATTTTGTCTTTGCTTCAGGATTTTAAAAAATTTAACTATAATTGTGGCATGAAAAAGCTCTTAATTATTTTATTTTTTCCGCTTTATCTAACTGCTTTTAATCTTAGCCTAAATAGCGGCGCAAATGGTGATAAACCTTATAGCGTTCTTCAGCTAAGCGATGAGCAAGAATTTGAATGCGTGGAGCAAATTTTAGCCTATGACACCAAACGCTATGTCTGCATGCTCGATGATGAAATTTTGCCAAAAATTGAAGACACGACACTGCCATTAATGGATATAAAATATAAAAAGCAAGATGGCAAGCTTTTTATCGTCATAATGCCAAAAGCACCGTCAAAACTGTTAAATATAAAAACTGAGCTTTATAACAGTCAAAACGTACAAGATAGCCCAAAAACAACCATTTCAAAACACTTTAGCATCATTATAGATACTTCGCTTAGTGAAAATAGCAAGAGAAAGTCTGGACTAAATTTTAAACCTGATTTTAAAGATATGTTAAATCCTAGTATCGGAGCGCTTGATCTTAACAAAGCTCCTATTGCTGGGCTTGATAGTAATGATATTGATATCTACATAAGTATAAAACGAGCTTATGAAAAGGGCGCTTATGAAAATGTAGTAAAAGATACTCAAACAGCGATAAAAAGGCATCCAAATAGCCTTTTTTCAAGTGAATTTTTACTATTTCGCCTAAGGGCTCTTGATAAAATTTTTGAGACAAAAAATGAGTTTGAAGAGATCGAGCCAAAAGATATCGTAAGTGAAGGTAGGGCTTGGATTAGAAAATTCCCATCTGATGAAAACTACCCAGAAGTGCTATATCTAATCGCTAGAGCCTACCTAAAAGATAGCATCGCAAGTGATGCAAAATATATGCTTGATATCTTAAACGAAGAGCATGCAAACTCAAAATTTACAAAACTTGCAGCGCTTGATTATGCTGATTATCTCTATAAAATAGGCAGACAAAAGGAGGCGCTAAAAGACTATGAAAAAGTGCTTTACTCCACAAACGACATCGACCTTGCAAGTAGAGCAGCACTAAGCCTAGCTGATGCAAATATTGATAAAGAAAAATTTGATGAAGCAAAGAAATTTATACTAAAAATCGCAAATGCGAATGAAAAATTTTTTATGAATAATCCAACAAAGTCGATGAATCTTGCAACTACATTTGTAAGTAAAGATATGCCTGATGTGGCTGCTAAAATTTATGAAATCTTGATAAATAATAGCGATAGAACGAAAGATTTTTATGAAGTTGCTTTAAAAAATTTAGCACTAAATCTAGCCAAAACAAAAGATGAGAAAAAAGCATACGAATACTTAAATAGATATGAGACAGAGTTTAAATATGGTGATTATATCGATGAGGTGACTAAAGCAAAAGATGGGTTATTCTTTGAAGAGGAGGATAAAAATGCTACTGCACTTCATGCAAGATATAAAGAGCTAATTGAAAAATATGCTGGAACAAATATTAGCCAAAAGGCTCTAATAAGCGAGCTTGAGCTGGATATTAAAGAGCGCAAATTCTCCGATGCACTATCTTACAAAACCATGTCAAAAGATGGAAATTTAAGTAAGGCAATGGAGCTGATAAATGAGGCTGCGCTAAAGCTTACAAAAGAGTATTTTATAAAAGATGATTGCACGGCTGTTATAAATTTGCTTGAAAACTACGATATAAATAAAATCTCATTACCACAGTTTAAACTTTTTAACTGCTACTTTAGAACAGCTCGCTACAACGATGCACTTGAGTTAGCAAAAGCTCATGCAAAAGATGAAAATTTAGAAGACAGAGTTGAGTGGCTGGTAAATTTGAGCAAAATTTTATATAAAAACAAAGACTATGAGCATGCGATCATTGCTGCAAATGATGCGCTTTCACTTGGCTCATCAGTCGAATACTCAGATCCAACACCATCTCTTTTTGATAGGTTTTACTCATTGCTTGCATTAAAACGCTTTACGGAGGCGATCTCAACCATTAGCGCTATTGAGCAGCTAAGAGGCCAAGACTTTAAGATTATCGAAGCATATACAGCTATAAGCGACTATGCGATGAAAAGTAATGACTACGCCATCGCTACAACATATGCCAAAAAAGCTCTTGAGCTACAAACAAAAGCCAAGATAAATACATTTTCACCAAAGATAAATTTTAACTACTCAGAAGCTTCACTAAAGACAGATAACCTAGGTGAGGCACTTGATGAGGCGAAATTTATACTAAACATGAAGCTTGAACCAGAAGACCGCTTACATGCTTTAAATTTGATAAGTGAAATTTATATAAGACAAAAGCAGTTTAAGTTGGCTAGGCCTTATTTAAATGAGTGCTCTGACTCAAATTTTATAAGCCCGTATAAAGATGCTTGCAAAGCTAAGCTTGATATGATAGGTAAAAACTAAATGCAAAGAGATAGCTTGTTTGCTAAGTTTTATATTTAAGCTTAAATTTTAGCCTTTATTTTTGCTATTTAAGTTGAACTTTTTTACGTATTTAATTATTTTTTTACATTGCTACCAAATGCTCTTTATATTATAAAAAGAGCTATATTTTATCATAAGCCTTAATGTGTTTTTAATGCATGAGACCTGGTATAATCTTAAAATTTTAAGCATCTTTCTTTATTAACAAATGTAGGCTGTTTTACGTTTTATAAGCTTAAAAATTAAAAATGCTTAATAAGTTTTTTGCCCAATAGATCAAAGCAAAAAACAACTTGTAACGCTTTTAATTATATTGATATGATGTGTTTTATTGTATTTATAGAAATTTTTAGCTTATTGTAAATTAACTTCTAAAAATTTATCATATACTACACGCTAATTAAACAACATTATAAAAATTAATTTTTACGTTTTTAGTAGCAATTTACTAAGCAAATAAGTATACATTTTTAATAAATTTTCTATAAAAATTTCTGTGTAACAAATTAAAAAGAAAAAGAATTAGAAAAATGGTGACCCATACGAGACTCGAACTCGTGTTACCAACG
>NZ_POZU01000012.1:0-25624 GCF_002914005.1 Campylobacter concisus | reverse complement strand
AATAAGATCAGGCCAAATTTTAACCTTAGCTATATAAAGATAAAAGGCGAGGCAAATAGGGCTTATGTGTTAAGCGGCACAAGCGAGAATGGCGAGTTTAAGTCATTCTTTGTAGATCCTTATACGGGCGAGATAGTCTCTGAAAATAGCGTGGAAAAATTTATAGGACTAGCTTTAAATTTACATAAAAATCTAGGACTAGCTCTATTTAAAAATGAAAATTTATCTAAATTTGCAAGCGAGATAGTGGCGATTTCGACGCTTGCACTACTTGCGATTTTATTAACTGGAGCGTTTATACAATTTTGGAGATTTAGAAGTAAATTGATTAGCGCCTTTAAGCTAAATCTAAAGGCAAAGAAATTCGCATTTTTATATTCACTGCATGGGTTTTTAGGGCTTTATTTGGGGGCTATTTTGCTTATTATCTGTGTTAGCGGTCTATACTTTTCTTATGAGAGCTTTGCTAAGGTTATAAATCAAATTTGTGGCGAAGAGAAGGTCTTTAAAAAGCCAAATTTTACTAGCAAAAATGGCTTTAGCCTAAGTGATGAGCAAAAGGTAGAAAATCTTCAAAAAGCTTATGAAATTTTTACTTTAAAATTTGGAAATGAGTTTGACGCTTTAAATTTTATTCTCAATAAGGATGGCGTAAAATTTATGATCTTTTGCTTACCAAAAGGTGCTAGTGAGAGTGACGGCGTTAGGCTTGCGGTCGATACGGCAAGTGGAGAAATTTTAAAAAATACCATGCCAAAATCTTTTGAAATTTATAAATTTATGCTTGATCTGCACGCTGGATATACATTCAAAGAGGCTGGAAAATTTATCTTTTTTATGGCTTCTTGTGGAGTTGGCGTGCTACTTTTTAGTGGTTATGTGATTTACTACAAACGGCGTAAAAAGTAGTCTTATTTATCTATCTCTTAACTCTTTTTAGTTATTATCCCAAATAAAATTTTTGGAAAAATCATGCAAAAAAAATACAGACCAAATGTGGCAGCTGTTATTTTGTCTAGCTTGTATCCATTTAAATGTGAAATTTTAGTCGCAAAAAGGGTGGATATGGATGATATTTGGCAGTTTCCTCAAGGCGGAATAGACGAAGGTGAGAGTCCAAAGCAGGCTTTAAAAAGGGAGCTTAAAGAAGAGATCGGAACTGATAAAATCGATATCTTAGATGAGTATCCGCAGTGGCTAAGCTACGACTTTCCAGCAAACGCGGCAAAGAAATTTTATCCATTTGATGGACAGACACAAAAATATTTTTTGGTTAGACTTAAAAATGGTGCCAGCATAAATTTAAAGACAGAGCATCCAGAGTTTAGCGAGTATAAATTCGTAGATTTTGGTAGAAGTTTAGAGGGAATAAATCACTTTAAAAAGCCTATTTATGAAAAGGTTTTGAGTTATTTTAAAGAGAAAGGATATTTTTGATGTTGATCGTTCAAAAATTTGGCGGAACTAGCGTAGGAACACTTGAACGCATCGAAGCTGTGGCAAATAGAGTCATTGAGACAAAAAATAGCGGTGCAGACGTAGTTGTGGTAGTTTCTGCGATGAGCGGAGTTACAAATCAATTGGTTGAATATAGTGAGTATTTTTCAAAACATCCAGATGGCGTCGCCACTGATATGCTTTTAAGCTCTGGAGAGCAAGTAACGACCGCGCTTTTAACGATCGCACTTAATGCAAAAGGCTATGCTTGTGTGGGTATGACAGGTGCGATGGCGGGCATTATTACCGATGATGTACATACAAAAGCCAGAATAGAAAAGATAGATACACAAAGGCTAAAAACTGAGCTAAAAGCTGGCAAGATCGTGGTTGTAGCCGGTTTTCAGGGCATAGATGAAAAAGGCGATATAACGACGCTTGGTAGAGGTGGAAGCGATCTTAGTGCGGTTGCATTAGCAGGAGCGCTAAAGGCTGACCTATGCGAAATTTTTACCGATGTTGATGGAGTTTATACAACTGATCCAAGGATAGAAAAAAAGGCAAAAAAACTAGAGCAAATAAGCTACGATGAGATGCTTGAGCTCGCCTCTGCTGGTGCAAAGGTACTACAAAATCGCTCAGTAGAGCTAGCAAAAAAACTAAATGTAAAACTCATTACAAGAAGTAGTTTTAATCACAACGAAGGTACATTAATAGCAAAGGAAGATGACAATATGGAAGCAGTTTTAGTAAGCGGAATAGCACTAGATAAAAATCAAGCAAGAGTAACACTAAGAGGCGTAGTTGATAAACCTGGCATCGCAGCAGAAATTTTTACAGCTTTAGCTCATGAAAATATAAACGTAGATATGATAATCCAAAACGTAGGACATGACGGCACTACAAATTTAGGCTTTACAGTGCCACAAAACGAGCTTGAACTAGCAAAAGAGACTATGCAAAAGCTCTCAGCTGCAAAACATATAGAATTTGATGACGCGATCGTAAAAGTTTCAGTAATCGGAGTCGGCATGAAGAGCCATAGCGGCGTAGCATGTTTGGCATTTGAAACGCTTGCAAAAGAGGGCATAAATATCCAAATGATCTCAACAAGTGAGATAAAAATTTCAATGATCGTTGATCAAAAATATGGTGAGCTAGCGGTTCGCGTACTTCACGATGCTTATAAGCTAGATAAATAATGCAAGATTTTATTCAGTGGACATTAAAGGCTATTAGGGATGAAGGTCCTTTGATGAGCTGGATGGAGGAAAGGCGTGTTGAATGGACGCCTTTACTCGCATCTAGGCTTAAATTTTTACTTGAAGGAAGGGCTTTTATAACTATAAGTGATGAAGAGCGAAGATGGTTTGAAACTTATCTTTTAAAAAAGATGAACCATTCAAAAAGTATCAGACCATTTTTGCCATTTTTTAGTCTAAGATCGCTTTATCCATCACTTGATGAGATAGAGACAAATGAGCAAAAACAGCTTCTAAAAGATATGCTAAGTCTTGCTTTCCCAAACGGATATTTGTTTTTTTATATCGGAAAGAGCCTTGATAAATATGCGAATTTAGCCAAAAGCGATGAGGATAGTTATATGTGGCTATTTGACGAGCAGGCACAAAATAGCTTTACTCTTAGCTCGAGTGACGAAAATTTAGACGTTAAACTAATAAGCCTTTGTAAAATTTTTGATAAAAGCATTGATGCGGCACTCTTTGCAAAGGTGATACTCTAAATGCTTAATAAAATCGTAGTTACAAGCGATTTTGAAAATTTAAAAGCCAAACTTGAAGATGAGTTTGGCATTAATAATTTAAGATTTTATGTAAGTGATGATTTTTTGCTAGAAAATGCAAAGGAGGTCATCTCAGAAGCTTACATTGCTGAAAAAGATGAAAAAATTTTAGTAATACATGCTAATTCTTTTAGGACAGAGGCTCAAAATGCACTTTTAAAGATCATTGAAGAGCCCCCAAGAAATATCAAATTTATAATAGCAACACAGAGTAAAAATTTACTTCTACCAACGATTAGATCAAGAATGCTCATAGAAAATAATCTAACCAAAAAGCCAAAAATAACCCTTGATCTAAATTTAAAATCGCTTAGCCTAAAAGAGCTAACAGGCTTTATCGATCAAAAGATAGCAGAGGAGCAAGCTCAGAAATTTGGCAAAAACGAGCTAAAAGAGCTTGTTGGCGTTATCGTGACAAAGGCGGTTGATAGCGGGTATAAATTTAATGGTGATGAGATGGATTATTTTTTCTCGCTCATCAAGCTTGCCGATCTAAACGCCAAGTCTCACGCCGTGCTAACGCCGCTACTGCTTACTATATTTCAAAAAGGACGACGTTGAAATTTTATAAGATAAATAATAAAAGCGACTTTGATGAAATTTGCAAGGCCGTCTCGCCAAGTCCGGGTGGCGCGAAGCTCATGCATGAAAAGAGCGAGATAAATTTTATTTACATAGATGAGATAAAAACCCCAGCGGCAAATATATTAAAGCAAGATGCATTAAGTGTTGGTGCTGAGCTGGTAACACACAAAGATACGATTTTGGGTAAGCAGAGTCTAAATAAAGCATTGCTAATGGCGACAAATGCACAGCTTAGACAGTTAGCTAAAAAAGAGAAGCTACAAGACTTTGGGCTTAAAAATTTAGCAGCCTTTTTAGAGACAAAATTTATAAAGCCAACAAAGCCTCTTATAATGGGCGTTGTAAATATAAACACAGATAGCTTTAACGAACAAAGCCGCATAAATACGCAAAATGGTATTTCAAAAATAGAATATATGATAGAAGTAGGTGCAGACTACATCGACCTTGGTGGCGTTAGCTCAAGGCCAGGGAGCGAGTATTGCGGCCGTGAAGAGGAATTTAGGCGCATAAAAGATATCGTGGAGGAAATTTACAAGCTAAATTTACACGAAAAGGCGAAATTTAGCCTTGACAGCTTTGATGAGTATTGCTTAGAATTTGCGCTAAACCACGGCTTTAAAATGATAAATGACATCACGGCAAATGCCTCACTTGCCACGCTTGCGGCACAATATGACGCTGAGTTTTGCATGATGCATATGCAAGGCGATCCTGCGACTATGCAGGTCGCACCAAAATATAACGACTTAATCGGCGAGATAGCAGACTTTTTTGAGCAAAAGATAGCCCTAGCAAAGGAGCTTGGCGCCAAAAAACTAGTGCTTGATGTGGGTATTGGCTTTGGTAAGACGGCTGAACAAAATTTGCTGCTTATCAAGCATTTGGAGCATTTTTTAAAATTTGGCTACCCGCTACTTGTTGGTGCAAGCCGCAAATCAGTCATAAATCACTACCACCCAAGCGAAGTCAAAGACCGCCTGCCAGGCTCACTTTACCTGCATCTAAAAGCCTTCGAAAACGGCGCACAGATCATAAGGACGCACGATGTGGCCGAGCACAAGCAGCTTTTTGATATGCACGAGGCGATGAAGCAAGCCACGCTTTGGTAGAGTGCAAGGCTAAAAAGGCTGAGTGCTTTGGTGATAAAGAGGCACTGGAGCAAATTTTATCCGCCAAAGATCCAGCGCAGATGAAGGCGCTTGGTAGGCAGGTGCGTGGCTTTGACGCTAAGGTCTGGGACGAGGTCAAATTTAGCGTCGTGCTAAATGCGAGCTATCTAAAATTTAGCCAAAATGCCCCTTTGCGAGACTTTCTGCTCCAAACTGGTAGTAAAGTTTTGGTTGAGGCAAGCCCAGTTGATAAAATTTGGGGCATAGGCATGAGCGCAAGTGATGAAAATGCGAAAAATCCTATGAAGTGGTACGGACAAAATTTGCTTGGCTTTGCGCTGATGAGGGCTAGAGACGAGACAGCAAAGGTCTATAAAAATGTCCATTTACGTGACGCCAGAGAGCTAAATTTAGATCATTTATAAAGTATATTTAAGATAAAATGCGGTGTAAATTTGGAGCAAAAATGACAAAACAAGAGTATGAAAAAGCGGTAGATACGCTAAATGCTTGGGCAAAGGCCTATTACGACGATGATGAGCCACTTGCAAGCGACGAGGAGTACGACGCACTATATCACGCAGTTCTAGCCTTCGAGCAGGCAAATCCAAGAGAAATTTCTATCTTTTCACCTACAAAACGCGTGGGCGGTACTGTAAAAGAGGGCTTTAGTAAGGCTAATCACATCAAACGCATGTGGAGTATGGAGGATATCTTTGATCTAGGTGAGCTTGATGCATGGCTAAAGCGTGGCGAGAAGGAGAATCTTACCTTTGTTGCTGAGCCAAAATTTGACGGAGCGAGCCTAAATTTACTCTACGAAAATGGCGTTTTAGTTAGGGCAATAACTAGGGGTGACGGCGTTACTGGCGAGGATGTGACGCAAAATGCAAAGACGATAAATTCTGTTTTAAAGAACATTGATTACAAAGGGCTAATTGAAATCAGGGGCGAGGTTGTTATAAAAAAAGAAGATTTTGAGCTGCTAAACGCAGAGCGCGCAAAAGAGGGTGAGGCGCCGCTTTCAAATCCTAGAAACGCTGCAGCTGGCAGTCTAAGACAGCTTGATAGTGCGGTCACTGCTAAAAGAAAGCTGCTTTTCATACCTTGGGGCGTGGGCGAGCAGAGCCTTGGGCTAAAAGATCATAGCGAGGTAATGAAATTTGTGCGTGATCTTGGCTTTGAGAGGGATGATTTTTTTAAAATTTTAACAAAAGATGAGCTTGAAGGCGCGTATAATGAGCTTTTGGCAAATCGTGACTCAAAAAGCGTAATGATGGATGGCATGGTGATACGTGTAAATGACCTTGCACGCTGTGAGCAGCTAGGATATACGGTCAAATTTCCAAAATTTATGGTGGCGTTTAAATTTCCAGCCATTGAGAAGGTGACTAGGCTAAGAGACGTGGCACTTCAGGTCGGTAGAAGTGGCGTGGTGACGCCTGTTGGCGTGCTTGATGAGGTAAATATAGACGGTGCTAATGTAAAATCCGCCACCCTTCATAACTTTGATGAGATCGAGCGCCTTGGTGTTATGAAAAACGACTACATCGGCATCATCCGCTCAGGAGACGTCATACCAAAGATCACAAAGGTTTTTAAAGATAGGCGAGATGGCACTGAAGAGGCGATAGAAAGGCCTAAATTTTGCCCAGTTTGCGGCTCGCACCTACTTGATGAGGGGGTGTTTGTAAAGTGCCAAAATTTAAGCTGCAGGGCAAGAGTTATTGGCTCAATAATTCACTACGCATCGAAAAAATGCCTAAACATAGACGGCCTTGGCGATGCGATCGTAAATTTGCTATTTGATAAGGGGCTTATATCTTGCATAAAAGACATTTACGGCCTTAAATTTGATGATCTAATCGCGCTTGAGGGCTTTAAGGAGAAAAAGGTAAATAACCTTTTAAATGCGATCGAAGCTAGCAAAGGTGCGGAGCTATCGCGCTTTATCACTGGCCTTGGTTGCGAGCACATCGGCGAGGTAGCGGCTAAAAAGCTTGCAAGTAGCTTTGGACATGGCTGGCTTGATGCTAGCTTTGAAGAGCTTGTCTTGCTTGAGGGCTTTGGCGTGGAGATGGCAAATAGCTTGATAGACTTTGCCGAGGTAAATAGAGCAGAAATTTTAGCTTTAAGCCAGATCGTGCAGCCAAGCGTGGCGCAGGCGCAGAGCATCTCAAATGCGCTAAGTGGCAAAACGGTCGTCATAACTGGCACGCTAAGTCGCTCAAGAGATGAGATAAAGGCGGAGCTTGAGAGCTTTGGCGCAAAGGTTTCTGTCTCAGTTTCTAAAAAAACGGACTTCGTTCTAGCTGGCGAGGAGGCTGGCAGCAAGCTTGATAAAGCAAATGAGCTAGGCGTGCGAGTGATCGATGAGAGCGAATATGAGAGGCTAAAACTTGAGGTTTGATAACTACGTCGCAAGCGTTTTAAACATCAGTAGAAACAAGGCGAGCGAGCTAATAAAATCTGGCAAGGTGCTAACAAATGGCGAAATTTGCACCAAGGTTTCAAGTGAGGTTAGCGAGGCTAAAATTTCGCTGCTTGATGAAATTTATGTTGGACGAGGGGCGCTGAAATTAAAGAGCTTTTTGGAGGCGATGAAATTTGATCTAACTGGCAAAAATGCGCTTGATATTGGCAGCTCAACTGGCGGATTTATGCAAATTTTGCTTGAAAGCGGCGTAAAAAGCGTGACTGGTGTGGATGTGGGCACTGATCAGCTTGACGATAGTTTAAGAAGCGACGAGCGAGTAAGAATTTATGAAAAGACTGATATTAGAGAGTTTGCTAAGCAAGAACAAGGTAAATTTGATCTAATAACCTGCGATGTTAGCTTTATCTCGTTGGCTGAAATTTTGCCAGCCATAGGCGATTTAGCAAGCACAAATTCGCTCATTATCACACTCTTTAAGCCACAATTTGAAGTGGGTGTTGGCGTAAAACGAAATAAAAAAGGCGTTGTCACTGATATAAAAGCTATAAATTTAGCGATGAAGAGATTTGAAGTGATGGCTAATAGCTTAGGATTTAAAATGATAGTTTGCAAAGAGTGCGAAGTAAGAGGGAAAGAGGGAAATGCCGAATTTTTCTACGCTTTTAACAAAAGATAATATCACTGCTGTTGCGATCGGGCACTTTGACGGCGTGCATAGAGGGCATAAACAGCTTTTAAAGCAGCTAGGCGAGTTTGGCGGACTTGTCGTGATCGATAAGAATAAAGCCAACATCACGCCAAAGCTAAAGCGAGCGGAGTACTCAAACTACCCTTGCTTTTTGTATGATTTTGATACCATTAAAGGGCTTAGCGGTGAGGAATTTATCGCGCTGCTAAAACATGATTTTAAAAATTTAAAAAAGATCGTTGTTGGATTTGATTTTAGATTTGGCAGAAATAGAGCATGGGATAAACACGATTTGAAAAGAATTTTTGATGGAGAGGTGGTTGTCGTTGATGAGGTTTGTTATGACGGCATGGGCGTGCATAGCTCATCCATCAGAGAGCTGATACGCCAAGGCAACATCGATGAGGCAAACAGGCTGATAGGCAGGGAGTACTCGATCGAGGGCAACGTGATAAAAGGGCAGGGCATCGGCGCAAAAGAGCTGGTTGCTACGCTAAATTTAGATATAAAAAGCTATCTTTTGCCGCGCGAGGGCGTCTATGCGACAAGAACGAGGATGGGCTCATACACCTATGGCTCGGTCACTTTTATAGGCAACAGACTTAGCACGGATGGAAATTTTAGCGTAGAGACACATATCTTAGACGAGGTCGCGCCAAAAGTGACAAAGCACGTTGCCGTTTGTTTCATAAAACGTTTGCGTGATAATAAGAAATTTAATAATCTTAGCGAGCTAAAAGAACAGATAAAACGCGATATAAACGAGGCTAGGCAATGTGTGGGCGTGTGCGATCTCTTTTTTGGAGAGACGATGAGATACTTTGACGGATATGGAGCTGGTATATGAGAGATGAAATTTTTAAAGAACCTATAAGCAAGCAGTTTGAATTTGATGACTTTGTGGCGAGCGTTTTTGATGATATGATCTCGCGCTCGGTGCCATTTTACGACGTGAGCTCAAATTTAAACGCAAAGTTGCTAGCTAAAATTTTGCCAAAATCAGCAAAAGTGTGCGACCTTGGCTGCTCTACGGCAAATAGCCTGCTTTTGCTAAACAACCTTAGAAACGACCTTGTGCTAAGCGGCGTGGATAACTCTGAGGCGATGCTAGCAAACGCTAAAAACAAGGCAAAGGCTTATGGGGCTGATATAGAGTTTATCTTAGATGACATTTTAGAGTGTGAGTTAGAGGGCTTTGACGCAGTTTTGGCAAACTATACTTTGCAGTTTATCAGGCCGCCAAAAAGGGCAGATCTGGTGCAAAAAATTCATAACGGGCTAAATGAAAATGGAGTCTTTTTGTTTAGTGAAAAGATCATCTTTGAAGATAAAAAGCTCACAAAAAGCGTCATAGAAATTTACGAGGACTACAAGCAGGCGCAAGGCTACTCACGCTATGAGATCGCTCAAAAAAGAGAAGCGCTTGAAAATGTGCTGGTGCCATATACTGAAGAAGAAAACAGAAGCTTAGCCCTAAATGCTGGCTTTAAGCGAGTTGAGAGCACATTTAAATGGGGAAATTTCATGAGCTTTTTGGCGTTTAAATAAATTTAAAAATATCTGCTTTTGTGTTTAATATAAAATTTAACTACAAACAGTGAAGTTAAAATTTAGATTTTTTGGCTTCGCAATGTCAAAATTTTTGGATTATGAAATTTGGTTATAAAAAATTTAGCGGGAGTTACCCGCTAAATTTACTCATTTATCGCCGCATTTCCATGATGGTGGAAGTCGTCGTAGATGATCTTTGAAGTTTGGAATTTTATGCGTTTTAGTTCGCGAACTCGTAAAAATTCTTCTTCATCGATCTTTTTGATCTGAATAGCTGCTTTAAATGTCGGAGTCTTACTGATGTAGTCCCAGCCGCTGCTTGTTAACTCATTGCAAGAGCTCTCCCAGTAGTGGAAAGTCATCTGGATGATGCCATCAGGCACGATGTCTGTTACTTCAGCTTTTACGACGATGTAGCCATATCTACTCCATGCTTTGATGAAGTCGCCTTGTTTTAAACCGTATCTTGCTGCAAGTGCTGGATTCATTTCGGCGATAGGTCCGATGCTATCTCCGCCTTCTTCAATCGCTCGTGAGCGTCTTGTCATGGTGCCAACGGTGTATTGATAGACTTTTCTTGTAGTTAAAAGCTGTATCGGATACTCATCGTCAGTCTTTTCATCGACTGAGCCAGCCATGATAGGATACTCAGGCGACATATTCATCTTCTTAGCAAACTCAAGTTTTGCGTTTTCGATCTTATCGGCCTTATCCACAAAGAGGCATGGCACAAAACGACCTTTACCATCAGGTGTGAAAAATTTCTTATCAAGATAGAGGCTCTGACCGCCCATATCATCTTCGTTTGGACATGGCCAGTGAAGTCCGTGATATTTTTTGATACGGTAATAACTCATGCCACCATATCGTCTTGGGTCGCATTTTCTGACTTCTTCCCAAATTTCTTCAGGTGAGTTGAAGTTAAAGCCCTCAGTTGCTCCTAAACGACGTGCGATCTCGCAAACGATCCACCAGTCTTGTCTAGCATCTCCTGGAGGTGTGATGACTGCTTCGTTGTGCTGTACGCGGCGCTCTGCGTTTGTATAAAGTCCTTCTTTCTCGCTACTTGCAACGCCTGGAAGTATGACGTCAGCTTTTAGTGAAGTCTCGGTTAAGAATAGATCTTGCACGACGTAGAAATCAACATGAGCGATACCTTTTAGGAAGTGGTTTGTATTTGGCTCAGAGATGACCGGATTTTCGCCGATAGTCCAGAAGAAATGCACTTTGCCATCAAGGATCGCATCAGGTACTTCGGTTTTGTGAACGCCTATTTTTGAGCTCAAAAATCCAGGTTCTAGGTGCCACATTTTTTCAAACCAAGCTCTTTGCTCTGGATCAGTGACTGAGCCAAGATTTGGGAAGATATTTGGCAAAACGCCCATATCGCAGCAGCCTTGAACATTCTCTTGGCCTCTTAGTGGTAAGTCGCCTGTGCCAAGCTCACAGATGTTGCCGGTGATCAAGAATAAATTTGACACATCGCAAACTCCGCCAACGCCGTGGTTAAAGTGAGTTACGCCCATACCGTGAGTGATGACAGCTGGCTTTGTGGTAGCGTACATTCTAGCAGCTGCTCTGATATCCTCTGGATTTAGCCTTGTGTATTTAGCCACGACCTCTGGAGCATAGTCTTTTACAGCTTCTTTGACATACTCAATGCCTATTGTGTGATCTCTTACAAATTCTTCATTTACAAGGCCTTCTTCGATGATAGTATAAAGAAGTGCGTTGATAACTGGGATGTTGTGCTCAGGCTCTAGCTGCAAGTGGATATCGGCTCTACTTGCAAACTCGGTTTTAATAGGGTCGATAACGATCAGTTTTGCACCGCGGTTTAGCGCTCTTTGGATGTGCATAGCTGCGATTGGGTGACCATTTTCTGGGTTTGAGCCTATCATTAATATACAGTTACTATAAGTGCCAATCTCTGTAAAGCTATTTGTGGCAGCTCCGTTTCCGATTGTTTTAGCAAGTCCTGCTACTGTCGGAGCGTGTCAAATTCTAGCGCAGTGATCGACGTTATTTGTGCCAATTACTGCGCGCATTAGTTTTTGAGCAACGTAGTTGTCCTCAAGTGTACAACGTGCTGAGAAATTTCCAGCTAATGCGTCTGGACCATATTTTGCTTTGGTTTCTTTCATTTTTTCTACGACAAGATCAAGCGCCTCGTCCCAGCTGGCTTCCTCAAAATCACCATCCTTTGAAAATACGCCATTTTTCTTTCTAATTAATGGTTTTGTGAGTCTATCTGGACTTGCAACGTAATCCCAGCCATAAAAGCCTTTTAAGCATAAATTTCCTTGATTAACTGGATTGTCTTCAACGCCAGTTGCGGCACGAACGACATTATTTTCCACATGCAAGGTAACCTGACAGCCCGTCCCACAATAAGGACAGATGACTTTGCCTTCTTTCATCATTTTCTCCTTTACTATGCAATATTTGCATATTTCTATATGAGTAATATTACTAGCCAAATTCTTAATCTTTAATAAAAATTCTTTATCTATAAAAATAAATTTTTAATCTAAGTTAAAATTAATTTAATTCTATTAAAGTCAATTATTTAGGTGTTTTAAAATTTATTTAAAATTGATAAAGTTATTATAAAAGAAATAAAGATATAGAGATTTAGCTTTTTATATAAAATGAAAAAATTAATTCTAATTTTACTTTATTTAAAAAAGGTTAGTCATATTTTGAATAGATAAATTAATACTAAAGATGGAAAAATTTTAAAATAGACTGTAAATTTTTGAATAAAAATATGGATGAAGGAAATTTAATAAGGAGAGCAGATCGCTCTCCGATGGATTATTTATCTCTTAAGCCAAGCTCAGAGATTAGTTTTGAATATGTAGTGTAGTCTTTATTTTTAAGATATTTTAAAAGTCTTTTTCTTTGACCAACTAGTTTTAAAAGACCTAAACGTGATGAAAAGTCTTTTTTGAAAATTTTAAGGTGTTCTGTAAGTTCAGTTATTCTAGCTGTTAAAAGAGCTATTTGAACTTCTGGAGAGCCTGTATCTCCCTCTTTTCTAGCGAATTTCGCAACTATTTGAGCTTTTTTAGCCGAATCCAAAGCCATAATGACCTCCTGATTGGTGAATTTTGAAAGAGCGATTATAGCATTTAAAACATAAAGTTAGATAAAACTACGCTTTTTAAAAATTAATGAAAAATGCAGTAAAAATTTAATAAAATTAGGGCTATTTAAAGACTTAAGGAAGATAAATGCTTTTTACAAAGGCAAGCGAATACGCTCTACTTTCACTTATTTTAATATCTCAAAAATCATCTCCAGTTGATGTTGATACGATCTCAAATGAACTTAAAATTTCAAAAAGCTTTTTAGCCAAAATTTTACAAAATCTTGCAAAAGATGGAATTTTAAAGTCGTTTAAAGGGGCAAATGGCGGCTTTGCGCTAAATAACGAACCTGAAAATCTAAGTATAAAAAAGATAATAGAGTGCGCTGAAAAACGTGAACTTAACGTCTTTGAGTGCTCATCTTCTGCAGATGGCTGCCCGTCAAATAAAGCCTCAAGCTGTCAAATTTGGTCGATGTTTAGCGGCCTTCAAAGTAAGATCGACGAGATGCTTGATGCAATAAAACTAAGTGACATCGTTAAGAAGTAGACTTGGCAAAGCAAAAAAATAATATCTTAACTCTTGTTGCGCCGTTTCTTGCGCCAATTGTTAAGTTTAAAAGTCTTAGCATCGTTGGTATCATTGTTGCCATCCTTGCTATCATTATCGTACCGCTTCCGAGCGCGGTGCTTGACTTTTTTCTGGCACTTTCTATTTCTATTTCTGTGCTTATAATCTTAATTTCGATTTATGTGCCAAAACCAACCGATCTTAGCACATTTCCGACACTAATTCTTATCGTTACGCTTTTTCGCCTCTCGCTAAACATCGCAACCACGCGTATGATCTTAAGCGAAGGTCACAACGGCCCAGAAGCGGTCAGCGAGATCATCTCAAGTTTTGGAAATTTTGTAGTTGGCGGCAACTTTGTCATCGGCACCATCGTCTTTTGTATCCTGGTGCTCATAAATTTTATGGTCGTAACCAAAGGTTCAACCCGCGTGAGCGAGGTGCAAGCACGTTTTACACTTGATGCGATGCCAGGTAAGCAAATGGCGATAGATGCGGACCTAAACGCAGGTTTGATTGACGAAAAAACGGCGCGTGAAAGACGTCAAGCTATCATCGGCGAGGCAAATTTCTATGGCGCGATGGATGGTTCGTCTAAATTTATAAAAGGTGACGCCGTCGCTGGCATCATCATCACTATCATTAATATCATCGGTGGCTTTGCTATTGGCTCGTTTCAGCATGGCCTTGATATGGCGACATCGGCTCAGTATTATACGATCCTAACCATAGGTGACGGCCTTGTGAGCCAGATCCCAGGACTTATCACTTCAACAGCGACTGCTATCATCATCACAAGGGCTAGCAAGGACGACGAGGACTTTGCGGAAGGTACGCTAAATCAGCTATTAGGAGACTATAAAACCTTACTGATAGTGGGCTTCATACTATTTATGTTTGCCCTTGTGCCTGGACTTCCAACTCTTTCTCTTGGCTTTATTGCAGTACTATTTTTGGGGCTTGGCTACATCATCAAGCAGACCAAAGATGGTGGGCTAAATTTAAGCCTTGCACCAAAAGATAAAACAGCTTCTAAAAAAGCTGGAGCCGCTACGCAAGGTGGAGCAGGGGCAGCTGCTAGTGGTGCCACTACTAAGGTGCCAAAGAAGAGCGACGAAGAGATCGCAAGAGAAGAAGAGACTAAGATAAACGACATCTTAAAGCTTGAAATTTTAGAGCTTGACCTTGGATATGGCTTGTTAAAGCTAGCTGATGTGGATCTCATTGAGAGGATTCGCGCCATGAGGCGAAATATCGCTTCAAGTCTTGGCTTTTTGATGCCAAAGATAAGGATCCGCGACAATCTTCAACTCCCACCAAATGAGTACCGCTTTAAGCTAAAAGGTATCGTGATCGGTCAGGGTGAAATTTATGCTGATAAATTTCTAGCGATGGATAGTGGCCTAGTTAGCGAAGATATCGAGGGGATTCCGACAAAAGAGCCAGCTTTTGGGCTGGACGCACTCTGGATCGATGCTAGCGTCAAAGAGGACGCCATACTTAGCGGCTACACGATAGTTGATCCTGCAAGCGTCATCTCAACGCACATGAGTGAGCTTATCAAACAAAACGCAGCCGAGCTTCTAACTCGCCAAGAGACGCAAAATTTATTAGACAAACTAAAGATCGACTACCCAGTTGTGGTCGAGGATACGCTAAGGATCGCGCCTATAAATTTGATCCAAAAGGTTTTAAAAGCGCTGCTTAAAGACAATATTCCGATCAAAGATCTGCTTAGCATACTTGAATCAATTAGCGACATCGCCGAGGTTAGTAAAAACCTAGATATGATCATCGAGCACGTTCGTGCAGCGCTCTCACGTGTCATCACCTCGCTTTATGTCGATGAGAAAGGTCAACTAAATTTTTACATTTTAGATAGTGCTGCACAGCAAAAGCTTATGGATGCGGTGCAGTATAAAGACGGCGCGTATCACCTGATGATAAATGTGGCTCAAACTTCATCGATCGTTCAGGCTCTAAGGCATGAAAAAGAGAAACGTCCGATGAGTCAGCATGGCGAAATGGTACTTTGCGTGGAGCCAAGCTTGCGCAAATTTATAGCAAATATCTGCGCAAATTTTGCCATCGATATAGTGGTGCTAAGCTTTGCTGAGATCTCGGCAAATACGCCATTTGAAACGGTTGGCGTCATAGAAATAGAAAATTTATAAAGGAAAACGATGAAAATTTATCACCTCTCACACACCGATCTTGACGGATACGGCGCGCAATACATAACAAATTTTTACTTCAAAGATGTGAAATTTCTAAACTCAAACTACGGCAGAGAGATAGATGATAAATTTGCTCAAATTCTATCTGAGATAGGTGCCTCAAATGACGATAAAAACATTATTTTGATCACTGATCTAAATTTAACTCTAGCTCAGTGCGAGAGCTTTGAAGATATGATAAGGGGTAAAAATATAAAGCTATTTTTGCTAGATCATCACCAAAGCGGTGCTGAGTGTGCAAGTGCCTATCCATGGTATTTTTTGGATAGTTCAAGGTGCGCTACAAAGATCACTTACGACTTTTTTGCAGGTATTTTTGGCAAAAACAAAGAGCTTGAAATTTTTAGTGACGTCGTAAATGCCGTGGATATCTGGCTAAAAGATGATAAAAATTTTGAGATGGGCAAGGTCTGTTTGGGGCTTGTGGCAAACGCTAAAGAGATAAATAAGGTGATGTTTGAAGCTGAAAACAACCTCTATATGGATCACATCCTAAAAGAAGCAAGCAAATTTTTTAATGAGAAAAACGACTACATAGGCCTGGACATGCAGGTGCATGCCATTAAAAAGTCATTTTTCAAAGAGGATAAAGACGATACGCTAAGCAATCTAATCTCAAACTACGTCGTAAAAAAACTTAGTGAAAATAAAGAGAGATTTAGCATAAACTATAAAGATCATAAAGGAATTTTAACCTACAATATCGGCAACGTTTCGGTTATCGGCAACGACTTTTTAGTGGCAAATCCTGAATTTGACTTCTTTATCGATGTGACAAATAAAAAAACACTAAGCTTTCGCGCAAATGGCAAGCTAGACGTTAGCGCCATGGCAAAACACCTAGTTGGCGGCGGCGGACACGTGAACGCAAGCGGCGGGTTATTTGCAAATTTCAAAGATGGCTTTAGCTACGAGCCGATCAAAGCACAGATAATCGATCTAATAACTAAAAAAACACAGGAGGATATATGAAAGAAGAAGAGGTGAGCGTAGAAGAACTTAGCTATGAGCTTAGTATGGTGCTTGAGGCGATGTTCTACTATGCTGGAGTAAAAAAAGACAAACTTGAAGAGGCGGCAAATCTTTATGTTGAGTGCATCGATGATGCGTTAGAAAATTCTGACGCTAGCGGTAGCGACGAGGTCATAGAGATAGTTGAATATATGAAAAAACATCATTCGAAATTATTTAAATAAGGAAAGAAAATGAAGAAAATTTTAGTTTTAGCGGCAGCGGTTTTTGCGTTAAATGCTATGGCAAATGAAAATTTAGACAAAGCAAACGAGCTTTATGCAAAGAAAAATTTCAATGAAGCTTATTTTTATTTTAATAAGGCTTGTGGAGAGGGCGAGAAAAAAGCTTGCACAATGAATGCGATCATGCTATTTAACGGCGACGGTGTAGCAAAAGATAGAGTTCAAGCTGAGAAAATTTTTACAAAAATGTGTGACGAAAATGAGGGCATGGCTTGCGAAAAACTAGGCGAAATGATCGCTTATGGCCTTGTAAAAGATAAAGACGCAAACGAAGCAAAGAACGAAGAAAAAGCAAAGGCTTTATTTAAAAAAGCTTGTGATAACGGCTACCAACCAGCTTGCGACTTTGTGACAAAATAAATTTAAGAGGCTTAAAATGGGCTACAAACATAAAGATTTGATAGGAACTAGAGAGCTTAGCAAAGAAGAAATTTTATATTTTTTAGAGGCGGCGAAAGAGTTTAAGGAGCTAAATTTAAGCCAAGTGAAAAAAAATGACTATCTTCGTGGAAAGACCACGATCAACGCATTTTATGAAAACTCGACAAGAACTAGAACATCCTTTGAGATAGCAGCAAAGAGACTTGGGGCTGATACGATAAATTTCAGCTCATCAAGCTCTAGTGTGACAAAGGGCGAGAGCCTAAATGACACGATGAATAACATGGCTGCGATGAGAACTGACATCATCGTGCTTCGTCATCCAAGCTCTGGAGCGGCAAAATTTGCAGCGGATAGAACAGAGGCTAGCGTCGTAAATGCAGGGGACGGTACAAATGAGCACCCAAGCCAAGCTCTGCTTGATCTTTTCACGCTAAGAGAGCATGGCAAAATTTTAGATAAAAATTTAAACGTGGCGATCATCGGCGACATCGCTAGAAGCCGCGTGGCAAGGTCAGACATCTGGGCGATGAAGAAATTTGGCATAAATTTAAAGCTCTTTGCACCAAGGATGATGATGCCAAAAGACGCTGAGGTCTTTGAGTCTCAAATTTGCAAAAACATGGAGGAGGCTTGCGAGGGCAGTGATGTCATCATCATGCTTCGCATCCAGCTAGAGCGTGGCGGTGCGGACGTGGCATTTCCAAGCTCGAGAGAGTACTCGAAATTTTTTGGACTAAATAAAAATAGGATAAAGCTAGCAAAGCCTGATGCGATCGTGCTGCACCCAGGACCGATAAATAGAGGTGTGGAGCTAAACTCAGATGTGGCTGATGGCACGCATTCAGTCATACTAAATCAAGTTGAAAACGGCGTTGCTATAAGAATGGCGATACTAAATACGCTTGCAAAAAATAGGGGCTAACGATGAAAATAGCAATAATTAACGGCACTATCGTAAATAGCGACGAGAAATTTAAGGCAAATATCCTAATAGAAAACGGCAAAATAGCCAAAATCGGAAGTGAGAAATTTGAGGCCGATAAGGTCATAGACGCTACAAATAAGCTCGTCATGCCAGGACTTATCGACATGCATGTGCACTTTCGCGATCCTGGCCAAGAGTATAAAGATGACATCATTTCAGGCTCGCAGGCGGCCGTAGCTGGGGGAGTGACCACCTGCCTTTGCATGGCTAACACAAACCCAGTAAATGACAACGCTTCAATCACAAGAGCGATGATAGAAAAGGCTAAAAACTGCGGGCTGATCGATCTTTTGCCAATCGCAGCCATTAGCAAAGGGCTTGGGGGTAATGAGATCGTTGAAATGGGCGATCTTATAGAAGCTGGCGCAGTTGCATTTAGTGATGACGGCCTACCAGTGACTAGCTCAAGCGTGATGAGAGCGGCACTTGAGTACTCAAGCATGTTTGGTAGCTTTTGTATAAGCCACTCAGAGGACTGCTCGCTTTGCAGGCAGGGCGTCATGCACGAGGGCAAGGTCTCGGCCATACTTGGACTTCGCGGCATGGCTAGGGAGAAAGAGGAGATCGCAGTAAGCCGTGACATGCTACTTGCAAAGCTCACTAAAGCGCACATCCACATCGCTCACGTAAGCTCGGAGTACTCACTAAAGATCATCGAAATGGGCAAAAAAGAGGGCATAAACATCACTTGTGAAGCCACACCGCATCACTTTAGCTTTAGCGACGATGAAATTTTGAAAAATGCCTACGATACAAATTTCAAAATGTCGCCGCCACTTCGTGAGATAAGCGATGTAAAAGCAGTAAGAGAGGCATTAAAAAACGGTCTTATAGACGTTATCGCCACTGATCATGCTCCACACCACACAGACGAAAAGATAGTGGAATTTGACAAGGCGCCATTTGGCATCATCGGCCTTCAAACTCTTGTGCCACTTACCTTAAAGCTCGTAAATGAGGGTGTTATAAGTTTAGAGCGCATGGTGGAGCTAACATCGACAAATGCGGCTAAAATGCTAAATTTAAAAGATAAAGGCAGGCTTGCTGAGGGCATGCTAGCTGACATCGCAGTGATAGACCCTGAGATCGAGTACATTTATGATGAGAAGATAAACCGC
The DNA here is from genome assembly GCF_002914005.1 of Campylobacter concisus. Taxonomy (GTDB): domain Bacteria; phylum Campylobacterota; class Campylobacteria; order Campylobacterales; family Campylobacteraceae; genus Campylobacter_A; species Campylobacter_A concisus_N. Next base: position 6,368 of record NZ_POZU01000012.1, on the reverse strand, counting down.
TCAAAATCGGTAAATTCTCCGCTTTTTGGCAAAAAGCTAAAAGGCGCAGCAACTACCACGATAAAAAGTGGCAAGATAGTTTATGAGTTTGGAAAATAATATAAATTTGCTCGTACTTGCGAGTAAATCCTAAATCTTCAAAATCCAAAATTTGCTAGAAATTTCTAGCAAATTTTATTTTTTATGAGTTGTATTTTTTAACGATACCGCGAACTACTTTTTCTATAAAAAGTGCAGATTCAACCTCGCAGCATTCTCTTGTTGAGTGAGGTGAGTGGATGTTTGGTCCAATAGAACAAGCACTAAGACCCGCTTTTTTCTCTAAAAGCACGCCACATTCAAGTCCAGCGTGAACGGCTGTTATCCTTGCATTTGGCTTATAAATTTTTAGCTCTTCTAAGATATCGTTTGCAAATTTATCATTTATAGGCTTCCAAGCAGGATTTCTATCTTTTGCAATGACGCTAAAGCCAAGCGCTTTTGCAAGCTCAGAAATTTCAAATTCCATCCTATTTAATCCGTCTTTGCTCATAGATCTAGCAAAAAACTCCACTTCAAGCATGCCATCATCTTTGATCTTTGCAAGTGAGAGATTGACACTATCTTGTGGTATGCCTAGCTCGCAGTTATAGGCTCTTACGCCTTGAGAAAATGAGTTAATAAGAGCTAAAATTTTCTCGCCATTTTCTAAAATTTCTTCACCCGTGCCAAGCTTTTTTACACTTAAATTTTCACACTCACTCTTTAGCTCTTTATTGCTTAACACAAGAGCAGTTGCGCCGCTTGGAATAGAGTTGCTTCGTTCGCCACCTTCAAATTTAACAAGCCTGCAGCCATTTTTAGTGACAAATGCCGCCAAAATCTTGATCGCATTTGGGATATTTTTATGTATCTCGTTGCCAGAGTGTCCGCCAGGTAGGCCGCTTACTTTTACTTCGTAAAGCGTGCTCTCTTTTGTTTTTTTACTATCTAGCGCGATAGTGGCAAATAAATTTACACCGCCAGCACAGCCGATAGTGACTCTATCGTCCTCTTCGCTGTCTAAATTTAAAAGTTTATCGGCTTTTAACTCGCCATTAAAGCCAGTGGCTCCGATCATGCCGACCTCTTCGTTGTTTGTAAAAAGGCACTCAATGTCGTCAAATTCGCTTATCATCTGCATCATGATAGCTACGCCGATGCCATTATCTGCGCCAAGAGATGAGTTTTTAGCTCTCATGTAGCCATCATCACCATAAACTATCTCGATCTTTGGAGCATCGCCCATGCAGACCATATCATAGTGACTTTGCAAGCAAATTTTTGGTTTGCCTTTAAAGGCGTGGATGTTTCCAAAACTATCGACCACGACTTCACAGCCCTTATCTTTTGCATAGCTAGCTAGAAAATCACGCATCTTATCAGTCTCGTAACTGCAGTGCGGTATCGCAGCAAGTGTCTCAAATTTCTTTAAAATTTCACTCTTTGACATATTTGCCTCCCTTAAATTTATTTTATCTCGCCCTTATAGCCAGTCGCATCGACCGCCTTTAAAAGCTCTTTTTCATCGAGCTTATCATCTGCTACAACGACAGCTTTTCGCTCCTTTAGCGATACGTCTGCCTTTTTGACGCCTTCAACGCTAAGTGCGGCCTTTCTTACTATCGCCGTGCAAAGCGGACAGTGCATGCTAGGCACCAAAATCTCTATCGTTTTCTCAGCGTAGCTTGCAGCCACCAAAAGGGCTAGAACTAAAATTTTACGCATAAATTTCTCCTAAAAGCTCCGGATATGTAAGGAGTAAAAGCAAAATCACTCCAAAAAGTATATATATAAGTATCCATTTTTTCTTTTTATAGCTTAGGTTGCAGCTTTTTGGCTTGTAAAATAGACTAATTCCTGAAATCACAAAGCAAATGACAGCCACGACGCTTAAAGGGACGCGGTACTCGTATAAATTTTGTGTCCAAGAAAGAAATGAAAATGATGTGCCAAAAAGCAAAAAAAGAAGCGCTGGCAAGCAGCACAAGGTAGCACCGATGGCACTACCTATGGATGTGAGTATCAGCCAAAAGGCTTTCATTTTAGCTCTGTTGATACGTAGTCGTAGCTAAATTCTTTTGGCGAATAGTAGTTTTGTGTGTTGCCATCAACTTCAGCGTATGGGTAACCAAAGTTATTTAGCGGAGTTTGCTCTGGAGTTGGCTTTAAGATAAAGTCGCGGCCGTAGTTAAAGCCTATCCAGCACATCTCCCAGTTACCAAAGCAATAATCTCTCACAGCTACGATCTTGGCGTCATCATTTGTTAGCTTCTCGCCCAGTCTTACCTTTGTAACGTCTGCTGGATCGACTGGTATCCAGCCATAGCCTTTTAGGTAAAACTCAGCCCTGCAGTGCTGTCCGCCTGAAATTTTAGCCACGCCGTCTTTTGCGCTGCCCATTTGGTCTGAAAATCTAGACTGACCAACTCTAATGCCAAAAATTTCTCTAGCAGGTATGCCAACTGATCTGCAAAGTCCCACAAAAACTGAGTTTATGTCGGTGCATTTACCTACTAGTTTGCCACTTTCTAGTATCGCTCTAACATCACCCGTGCCGCATCCTAAGATGCTATTGTCACGCTGCATAGTGTTTGCAACCCACGTATAAATAGCCTTTGCACGCTCCAAATCGCCTTTAGTATTGCCGATAATTTCTAGCGCTTTTGCTCTTACGACGCCGTCAGTTGGGATGTGTGAAGTTGGTTTTAAAAACTCCAAAACAGCAGGATCAACCTTCTCATTTGGATCGAAATTTACCTTACTAAAGTCGGTATTGCGCTCTGTTGTTTGAATTTTAAACTGGATATTTAAAATAAGTCTTTGCTCGTTTTCTTCAAATTCGCCATACATTGTAGGTATTAGCGTGTCTGAGATATAGACGTTTTTAGCGGTTGTGTTTATGACGTAGTCTTGGGTTAGTTGCTGATAAGTGGTGCTTAGTGGGAGTGGTAACCAAATTTTTGAGCTTTTGCCCTTTTCAAGCAGCTGGTGTTTAAAATTTACATCGAAATTTCTTACGACTGGATTTGCTGGCTCATCGCTAGCTAGAGTGACACTTGGAAGCAGACTCGCTGCACCTAAAAAACTACTGAATTTAAAAAAATCTCTTCTTTGCATAAAATGCCTTTTTTGCTTAATCTTAGCCAAACTTGGCTCTAAAACTGCCTGCTATTCTAGCATAAAATTTTTATTTATGATAAAATCCGCCACATGAAAAAGATTATATTTTTAGGCTTTATAGCGCTATTTTACAATGGTTGTCTTTATATGAATGAGCGTGGAGTTTCGACTCAATATTATAATGACTGTAAAGAGTATTATGATGCGACTGGCACCTACCAAAAAGAGTGTCCGCACAACATCGTCGACTGGAAATAGCGTGGATCTTAGCAAATTTAACGAGCAGCAAAAGCAAATTTATAATAGGATAGAAAATTTAGCAAATTTTGATTGCGAATTTAGCCTCTCTGACAGTGTAAATGTGAAATTTAAAAATTTAGACCAAGCTAAAAAAGATGAAATTTTTGATCTAGCCCTTAGTCTAAAGCCTTGGCGAAAAGGGCCATTTTTACTTGATGATATATATATAGATAGCGAGTGGCAAAGTTTTATTAAATTTAATATCCTTGCTCCTCATTTAAATTTAGCCGGCAAAAGCGTGGCTGATGTGGGTTGTAACAATGGATATTATATGTTTAAGATGCTTGAATACGCCCCAAAAAGCATAACTGGCTTTGATCCTAGCGTGCATACATATTTGCAGTTTGCTTTTTTAAATAAATTTATCCGCTCAAATATCGCTTATGAGCTTCTTGGTGTTGAGAACTTGCCAGAATTTGGAGCGAAATTTGACACCATTTTTTGCCTTGGCGTGATATACCACAGAAGCGATCCTATCAAGATGCTAAAAGAGCTAAAAACTGCGCTAAATCCTGGCGGTGAGCTATTTTTAGATACTATGTATATAGATATGGATGGTGACTTTGTGCTAAGCCCAAAAGATAGGTATTCAAAAATTCCAAATATCTACTTTGTGCCAACACTCTCGGCACTTCAAAACTGGTGTGAGAGAGCTAAATTTAAAGATTTTACCTTACTTGAGACGAAGGCGACTGATCTAAATGAGCAGCGAAAAACGCAGTGGATAGATGGTGAGAGCCTTGGAAATTTCTTAGATCCAAATGATAGTACAAAGACCATCGAGGGCTACCCAGCGCCAAAAAGAGCATATGTTAGAGTTAAAATTTAAGGATAAAAATGGCAGAAGAAAATATCTATGATACAAAAGATGAATCGCAAATAATCTTACCAGAAGATGAAAACCCATTAAGAAACGAGATCAAAACTGCTCCAATTACAAAGCTAAATTTTAGTGGAACGGCATTTTTACTTGAAAAAAATCACGCAAAGACTAGATTTTTTACTACGGATGATATGGTGTGCGATACTGAGGGGCTTATTCATAGTGGATTTATTTTTATGGGCGCAAATCATGCTGCCCTTTTAGCTATTAATGAAGAATTTTGCGTTAGTATCGGGGCTAGGATAAATTTCTTTGGGCCACTAAAGCTTGGTGACGTGGTGGAATTTGACGCTCAAGCAAGATTTGAAGAGAGCAGAAAAAGAGAAGTGAAAGTGCTTGGATATGTTAAAGATATAAAAATTTTTGAAGGAGTATTTCAACTTGTTACACTTGAAGAGCATATCTTCTTGGCTCAACAAAAAAATATCCAAAAAGAAGCTGCTATAAGACAGAAAAAAGAGCGAGAAGAAGCTAAGGCTAATAGCTAAAAGTTAGTAAAAATTTTTGATTTTCTTATATTTAATCCCAAATAAAATAAAATTTTAAAAAGACAATCTTTATCTCATTATCCTATTTTGGTAAATAATTGGTAACATTTTTTAAATTTTTAAGAAAAATTAAGCAATAAAATTAATTTTCTATGATAATATCCTTTCAAAACTTTTTATCAAAAGGAGATTTAGATGAAAATTATAAAAGTTAGCTTAGCTACTTTGGTTGCTTTAGGTGCATTTTCAAGCGTTGCAAGTGCAACTCCACTTGAAGAAGCTATAAAAAATGTAGATCTTTCAGGATTTGCAAGATATCGTTATACAAATGATAACCGTGATAGAAAAGCTGATACAAAAGCTGGCACAAATGATACTGCTGGGCATGCGTTTAGAATGCAAACATCATTTAAAGCTGCAATTGATGATAACTTCTTTGGCGTTTTAACACTAAGATATGCTGCTACAGATGGTTCTGGTGACAACAATGAAAAAAGAGACGCCAATGGAGGAATAATTGATGGTACAGATAAAACAAATACAACAAATTCTTTTGGTGTATATGAGATGTATCTAGGATACAAAGTATCTAACACTACTATTACAGCTGGTAAACAACTTATCAAAACTTTCTATGATGATGGTGATATAGCAGCTACTGGTCTAAAAGCGGTAAGTACAGATGTATCTGGTCTTACTTTAACAGCTGCTGCTTATGATGCCATAGAAAACAATAGTGATGAAGTAGATGGACCTTTCCTAAAAGAAGTAACGGATGGTACAAAATTTCATGATGCTCCTGCTAACCTTTATTATTTAGGTGCAGTTGGTAGCTATGACCCAGTATCATTTAAAGTAGCTATCGCAAATCTACAAGAAATAGCAACACTTTATGGTGCTGAAGCAGCATTTAGCTTTAATGTAACTGACGATATAAACCTAAACCTAAAAGGTCAATATGTTTATAGTGATTCAGATCACAAAAAAGTAACTGATGCTGACTTTTGGGCTGTTCAAGCTGGAACAAAACTATTTGGTGCTAAATTTAATGCTGGTTATTTAGAATTTGACGCTAAAAATAGAGATAGAGATACTAGAAATAGTGGTAAAATCGCATTTACATCAATCGATGCAAATGGTCAGCTAATCAACCCAGCTAAAATATTAAATGGTGTAATGAGTGGTAGCAAACAATACTACAATAATATCAAAGGTGACAACGATTACTGGTTTGTTAATGCTGGATATGATATAGATAAATTTGGTCTTGGTGCTGGTTATACTCAAGGTAAAGGCACAAGCTATGCTCTTAATAAAGAGAGAGCAAAAAGAAATGAGTGGTATGCACAAGCTAGCTACAAATATAGCAAAAAACTTAATTTCCTAACTTGGTATGCAGCTGCTAAAGATAAAAAAGATAGCGAAAGCTTTAAACAAAATCGTATAAGATTTGAAGCAAAATATAGCTTCTAAAGCCTTTATCCGAGCGAGTTTTCGCTCGGATCTTTTCAAAATTTAAAATAGATCCCATATAAAATTTCTCTACCCTTTTTGAT
>NZ_POZU01000011.1:0-66704 GCF_002914005.1 Campylobacter concisus | reverse complement strand
TCATAAAATTTATACATGATTTTATTTAGTGTGCGTAGATTTCCGCAACAAAGCTCATAGGCCTTGTCATAGTCTTTTTTCTGAAAATTTAGGTATTTATCGTAGCCCTTTTGTCCTATTTTTCTTTGCAAATAGACTATGATTTCATTCGTGTTTGCACTTCCAAGCTCTATACTTTCCCAAATTCTAGTTTGAAAATAGTCCTTTGCTAGCACATCTTCATTTTCGGTTTTATGAATCGTAAATAGAAATTTAAATAATCTTGTATCGGCCATTAGCCTTATTTTTTCGATCAATTCAGTAGGATAAAGTTGTGCTTCATCTAGAATGACGACTATTTGGTTTTGTAAAATTTCATCTTTATTTTTAAATTCTTTTGAGTAGTGTGCAACAAAACTTTCAAAATTATTTATATTATCAAGCTTACTTCCGTATATATCTTCACAAAGAGCTTCTATAAATGTAGGCTCGCTAAAAAAAGGATGCGGGAAAAAAATTAATTTTTTATCCTTTTGAAGATCAGAGGCTATCTTGTTTAACAAAAAGGTCTTTCCACTACCGGGCTTGCCATAAAAAAGTATAAGTTTTAATGGCTTTTTTAGAGCCGAAACGATCTTATTGTAACAAGTGATCGAGTTGTCTAGATTAACAAAATCGGCTACTTCGTCTTCGTTGATAAAGATATCTTTTATATCTGTATAAATATTCTTGTTATTCATAGATCGTTTTAGAAAAACCTAAGTCTTTTAATGATTGATTAAGTGGCTTTTTTTTGTCAAAATCAACTACATGAGGAGTGATGACAAAGATAAGCTCTGTTGTTTTTATATTGTCTCTTGTGCTTTTAAAGACACCACCTATAAGTGGGATATCAGAAAGAATAGGTACAGAAGTATTATTTTTACCCTTTGTCTGGCCTATTAGTCCACCAAGAATAATAGTATCACCGCTATCAACTTGAACAACAGTTGAAAGCTTCTTTTGTACCGTATCTGGAGCAATCTCTCTTAACGCATTTTGTCTTGTGTCGTCTTCAGCGTATTTGAAGTTACTAAGCGATGGATTGATTCGAAGCATGATTTTATTATTATCAGAGACTTCTGGTAATAAATTTAATAATATGCCTATAAAAACAGAGTATTGTTTATAAGTAGTTGTCAGCCTATCACTATTGCTGTTTCCATTGTCGGTCTTTTGTTGAACACGGTAGTTTATGTTATCACCAACTGAGATTAGCGCTTGCTGATTATTAAGTGTTGTTACTTTTGGGCTTGATATAACCTTTGTCTTTCCATTTGTTTCAAGAAAATTTATCATTCCATCAAGACTAAAATTTAAATTAGCTGCGATATTTAATGTACGGCCAAATCCATCACTTAGGCTATTGCCTTTATTTGTCCAAGTAGCACTTGAGCTCGGATTATTTCTTGAATTACCAATGTATGTATTAAATCCAAGTTCAAATTTACTCCAATCAACACCTTGCTTATATTCATTATTTAATTCAACTGAAATAATAGAAACATCAATAATTACTTGTTTCTTTAGTCTTTTTTGCATTTCATCTATATATTTCTCGACACGCTTAAGTTGAGAAGGAGTGGCTGTAACAGTGATAAGACCTGCATTTTGATTTATTATAGGATCAGGCGCTGTGATATGTTCGCTACTATTATTTAAAATAGCTTTGAGCTCAGCATCTAGTTTTTCCCAAAAATCAAACCTTTCAGTAGTTTTTATAAGGTTGCTTGAGCCTTGAGAACTATCATCTTGGGAATTATCGCTACTACTTGAACCACTAGAGATTTCAGATGGAGTAGCATCCACTGAAGCTTGGGTGACAGCAGTTCCTTCTCTAATAGAAGTTATATAATCTAGTTTAAAAATTTGGGTTTTTAAAGATGAAATTTTTAATACATTATTTGAAAACTCGTAGCTTAAATTTTTCTCACTTAAAAGTAGGTCAAAAACTTCGCTAAGACTCATATTTCTGATATTAACGCCAAAAACTTTATCTTTTAGCTCTGTCTTACTATAAGTATCTTTTGCAACAATACTAAAGTTACACATCTCTGAAAGCTGATTTAACACATCTACTAGCGCAACATCATCTGAAATTTTCATATTAAAATTCTTGCTTAAACAACTACTCTCATTGGCACTAGCATAATTCATATTTAAGCAAATGAGTGCACCTATTATTAATATTTTACTTAATCTTAATCTCAACATTTTTACTTCCATTTTTTAAAATTAGCTCTTGTTTTTCATCGCCTTTTACTAAAAAAACACTATTTTTAGTAATGTTAGCTATTTTGTAACCATCAACAATATCGCCGACAGCATACCATTTGGAATCAATATTTGCTTTGTTTAATAAAATTGCTTTTAAACTAAGTCCTTTTGAAGCTTGAGTGATAATTGATGAATTTTGATCTGCTATCGTCTTGATAGGTTCTTGTTTAAAAGGATTTTTTATACTCGAAAGCTCAATATCACTAAGTCCGCTTCTTTTTTCCTTTATTTTTTCAAAAATTTTATCATAAGAGTCCATTTCCTCTTGAAGCTGATTAGCAAAAGCAATATTTAAAAATAAAAAAGCCAATAAAATTTTTATTTTCATTAGTATTTCATCCCCCAAACAGATATCGAGATCTTAGCGCCAAGCTCTTTTTGGGTAGAATTTACATCCATTTTATGAAGATCAACTACTAGCTTTGATTCTTCAAGGCCATTTATATATGAAAGCATATCTTTAAAACCTCCCAAAAATGTCAAGTCAATATTTAAAATTTGCTCAATCTTTTGGAAATTTGGCTCTTTTATATCACTTTTTAACTCTAAAATTTTTATATTATTTTGCTTTGCTAAAGATACGATGTTGTCTAAAAAATTTGCCCAATTTTGATCGTTAAATAATAAAAACGATAGTTCTTTTAGCTTTGAGTCAAAATGAGCATTAAATTTTAAAACGCTAGAATATTTGCCTTTAAGCGTTTCAAGTATTTTTGACTCTTCCTTTATTTTAAAATTTTTATCCCCACTAGGTGAGCTAGTTGATCTTAAATAATCTCTTGTTCTTGAAAGATCATTGCTAATTTTAGTATGCGAATTAAGTCTTTCATCATAAAAATCTTGCGATGGATCAAAGCAAAGCATATAAACAATATAAATAATAATTAAAGCTGAACCTAAAAAAATTATATTTGTTTCACTTTGTTTTTTTGCGTCAAAATACTTATCTATTTTACTTAAAACATCTTGTCTCATTGTCTAATCTCTATACTTATATTACTTTCATACTCGTTGTTTTGCCTATCTTCTTTAATTTTTTTTGTATTTACTGAATATTTAGGCATCTTGCTAATATCTTTTATTAGCTGCGTAATCCTTTTTTCATTATCGCTAACAACTGTTACTGTTAAATTTTTATCGTTGTTTTTAATATTTGTTATAAAAATGCTATTGTTGTTTATCATATCGGTAATTTCAAAAAGATTTAAGCCTTTCATTACGTAATGATCTTTTTTATTTTCAATTTCTTGAAGCAACCCTTTTCTAAAATTTAACTTCTCTTCCTCTTTATCAGTTAATCCTTTTATATCGTTTTGCTCTTTTTTTAGTCTTTCAAGAGTACTTCTTATTTGTTCTGCTTGTGCATTAAGCACATCAAGCTCATCGCTTAGTCTTTGCGAATCTGCCTCTAAAATACTGCCAGCTATATAATTATAAAGTGGATAGGACATGCTTAGGCAAAAAGCAGCAGCACATGTCAGTATAAATTTACCGCTTTTTCTTTTTGTGAATGGATCAGGTCTAAGCAAATTTGAGAAGTTAAAATCAGCATTAAAGGCCTCTTTTTTGTAAAAATTTGCATACAAAACCATCATGTTATACCGTTCGCTAATGGCTAAATTTTTAGAATTTATTACAGTGCTTGTATTTAATTTCGTAGCATTTGTGCCAAGCTTTGTATTGATGAATTTCTCAAAACGCTCTATTTTATAGTCGCAGTCAATATAGATATTTTTTATATTTATGCCATAGATTCTATTGACAACATTTATCGTGTCATTTACGTAAAATATATAGTCCTCAAAAACAGTATTTAAATCGTAGCTAAAGCCTTCTTCATTGCTATCTAAAAGTCCTCTTGTCTTTAGGATATCTAAAAAGCTTTCTAGGCTTACTCTTTCGCCGCTTTGCTCTATAAATTTATCTTTTAGATAATTTAGTGTGTATCTTAAACCTCTTGATGTAAGGTATTCTCCATTTACATAAATGCTTATAAATGCTTCATCGGCCCTAAATGTCAAAAAACAATCACTCTGAGTGCTAGGAAGTAAGCCTTTTTTATATATAGCACTATATAAAAGTGGCTCTACAACGACATAATCTATAAAAGGTACTCTTTTAGAAATATTTTTAAAAATTTTATTTATCGTTTCGTTTGTAGCAATAAAAACATTAAAAATTCTATCTTCTTTTTCAACATTACTTTCAAAATAAACTATTTTATAGTCAATCGCAGGATCAAGAGAGAGCTCTTCGTAAATTTTGATCGAGATATTATTTTCAATATCCTCATCATCTATTGTTCTTGAGATGTTTATGGTAGCTGTTATTATATCTTTGTATTCGATATAAGATATAAAAAAGTCTCGCTTTAGAATATTCTTTGAAAGACTTAGCGTATCGACATTGCTATTAGAAAATCTAAAACCTTCATATTCATAAGGATCTAGAGTAACGATTGGATTATCGTTAATCTTTCTAAGCTTTAACATAAAAATTTACCTCATAATGCTCTAATTGGGCCGTATTTTAATATTTTTAAAATAAAAAATCAACATCCAATTATTTTATTAAGGCTCTTTTCTTCTTTACTCCAGCCTTTTTTAACGATTACATCGAGTTTCAAAAAGACCTTTGATCCGGTTAAATTTTGTATTAACTTTCTTGCAAAAATTCCTATTCGTTTTATCGTTTCACCATTCTTACCAATGATTATACTTTTGTGAATTTCGCGCTCAGTGATGATGCTCGCATAAATTTCAGTTATGCCAGGTTTTTCTTTTACGCTTTTTATGATCGCATCGCTAAGATATGGGATCTCATCGCTTAAATTTTCATATATCGCTTCTAGTATAAATTCTCTAAAAATTTCCTTTTCATTTGTTGAAGTAAGAAATTCTGGATCGTAAAAATACTCATGCTCTGGCAAAAGCTTACAAATTTCATCAAGAAGCGGCTTTTTATAGGTAGGCTGCTTGGTGCTAAAAGTAAGCAGAGCTGCAAATTTATCTTGAAATTTTTGATACTGGGTGATCTTTTCTAGCACTTTAGCGTTTGAGCTCTCATCGACTTTTGTTAGCACTAAGATGTGTGGTTTTTCAGGATTTAGAGTTAGAAATTTCTCATAGTCACTTGTATCATCATGAATAGGCGCTAAAAATACGATGAGATCGCAGTCTCCCATCGATTTTATCGCTTGGCTGATTAGTAGCTGATTTATCGCCTTGTTGCTTTCATGAAGTCCTGGCGTGTCGGTGAAGATGATTTGATCTTCATCATTCATTACTATGCCATTTATCTTTCTGCGAGTTGCATTTTGTTTGTGCGAAACAATGGCGATCTTTTCGTTCAACAAGGCATTTAAAAACGAGCTTTTGCCAGCATTTGTGCGTCCTATGATGCTAACAAAGCCCGATTTCAAAGTATATACCTCGCTAGATCTTGATCCTCAATCACGTCTTTTAGGCGCTCTTTTACGAGCTCTTTTGTCACACTTATCTTCTCGCCGCTCTTTTCGCTAGCCTCAAAGCTGATATCTTCTATCACGCGCTCGATCACCGTGTGAAGGCGTCTAGCACCGATGTCTTCCATCTTTTCGTTTGCGGCATGGGCGATCCTGGCTATCTCTTTTATCGCTTCATCGTCAAATTCTAGCTCAACATTTTCGGTTGAGAGTAGGGCGATGTATTGTTTTAAAAGCGAATTTTTTGGCTGAGTTAAAATTTGATAAAGCGCGTCCTCATCAAGGCTATCAAGCTCGACTCTTAGTGGAAAACGGCCTTGAAGCTCAGGGATGAGATCACTTGGCTTGCTTATGTGAAAGGCGCCAGCAGCAATAAATAAAATATGATCTGTCTTTAAATTTCCAAATTTAGTATTTACATTCGAGCCCTCAACGATAGGTAGCAAGTCTCTTTGCACACCTTCTTTGCTTGGATCTTGCCTGTTTGAGCTACCTGAGCCAACAGCAACCTTATCGATCTCATCTATAAAGATGATACCTTCGTTTTCAGCCCTTCTTAAGGCCTCGGTTTTTATACTCTCAAGGTCTAAAATTTTATCATTTGCTTCGCTTTGAAGGGCTTTTTTGGCGTCTTTTACCTTCATCTCTTTTTTAATGTTTTTGCCACCGATGCCAATTATCTTTATAAAGCTTTCTTGCATCTGCACCATATCAGGTGGCACATTTGAGCCAGCTTCAAGCGGGTTTTGCTGCACCTCTATCTCGATGCTTAGCTCGTCAAGCTCGCCGTTTCTTAGTCTATTTAGCATTTTCTCATAGCTCTTTGCGTACTCTGCTTGCTTCTCCTCGCTTGCACCTTTTGGAAGTGGTGGAAGCAGTTTTGAGACGATCTTTTCTTCGATGTACGCGTTGATTTTGTCTTGATTTTTCTCGCTTTGCTCGTTTTTCACGAGGTTGTATGATGCCATAGCAAGGTCTCTTACCATGCTTTCAACATCACGGCCAACAAAGCCAACTTCAGTATATTTACTAGCCTCAACCTTGATAAATGGTAATCCCATCATCTTTGAAAGGCGCCTTGCGATCTCAGTTTTACCAACACCAGTTGAGCCAATCATCAAGATGTTTTTTGGCATGATGTCATCTTGCAAGCTCTTTTCAAGCTTCATACGGCGATATCTGTTACGAAGTGCGATCGCTATGATCTTTTTGGCGTCCTTTTGACCGATCACATAGTCATCTAAAAATTTAACAATTTCTCTTGGTGTTAAGTTCATTTTCTCTCTTATTCTAAAACATAAGTTTTGATGTTTGTATTTGTATAGATGCAAATTTCGCCAGCGATCTTAAGGCTCTCTTTGACTAGCTCCTCTTCGTCGATATCGGCAAATTTATCTAAGGCACGGGCCGCTGAAAGCGCGTAGTTGCCACCACTTCCAATAGCTGCTATCTTGCCATCTTCTGGCTCGACAACATCCCCAGTACCACTAAGTAAGAAAATTTTATCCCTATCAAGCACAAGCATCATCGCTTCAAGCTTTCTTAGATACTTGTCCTTGCGCCATTCTTTGCTAAATTCTATCACCGCCTTTAGCAAATCACCCTTTGTATGCTCTAAATTTTTCTCAAACATATCAAAGAGGTTAAACGCGTCAGCAGTGCTGCCAGCAAAGCCAGCTAGGACTTTGCCGTTATGAATTTTACGAATTTTTACGGCATTGCCTTTTAAGACAGTGTTACCAAAGCTTACCTGTCCGTCGCCACCGATGACTGATTTATTTTTGCCTTTGTAGGCTAAAATGGTTGTCGCATGAAACATCTACTCTCCTTGCACATCAACCTTCAAGCTCGCATTTATCGAGTGTCCAAGCTTTATATGAACGTCATAAAGGCCGACTGCTTTTAAGTGAGTGTCCATGTCGATCGCTCTTTTCTCGACTACTAAATGGTGAGTTTTTTCAAGCTCTGCTGCGATCTCCTCTTTTGAAACCGAACCAAAAAGCGAGCCATTTGCACCAAGAGTTTTCTTGATGACGACTGTCACTTTTGCAAGCTCTTCTTTTAGTTTTTCTAAATTTGCGATCTCGTATTTTAGCTCTTCAGCCTTTCTCTTTTGAGCCGCTTCGTATTGGCGAAGAACATCTGGAGTGGCTGCTTTTGCAAAGCCTTTGCCGATTAAGAAGTTGTTACCGTAGCCGTCTTTTACCTCTTTTATCTCACCAGCTTTTCCAAGTCCTTTTACATCTTTTATTAATAATACTTTCATTTTTGTCCTTTTTAAATTTTATTATTAGTCAAATTTTCGCCCATTTTTGCGTGCGATTATAAAGCGAAGTGCATTTAGCTTGATAAATCCCTCTGCATCTTTTTGGTCATAAACACTGTCTTCTTCAAACGTGCAGTACGCCTCACTAAATAGATTGTCATCTTTGCTGTTTCTACCAAGGATGATCACATTGCCTTTATAAAGCTCAACTTTTACAGAGCCATTTACGTGCTCTTGACTCTTGTCGATGAGAGCTTGAAGCATATTTCGCTCAGGCGACCACCAGTAGCCGTTGTAAATTAGCTCGGCATATTTTGGCATGATCTCATCTTTTAGGTGTGCCGCACCGCGGTCAAGCGTGATGCTCTCTATCGCTCTGTGAGCTTTTAGCATTATCGTGCCACCAGGTGTTTCGTAGCATCCGCGACTTTTCATACCAACTGAGCGATTTTCTACGATATCAAGTCTGCCAATGCCGTGTTTTGCGCCAAGGCGGTTTAGCTCGGCTAAAATTTCAGCTGGGCTCATTTTTTTACCATTTATACTAACTGGATCGCCTTTTTCATAGCCAATCTCGATGATCTCGCTTTTATCTGGAGCATCTTTTGGGCTTACTGTCCATCTCCACATATCATCTTCTGGTGCGTGACTTGGGTCTTCAAGCACTAGACCTTCGTAGCTTATGTGAAGTAAATTTGCGTCCATTGAGTATGGACTCTTGCCTGGTTTTTTGGTGATATCTATGCCGTTTTTCTCAGCGTATGCTAAAAGTTTTTCACGGCTGTTTAGATCCCACTCGCGCCATGGAGCTATGATAGTTAGGTTATCGCCAAGTGCGTAGTATCCAAGTTCAAAGCGAACTTGGTCGTTGCCTTTGCCTGTTGCTCCGTGACTCACGCCATCAGCACCAACAAGCCTTGCGATCTCGCTTTGTCGTTTTGCTATTAATGGGCGCGCTATCGATGTGCCAAGCAGATACTCGCCCTCGTAGACTGCATTTGCTCTAAACATTGGAAATACATAATCGCGTACAAATTCTTCTCTTAAATCTTCTATAAAAATATTTTCAGGCTTCACGCCAAGTGCTAGGGCTTTTTTGCGTGCAGGCTCTAGCTCTTCGCCTTGGCCTATATCGGCTGTAAAAGTAACTACTTCGCATTTGTATTCATCTTGAAGCCATTTTAAAATAATGCTTGTGTCAAGTCCGCCAGAGTATGCCAAAACCACTTTTTTTACGTTTTTTTTCATAGCTCTTCCTTTTGTTGAAATAGTCGTATTTTAGCCTAAATTGATTAATTTTTAATAAATTAATTTAATGAATAATTTAAGATTTTACTAGAAATTCTTATAAAAAAGATTACTATTTAAAATTATGATAATTAATATTATTTTTATATACACTTTGTTAAATTTTTTGGTTTTAAAATTTAAAAAAGGAATAGTCATGAGAAAAACAAATTTTATTGCCATTTGCCTTAGTGTTTGTGTGGCAAATTCTCTCTTTGGAGCAGAGCATAAAGACAATAACGAAACAAAACTTGATGGCATTGCAGTAAGTGCTAGTGGTTTTTCACAGGAGATTAAAGAAGCTCCTGCAAGTATCAGCGTAATAAAAGGCGATGAGCTTACAAAAGATAGCTTTACTTCACTTCACTCTATCGCCCAGAAAGTTCCAGGTGTAAATGTCATAGGTGGTGAGGATGGTCCAGCTAGTGGTATCTCAATACGCGGCATGGAAAGCTCTCAAACGCTAGTTTTAATTGATGGCAAAAGGGTAAATTCAAGCAGCGCAAACCCAAAGGGTGGAGCAGGGGATATGAACTCAAATTTCATACCACCAGCCGAGGCGATCGAGCGTATAGAGATCATCCGCGGTCCTATGAGCTCGCTTTATGGTAGCGACGCAGTTGGAGGCGTAATAAATATCATCACTAAAAAAGATTTTTCAAAATTTAGTGGCAACGTCGGTCTCTCAACTACGATAAACACGCACAAAGGCATTGGCGATGGTAGACAGGGGGACTTTTATCTAAATTTGCCACTTTATAAAGACCTTTTAGCACTGCAGCTTTGGGGATACAAAAAGCTAAGAGATGAGGACAACTATAAAGGCGGTTATCAAAAGAGTGATAAGAGAAATTTAAGCGCAAAACTTTGGATCACACCAGATGAGCACAATAAATTTTTTATCCTTGGTTCAAATGAGAGGCATGATTACTCAAGAACTGTTGGAAAGTCAGCCACTACTAGAACAAACAGACTTCTAAACGCCTATGACTATGAGAAAAAGAGCTATGGCGTGGGCTATCTTGGCGAATTTGATAATCTAAATGCCGATCTTAGCTACATTTATGATGAGACACAAAGAACGAGTCTTTTTGACAGCCTCATACCTGCAAAAGCCAAAAATCACAATTTTAACTCTAAATTTACAACGTTTTTTGGCGCTCACGCACTAACTTTTGGCTATGACTTTAGCAAGCAAAATGTCGGCACGACCTTCATCGTCTCAAACATCTCAAGGAATGGTCTTAGAAATCCAAAAAGTTACTCGATGAGTGAGCATGCGGGATTTATAGAGGATGAGTGGCAAATTTTAGATGAGAAGCTACTTTTAACGCTTGGCTCAAGGCTCACGCTCAACGAATTTTTTGGTAACCACCTCTCGCCAAGAGCCTACCTAGTCTATAACGCCACAGATACGCTAAGCTTAAAAGGTGGCGTAGCAACTGGCTATAAAACGCCAAATGTCAATCAAATCTCCCCAGAAGTAGGCACTATTCAAAATGCTTGGAGAATAGTTGATTTTGGAAACAAAGATCTAAAGCCAGAAAAAAGTATAACTTACGAAGTTGGTGCATATTATGACAATCAGGCTGATTTTAGAGGCTCGGTAACGCTTTTTAGAAATGAGTTTAAAGATAAGATCCTAGACACTGATGGCAGTAACGTCAATAAAATTCCTGCCTTTGGCACTTGCGCAGGTGCACCACACGTTAATTGTCCTGGCTGGGGAACTTACTTTAACATAGAAGGTGCAACTGTTTGGGGAGTGGAGTTAAGCGGAGACTATGATGTTCTTTCAAATCTAAATCTAAGCTCAAACTACACCTATAATAAGTCAAAGATAAAAACTGGCAACCCAACGATAAATACGCCAAGAGGCCCTATGAAATTTAGTGAGACAAATCTTGGCAGACTTGATGCAAAAAGCCTTACAGCAACTCCAGAGCACGCATTTCATGCAACACTTGCTTATAAGCCAATTAAGAGCGTAAAAACATTCTTCACTACAAACTATGAGAGTAAGCTTACTAGCGTGAAATTTGGCCCTGGCAACAAAGTGAGTGAAAATGACAAAAATTTACTCACATTTGATACAGGTGTAAGCTGGGATGCAAATAAACACCTAACACTTAGCCTAAATGCCTACAATATCTTTGATAAAGTAAGATACGATGAGGCGCTAGCAGACGACGGCAACTACTACTGGTATCCGCAAGAGGGCAGGAGATTTTGGTTTAAGGTCGCCGCAAAATGGTAAGAGCGTTTAAATTTTTGCTTTTTACGCTTAGCGTGATGCAAATTTTACAAGCAGCTCCACAACAAACGCCTGAGCCACTTAGCCAAAAAGCTGCTAGTAAATTTGAAATTTTAACCTTTAAAATGAGTGCAAATGATGAAATTTATAAAATTTTCACAGCCAAGCCAAAGGGACAAAATGAGTTTAAAAATGTGCTTTTCTTGCTTGATGCAAATGCCCAGTTCAATATGCTTTTAAATGAATTTGATGGCAAGGCTGCTCCGCTAATAGTAGGCATAGGATATGACACAGATAAAAGCTACGAAGTAGAAAAACGCACAAGAGATCTCACGCCAAAGGCGGATGGCGAGGAGTTTAGCAAGGGTGGTGGCGCAGATGCGTTTTACTATTTTTTGACAAGAATTTTAGTGCCACTTATCGATCAGAAATTTAATGTGCAAGACCTCCCAAAAAGCCTTTATGGACACTCTTTTGGCGGCCTTTTTACGCTCTATGCTTTGCTTAAAAATGAGGGCATTTTTACAAATTTCTTTATCGCTTCGCCATCTCTTTGGTGGGGTGAGTCTGAAATTGTAAAGCAAAATGTGAGCGAGGGCAAATTTAAAGAGAAAATAAGAGCTAAATTTGTCTTTCTTAGCGTTGGCGAGCTTGAAAAGAGAAAGGGCAAAACGGACAAAGCTGGCATTTTAAAGGCGAGCGATCTAGCCCAAATTTTAAAGCAAAGTGGCGTAAATTCTCACTTTGAGCTTTTTAAAAATGAAACCCATGGCAGCGTCATACCTCTAAATTTAAAAGAGCTTTTAAAATATCTGAAGGATTAAAAATTTAAGGCTATTTTTGTTAAAATCCGCCACATGAGAGTAGATAAATTTTTAAACGTAGTAAATATCACCAAAAGGCGTGCTGTCAGCGAAGATATGTGCAAAAGTGGCGTTGTGAGCATTAACGGCATGCAGGCAAAAGCGGCAAAAGATGTAAAGATCGGCGACGTGATCACCATCAAATTTCTAGCTCGCGAGGCGAGATATGAGGTGCTAGCGATCCCAACTACAAAAAGCATACCAAAAAGCGCTCAGAGCGAATACGTAAAAGAGCTTTGATGGTTTTTGAGCTTTTAGAAAATGAGCTTGATGAGCTTGTGCGGGTGCTGCCAAAAAGTGGCGTGGTGCTACTAAGTGGCGATCTAGCAAGTGGCAAAACAACGCTTGTAAAGGCGATCATCAAGGCTCATGGCATAGAAGAGAGTGTGACGTCGCCTACGTTTTCTTTGATGCAAATTTATGGTAAAGATATCTACCACTACGACATTTATCAGATCGGATTTGACGGGATGGCAAAAAACGGCCTTTTTGAAAATTTATTTGAAGAGGGGCTTCATCTAGTAGAGTGGGGCGATGAAAATTTAGAAAAAGCTCTAAAGAAAAACGGCGAGAGCTATACGTTAGTAAAAATTTCTCCTAGCAAAAATGGCAGAAAATACGAGGTTATAAGTGCATAAACTAGAAGTAAAAGATCTAAAAAAGACGATTAAGAAAAGTGAGATCATAAAAGGTATATCTTTAGAGGTAAATAGTGGCGAAGTCGTTGGGCTTCTTGGGCCAAATGGTGCTGGAAAGACGACCACTTTTTATATGATTTGCGGACTCATCTCGCCAACTAGCGGAGATGTTTTTTTAAATGACGAAAAGATTACAAACGTCCCGCTTCACAAAAGAGCACACCTTGGTATTGGCTATTTGCCGCAAGAATCAAGTATATTTAAAGAGCTAAGCGTAGAAGAAAATTTACTCCTTGGGGCTGAAATTTTAAATCAAAGTGAGGAAGAGATAGCAAAAAGAGTAAATGAGATGCTAAATATGCTAAATATCGAGCCTATTCGCCTAAGAAAGGGCGTTAGCCTAAGTGGTGGCGAGCGCAGACGCTGTGAGATCGCAAGAAGTCTCATCATAAAGCCAAAATTTTTGCTGCTTGATGAGCCATTTGCAGGCGTCGATCCTATCGCAGTTAGCGACATCCAAAGCATCGTTAGAGACCTTAAAAAGTTAGGCATCGGCGTTTTGATAACCGACCACAACGTCCGTGAGACGCTAGCCATTTGCGACAGAGCCTACGTCATCAAAGATGGCTCGCTACTAGCAAGCGGCAGTGCGAGCGAAGTGGCAAACAACAAGCTCGTTAGAACGCACTATCTTGGCGAAGAATTTAAGCTACTTGAGTAGATGATGCTAAGGCAAAAGCAAACTTTAGCGCCAAAGATCAAACTAAACCAAACGCTACGAAGCTGGCTTCCCATACTTCAAAGCGGACTTGATGAGCTAAAAGAGACGCTTGAGCCTTTTATAAAAGACAATCCATTTGCCACGATCGAACATAAAAATTTAGAAAAAAGCGAGAAAAAGCGAAATTTTTTCGAGCAGGTTAGCAAAAACTCGGTTAGCGAGAGCATCGAGGCTTTAAGCATCTACAAAGAAAGCCTCTATGAAAAGCTAATTAGTCAAATCAATCCGCCACTTTTCCCCGCGCAAAAGTCTCAAGATATCGCATATAAGATCATCGAGTGCTTAGACGATGAGGGCTATTTTTCTTATGATGATGAAATTTTTGCGGGCTTTAATGAGGGCGAAGTAGAGCGGGTTAGAGCGAGATTTGCCTACCTTGAGCCTTGTGGCGTGGGTGCAAAAGATATCAAAGAGAGCTTTTTGTTTCAGCTAAGCGAGGCAGAGGCAAGTGAAGAGATCATAGAGTGCGCGAAAAAGATCATCTTAAATTTTGAAAATATAGAAAAACTTAGAAAGCTTAAATTTTACGATGATGCGCTAAAAATCATAAAGAAATTTAAAAATCCCCCGGCCATTGAGTATCTCGAAGATGAAAAAGAGACGGTGCCTGATATCTTCGTGCTAAGTACAAGCAGTGGCATAAGTGTACAGATAAATGATGAGTACTATCCAGAAATTTTGGTTGATACCGAGGGATTAGACGAAAAAGAGGCCTTTGTAAGCTCACGCATAAAAGAGGCGAGCGAGCTCATAGACGCCCTTGAGATGAGAAAAGCGACGCTTTATAAGATAGGGCTCATGATAGTTGAGTATCAGTATGACTACTTTTTGGGTGGCGACATAAAGCCCATGAAGCTAAAAGACCTAGCAGGCGAGCTTGGGCGCAACCCATCAACCATATCAAGAGCGATCGCAAACAAATATCTAAGCTGCTCAAGAGGCACGGTCGCACTTAAAAATTTCTTTTCAACTGGCTTTGACGAGGAGACCTCAAACGCTGCAATAAAGGAATTTTTACTAGAGCTCATTAAAGGTGAAGATCGCAAAAAGCCACTTTCTGATCTAAAAATTCAAGAACTAATCCAAGCCAAATTTAACATCCAAATCGTTCGCCGAACCATCACAAAATACCGCAAAATTCTAAATATCGGCAGCTCAAGCCAGCGAAAAAGAGTTTATCAGATAAATGGCTAACTACCACTCATTTACAGCAAAAAGTATGACCTTGTGCATCTGTGCAAAAAGCTCGTTGCTAAGCTCTTCGTACTCTTTGCCACGTTTTTTTTATATTGTGCCATGCCCGCTGCATCGTCGTTCCAAGAGCCCATACCACCAAAGACATCAGCCAAGCTTGTCGCAGTAAAAAGAGCTAAATTTTTCTTTGGCATAAGTGGTGCATTAAATATCTTTTGGTCATCATTGTTTAAAGATCCAAGTGATTTTAATGCCCTGCGAAAACACTCACCAAAATTCTTACACTCTATCTCATCTGCAAAGGCCGCTATCTTGGTAAGTGTGTCCACAAAAGCCTCTGTGTTGTCGCTAAAATTTTCTAAATTTACATCTTTTTCAAGACCAAATTCTTTATATATTATGTCCCAGCCTCTTTGATCTTTGTTGTATTTCCAGTATGGTACGAAGTAACTTATGTGCTCTTTGAAAATGCAAATGATCGATTTTGCGGTAGAGTTTGAAAAGCTAAGCAATAAACGTTCATCTGATGAGCCAGTTAAATTTGCAGTAAGTCTTACATCGCTTAATCCAAGTTTTAATGCGTGCTCAAACCACTCATTTACGCTATTTGCCCTATGGCCTGAGAGAAAGTGAAAATTTATACTATTTTCGTAGTTAGTGCCACTATATAGGATAGGAGAATTTGACTTTATGGCCTGCTTTGCGGCAACAATAATGGCGCATATATTAAACATTTCACCATTCATTTTTGCTCTCTTTAATAACTCTCTTGGCAAGCCGTGCTCTAGCCAACCATCACAAAATTTTCTTGATTTTTAAAGTATGGTTTTAGGCCCTCATAAGCAGATTGAATATTTTTAAATTTCTTTGCGTACTCTTCTTGTATGAGAGAATTTTTGTTGGCGTGCCTGTCTGGGTGATAGATATTTACGAGTGAAAGATAGCTCTGTCTGATAGTTTCAAAGTCATCATCTTTTTTGCAACCTAAAATCCCAAAATTTTCCTCAAGTAAATTTGCAAGCACAGAAAATCTGCTTACAAATTTAGATGAGCTTTTTATTTTTATGCCTTGTTTAAAGGCTTTGTAGTCTTTTTCATCATAGATAAAATTTACGCTAAATTTTGGATAGCTTCTTTTGTAAAGCAGTTTGTTTAATGTGTTTATGTCGTTGTCGTTTGAAATGGTGATGTTTAAAAAATCATCATTTTTGCTAAAAGTAACATTGCTTTTTACCAGACTCTCACTGATGTAGCTAGCAAAATCTCTGCAAAGTGCATCTTTTAGTTCAAATTTGACTTCATTTTTTACAAAATTTACGTTTAGGCTAATGACTGGAGTTAGGGTATTTTTTTGAACAAAGCCAAGCTTTATGGTTTTATAGTTTGCAAAACGAATATCAAGCTTATCATCGCTTTGCTTTTCATAAAGTTTTTTTATAAATTTTAAAAAGCACTTGCGTTGCGGGATCTCACTCTCTTCATAAAACGAAATAACCTTATTTTTATTAGATAAAATTTTTGTAAAATTTCTGCTTATCATATCTCTAAGCTCACGAAACAAAGTGTCATTATCGGTTAAAATGCTTAGAGATTCTAATGTTTGCGTAACTTTCATTGCCTGCTCCACATAAAATATTACATGTTTTAGCAATAAGCATTCCAAATTTATATTTTTCTTATATCTTGGCCTTTAATGTACTCTGCAAATTCGTTTTTTAGTTTATTTTCTTTATACGAGATCGCCTCTTCCTTTGTATGAGAAACGACTTCTTTTTGAGTTTTTTTGATCTCACCTTGCTCTTTAGTAAGTTCTTTTTTTATCTCTTTTAAACTATCGAAAAAATCATTCATTTTTGCTCCTTTTATTTTTATTGGATTTTACTAAAACAGTTATAAAATTAAAATGAATACAATTTTTCTTTAAGGAAAGTTTGGCTAATATCTCGACTTAACTTTCTTGTGCGCTCATAGCTCAGCTGGATAGAGCATTTGATTGCGGTTCAAAAGGTCAGAGATTCGAATTCTCTCGGGCGCACCATCTTTTTAATTCTTAATGACAAACTTCATAATTTTTATAGTAAAATAAACAAAAAAATTAAAAGAGAAAAAATGAATTTTCAAAATATTCAAAAACAAATTTCGGTACTAAAAGAAAGTTTGACAGCATTAGAACAAAATAGTGAGCACGAGATCGGCTTGGCGGTTGGAGTTGTTGAGTTTAATAAAAATGCTGATGAACTTAAAAAAAAGCTTGCAAATTTAAAAGGTGAAAGCGATTTTTTTAAAAGTGTCTTCAATACAGAGGACTATTATGAAAACATTAGTACTTATTTGGAGCAGATAAAGAGAAGCTTAAATTATAAAATTGAGAAAAACGGTGTGAGCTTTAAGGCAAATGAAAATTTACAAGAGAGCTATGTCGCTATTTTAAATATAATAGAAATTTTAGTAGCAGAGTATCAAATACAAAACAAAAATAAAGCGAAAAATCTCTTTTCTAGGACAACAGATACTACTCAAATAAAATCACTACTTGCGGAGCTAAATACTCTACAAGAGCGTATACATAATGTTTTACATATTCATTCTAGGATAGTTTCAAATGTTATTTTACAAAATTTTAAGATAATTTATACGTTCTTTTATAATTGTATTAAGGCAGCGAAACAACGCAAAGATGAGCTTTTGCTAGTGGAGATCGCGGGTATAACTGACAAGATAATAACTATGATAAAACCAGTCTTTAGTGCAAAAATTTTAAACACAAATGAGCTTATTTATCACTACTTAATCTTTGAGCTAAAAGAACTAAAAGCTTGTGCGATAGGCGAGGAGCTAGTTTAAAATTTTATCAATTATCTCTTTTGCTCCATTTGGCAAAAGAATCTCTTTTAGAGCTTTGCTGCTTTTGTTTAGATCAAAATTTTCTATCATTCTTATAACTTCATCTTTGTTTAAAATTTCTCCATTTTGCAAGCAAATTTCAGCAATGCCTTTATCTTTTAAAAATTTAGCGTTATAAAACTGATGATTACCAGCGGCATAAGGAAATGGCACAAAGATAGATGGCAGGGCATTTGCACAAAGCTCCCAAAGCGAGCTAGCTCCTGCTCTTGATATGGCAAGGTCAGCCTTGCTCATCTTATTTTCTATCTCTTTACTAAATTCAAAAATTTCTAAATTCGTTTCATTAAAGCCAAGTTCATCATATCTTTTTTTAAGTTCATCAAAGCCGTTTTTACCACATTGATGAATTATATTTATGCCTTTTTCTTTAAGATATGGAGCTAAATTTATAGCTAGTTCATTTATCGCTTTTGCGCCTTGCGAGCCGCCCAAAAACAAAATAGTCTTTAGCTCTTCTCTCATTCTTGCACTATCGAAAAATTTCTTTGCCACAGGGTAAGGGTAGGGCGAAGCTTCATCATAAGAGCTAAAAAAGCCTTTCGCGTAGGGCTTTAAAATTTTATTTAGTTTGCCCATTACAGCATTTTGTTCGTGGATAAAAAGCGGCACTTTTGAGATAATGGCTGCAATGGCTGCCGGAGCTGCTGAATAGCCACCAACGCTAATGACTGCCTTAACGTCATTTTGCTTAAAAATTTTTCTACATTTTAAAGCAAGATTTACGATATTTGTTAGTGATTTTAGTTTAGCAAAGCCTCTTTTATTTACAACGCCACTACTTGGTAAGAAAAATTTTTGTAAAAAATTCTCGTCATTTTCAAACCAAAATTTATCTTGCCCACTAGTTGAGCCGATAAATATAGGCTTGATATCTCGTCTATTTAGCTCTTCGCAAAAGCTTCTTGCGATCGCTAAATGCCCACCAGTGCCTCCACCACAAATAACAATCATAATTTTGCCCTTTTACTAACCATCAAAACCATGCCGATACCGATACAAATCGCAAGCACAGAGCTACCGCCGTAACTAAGAAATGGCACAGCAATACCCTTAATAGGCGTGATCGATGTGATGCCATAGCTATTCATTAAAAATGAAAACGATAAGATAAGCCCGACACCAAGCGTAAACAGATGATAGACTTTATTTTCGCTTCTAGCTGAAATTCTAAAAATTCTATAAAGTAGCGTTATAAATATAGCTACGATACACAAAATACCAAATACACCAACCTCTTCAGCGATACCAGCTAGTACAAAGTCAGTATGAACCTCGCTTAAAAAGCCAAGCTTAAATATACCAGCGCCAAGCCCTTCGCCGAAAAATTCGCCATGCTTTATAGCGTTTAATGAGTGAGAAATTTGATATGGCTCTGGCGCATCAGCCACTCTTAATACATCTGCAACGCTGTCAGGCAAGAAAGAAAGCACCATATTTTGTATCGTGCCCCACCATGACTTTATACGTAAAATTCTATGCTCAGAGCTGATTATCGCTACTGTCATAACAAAAGCAGCTCCTAAGATACCGATACTAAAAAGTCTCGCACTTGCTCCTGCAAAAAGCGCCATCGTCACAAATGTAAGCGCCAGCACAACCACTTGACCAAGGTCATTTTGCATAACAGCGATAAGAAAGATGGCAACACCAAAAAGAATAATATAAGGCATAAGTATCTTAATCTCATCTAGCAGGGTCCTTTTGCCTTCACTAAATTTTCTAGTAAAACTCCAAGCCAAGAAGTAGACAAAACCGATTTTAAAAAACTCAACTGGAGCTAGTGAAAAACCAGGTAGCCTTATCCAACGCCTGGCACCACCAGCATCAGTTACCATTGAAGCTGGCAATGCATGCATTAGCCCCATGGCGATACCGCAAGATATAAGAAGGCCAAACCCTATCCAAACAAGCGTCTTTTCAGGATTGAGCCTAGAGAGCCACCACATAATGAAAATTCCGATACAACCAACAATAAACTGGCGGATGAAAAAGTGAAACTCGTCGTAATTAAAAAATAAAACCGTAAAAACTGGCAAAGATAGTGAAAAAATAATGCTTATAGCAATTAAAGTCGAACAAAGATAGAAAATGATCTTATCAACTGCCAAAATTTAACTCCAAGTTTAAAAAGTGCCAAAGTATAATAAAAAACGGCTTACAAAGATATTATTTGCTATAATTGCAGGCTTTAAGGAAGGGCATGAAAATAGGTATATTTGACTCAGGACTTGGCGGGCTGAGCGTCTTAAATGAAGCTTTAAGCAAGCTTAGTGAGCATGAATTTTTATATTACGCAGACGTTAAAAATGTTCCATACGGACAAAAGAGCAGGGATGAGATCTTAAAATTTAGCTTTGATGCGGTGAAATTTCTCATAGAAAATGGCGCAAACGCCGTTGTAGTGGCTTGCAACACGGCAACAAGCGTAGCGATAAAAGAGCTTAGAGCAAATTTAAATGTACCTATAATCGGCATGGAGCCAGCCGTAAAAAAGGCTCATGACTTAAGCCATGATGATGCCTTAAAAACGCTTGTCATAGCCACTCCGGTCACCGTAAATGGTGCAAAACTAAAAGAGCTGATCGCAAATTTACACGCAAAAGATAAGACTGAGCTACTTGCACTGCCGCGCCTTGTAAATTTTGCTGAAAATGGGGAATTTGACACCGAGAATGTGAAATCATATCTAAAAGAAGAGTTAGCCAAATTTGATCTAAACAAATTTGGGTTTTTAGTGCTTGGCTGCACACACTTTAACTATTTTAAAGATAGCCTAAGAGAAATTTTGCCGTCAAATATAAGCATAATTGATGGCAATGAAGGGACAATAAATCGCCTTGTTAGCGAGCTTGGGCTTACAATTTCAAATGCAAATTTAACTTCAAATGTGAAATTTTTCTACTCTGGTGCCGAGGTGTACGAGCAAAGCGAACTAGAAAAAATTTCAAGAAATTTAGCTAGATTAGAGAAGATGAGGGCGATTTGCTAGGTTAAATCTAACTAAATACCACAAATAAAAATTTTATGAAATACACTAAATTTTACATATTTTTATATGTATTTAGGCTTTTCTTTGCTTTATTATATAGACCACGCTTATTACAGTAACTACAGCCAAAAGAGCGATCGTGATTAAAAAAAGTGTCTGTTTGCCAGGATTTGAACCTATAAAATAGCCAACTCCAAGCAAAACAGCACACCAAATCCCAGCTCCAAGCGTGGTAAATAGGCAAAATCTAAAAATATTCATCTTAGCAAGTCCGGCTGGTAGGCTGATGTATTGACGAATGCCAGGAATCAGACGTGAGTTAAAGGTTGAAATTTCGCCGTGTTTATTGAAAAATGCTTCAAATTTATCCATTTTTTCGTGAGTGATTCCCACAAATTTGCCGTATTTTAAAAAGATCTCACGCCCAAAAAAGTAGCAAAGATAATAGTTAAAAATAGCTCCAAGCAGGCTTCCAAGCGTACCTGCAAGAAAGGCCAAAATTAAACTCATTTCACCCTTATGTGCCAAATAGCCAGCTGGTATCATCGCTACCTCGCTTGGAAATGGAAAAAATGAGCTTTCTAAAAACATCATGATAAATATGCCAGCATAACCCCAGCTACTTACACTCGCAACTATAAAATCAATAACACCATGCAGCATTTAAATTCCTGAAAAATTTTAAAATGAGCCATTTTAACAAAGCATAGCTTAAGCTTTTTGACAAAAATAAAGAGAGTTTATAGCTTATTAAAACCAGATAAAAGTAGAAGCAAAATAGGGCGAAAGCTCGCCCCATTTTTAAAATGCAGGTATAACTTCGCCTTTGTAGCGAGTAATGATGAAATTTTTAGTATCAGGGCTAAGTACCGCATCAACTAAAGCTTTGATTTTAGGGTTATTTTCGTTGCCAGCCTTTGTGACGATGATGTTAGCATAAGGACTGTTGGCGTCTTCAAGCAAAAGTGCGTCTTTTGCCACGCTCATGCCAAGATCAAGGACGAAATTTGTACTAATGGCAGCGATATCGACATCATCAAGCGTTCTTGGTATCTGAGCACCCTCAAGCTCTACAAATTGTAAATTTTTAGGATTTTTAGTTATGTCATTTATGGTTGCGACTTTTACGTTTTTATCGATCTCTATAAGACCAGCTTTTTCTAAAATTCTAAGCGCTCTGTTGCCATTTGACGGATCGTAAGCGATCGCCACTTTTGCGCCATCTTTTAGCTCTTTGATATCTTTTATCTTTTTAGAGTAAAAGCCAAGTGGCTCGACATGCACGCTCGCAACGCTTACAAGATGCAGGCCTCTAGCCTTGTTTTGCTCCTCAAGATATGGTAAATGTTGAAAGAAATTTGCGTCTAAGCTGCCATCTTCTGTGGCGACATTTGGTATAGAATAGTCTGAAATTTCAGAGATAACAAGGTCATAGCCTTTATTTTTTAGCTTTGGTTTTACAAATTCTAAAATTTCAGCGTGTGGCACAGGCGAGACACCAACAGTGATAGTGTGGTCCTTGTCGGCTGCGTGAAGGCTTAGAGCAACTAAAGATGCGGTTAAAAGTTTGATAAATTTCATTGTTTTTCCTTTTTTGATTTGATTTGAAGCGACGCTAAAAAGGTAAAAGCTTTTACGTCGCTTTTTATAAATTTAATTAAAACGCTGGGATGATAGCGCCGTTATACTTTGTCTCGATAAATTTCTTAACTTCTGGTGAGTTGATCGCTTTATCAAGGGCTTTAGTTTTAGGGCTGTTCTCGTTGCCAGCTTTAACAACTACGTAATTTACGTATGGGCTATCTTTGCTCTCGATCACAAGCGCGTCTTTTGTTGGGTTGAGATTTGCATTTAGCGCGTAGTTTGTGTTGATAACTGCGATAGTAACGTCATCAAGCGTTCTTGGCACTTGAGCAGTCTCGATCTCTTCAAATTTAAGCTTTTTAGGGTTATCAACTATATCAAGCGGAGTTTTTAGCGGGTTGTTGTTTAGCTTGATAAGTCCAGCGCTAGCTATGATGTCAAGTGCGCGGCTCTCGTTTGTTGGGTCATTTGGGATAGAGACAACTGCGCCATCTTTTAGCTCTTTGATGTCTTTTATCTTTTTAGAATAAACTCCCATTGGCTCGAGGTGCACGCCAACTGTTTTTACAAGGTGAGTGCCTTTGTTTTTGTTAAATTCTTCAAGATATGGGATGTGCTGAAAGAAATTTGCGTCAAGGTCGCCGTCCTCTGTCGCAAGGTTTGGCGTGGTGTAGTCGTTAAATTCTTTGATCTCAAGCGTATAGCCATCTTTTGCCAAAATAGGCTTTACAACCTCTAAAATTTCAGCGTGTGGGATAGGTGTAGCACCAACGATTATTGTTTTTGATTTATCAGCTGCATTTGCACTTACACTAAGACTAAGAGCAACTAAAGAAGTGAGAAGTAGTTTTTTCATTTATTATCCTTTTAAAATTTGCCAAGCACCAAAAAAGGATAAATTTAAGCTAGAGGGTTAAATTTCTTTTTAAGCGCTTAAGCTAGTTCTAAGCACTTAAAAAGAAATTTTATGCTTAGAGATTAGTCTTTCGACAACGCGTTTTTTACTAGGCGGCACATGTGGCACATATCTGATTTCATCTTTTATCCTTTCAGCTAAAAATTAATTCGGGCAATTTTAAGGAAAAAAGCTTAAAATCAGATAAAAACAAAGACCTATTTTTTAGAAATTTTATATAAGTAGTTACCTAAAACTTGGAAAATTTGAACCATAATGATAAGAATAACCACGGTGTAGAGCATGATATCTGGGCGAAATCTTTGATAACCATAGTTTATAGCGACAGATCCTAGTCCGCCACCGCCAACTGCACCAGCCATTGCTGAAAAGCCGATATTTACGATAAGAGTTAGTGTAAATGCCGAGATGATACCAGGAAGCGCCTCTACAAACATTACTCTAAAGATGATCTGAAATTTTGAGCTGCCAAAGCTTTGAGCAGCTTCGATGATGCCTTTATCAACCTCTTTTAGTGCATTTTCAATGAGCCTTGCTACAAACGGAGCCGCTCCGATAGTTAGCGGAACGATCGCAGCTGTGGTGCCAATACTTGTGCCCACGATCATTTTTGTGACTGGAAAGAGCACGATGATTAAAATGATAAATGGAAAGCTTCTAAGCACGTTTATAACGATATCTAGGACAAAATAAAGTTGTTTGTTTGGCTTTAGTCCGTCTTTGTCTGAAAGTATGAGCAAAACCGCAGGTATGAGGCCTATGGCAAAGGCGAGTAGGGTAGAGACGATGCTCATATATAGCGTCTCGCCGATAGCTGGCAACAGTATCCTCGAAAACACATCTGGAAATTTAGAAAAATCAATACCAAACATCAAGCAACCTCCCATAAAACGCCACTTTGCTTGATGTAGTTAAGCACGTTTTCTTTATCTTTTTCATCTATGTTTATGACAAGCGAGCCAAGGACGTTGTCGTTTAGCTTTTCAAGCTTGCCCCAAACTATGTTAAAGTCGATATTTAGGCTTCTAGCCATATGCGTGATCACGCTATTTTGAGCCACTTCTTTTGGGAAAAATAGCCTGATATTTGTGCCAGTGCTTGGCAGAATTTCAACTTCACCTAAAAACTCTTTCATCTTCTCATCTGGCTTTAAAAATAACTCTTCAATGCTTCCAGAGCCTATGATCTTGCCGCCTTCTAGCAAGATCGCTCGTTTTGCGATAGATTTTACAACCTCCATCTCGTGCGTGACGATGACGACGCTGATATCTAGCTCTTTATTTATTTTTTCAAGCAATTCTAAAATTTGATTTGTCGTGTTTGGATCAAGAGCCGAAGTCGCCTCGTCGCTTAGTAAAATTTTAGGATTTAAAGCAAGCGCTCTAGCGATCGCCACACGCTGTTTTTGTCCACCACTTAGCTCGCTTGGATAGCTTTTTGCCTTGTTTTCAAGACCGACTAAATTTAAAAGCTCTCTCACTCTTTTTTCGGTTTCATCGCTTTTATAACCCCAAAATTTAAGCGGAGTAGCGACATTTTCAAAGACATTTTTTCTAGCCATTAATGCAAAATGCTGAAATATCATCCCAACATCTCGCCTTAAATGTCTCTGCTGCATTTCATCTAAATTTTTTATCTCTTTATCAAAGACTTTTAAGCTGCCACCTTGATAGCTTTCAAGCCCATTTATGCACCTTAAAAGCGTTGATTTACCAGCACCGCTGTGTCCCACGATAGCAAAAATTTCACCCTTTTTAACCTCTAAATTTACATCAAAAAGGATCTGCGTATCACCGTAAAATTTGGTTAAATTTTCTATTTTTATCACTATTTTTCTCCAAAAGCTTCTAATTCTTCACATACTTTTTTAAATTTAGCCTCAGCGCTCTCTAGCGCCTCTTTGTTCGTCTCTATAACTTCTTTTGGTGCGTTTGCTACGAAATTTTGATTATTTAGCATGCTTGAGAGTTTGGCTATCTCTTTTTCAAGTTTTGTCTTTTGAGACCTTAGCCTTGTGATGATACCGCTCATATCAAGCCCTTCAAGTGGGACAAATGCCTCTAAATTTTCACTCACGTCTCTTATTGAATTTTCGATCTTTTCATCTATAAAGCCGATCTCTTCGCATTTTGCAAGCAGCTTGATATACTCTTTTACTTCGTCAAGATCTATTTTTTCGTTAAATTTAACAAAGGCTTTTGTGATCTTTGAGTTGCCAAGATCGATAGTAGCTTTTGCACGGCGAATAGCCACGATCGCTTCGATAACTAGCTCAAATTTCTTCTCAACCTCTAAATTTCGCTCTTTTACCTCTGGATAGCTCATCACCATTATTGATTTTGCATTTTCAAGCCGTGTGCCACTAAGCTCTTGAAATAGATACTCTGAGAGAAATGGCATGAAAGGATTTAGCAGTTTCATAGCCTCTTTAAATATACTTCCAAGCTCTTTTACGCTCGCTTTATCAGCCTTGCTAAGCTCGATGCCCCAGTCGCAAAACTCATCCCAAAAGAATTTATAAAGTGTGTTTGCAGCGTCATTGAAGCGGTAAGCGTCGATGTTTTCGCGCACCTCTCTCACGCACTCATTAAAGCGACTATTCATATAAATTCCAAGCTTTGTTTGAAGCTTGATGTCTTCTAAATTTTCAAATTTGCTCTCATTTAGCATGAGGTATTTGCTCGCATTATAAAGCTTGTTGGTGAAATTTCTTACTTGCTTCATCTTAGCGTCGCTTAGCTTGATGTCACGTCCTTGAACGGCTAGAAGTGTCAGCGTAAAGCGCAATATATCAGCACTATACTCATTTATGCTATCAAGCGGGTCGATGACGTTGCCAAGGCTTTTACTCATCTTTCTGCCAAATTCATCCTTTACAAGCGCGTGCAGATAGATATCGTCAAACGGCAGCTTGCCAAGGGCATTTTCACCCTGAAACATCATCCTAGCAACCCAGAAAAATAATATATC
This sequence comes from Campylobacter concisus, assembly GCF_002914005.1. Taxonomy (GTDB): domain Bacteria; phylum Campylobacterota; class Campylobacteria; order Campylobacterales; family Campylobacteraceae; genus Campylobacter_A; species Campylobacter_A concisus_N. The sequence goes on along the minus strand of NZ_POZU01000011.1, from coordinate 40,297 downwards.
AAAGCCAGTTATGAGAAGGTTGTTTGGATAAAACTCAGCGAGGTCTTCCTTAAACCATTTTTCATTTTTTAGCTCATTATCATTGCCCCAGCCAAGCGTACTAAATGGCCAAAGACCAGAACTAAACCACGTATCTAGCACGTCTGGATCTTGATGGAAATTTTTACTTTTACACTTTTTGCACTCGCATGGCTCATCCTCATCAGCCCACATGTGGCCGCACTCGTCGCAGTAAAATACCGGAATTTGATGTCCCCACCAAAGCTGGCGTGAGATACACCAGTCTCTTAGCTCTCTCATCCACGCGTTAAAGCTGTTTATCCAGTGCGGTGGGTAAAATTTGGCAAGGCCCTCTGAGACCTTTTGTATCGCTTCGTCTGCGATCTCTTTTTTGACAAACCACTGCTTTGAGATGTATGGCTCGACGACGTTTTTGCAGCGGTAGCAGTAGCCTACTTGGTTTTCGTAGTCTTCGATTTTTTCGACATTGCCAAGTTTTTCAAGCTCGGCCACGACGATATCTCTAGCCTCAAGCCTCTCAAGACCTGCAAATTTATCGCACTTGTCGTTTAAAATGCCTTTTTCATCAAATACAGTGATAAACTCAAGGTCATGCCTTTTGCCAACCTCGTAGTCGTTTTGATCGTGCGCAGGAGTGACCTTAACAAGGCCTGTTCCAAACTCCATATCAACGTGCTCGTCAGCGATAATCTCGATCTCTCTATTTATGATAGGTAGCACCACTTTTTTGCCGATTAAATTTTTATAGCGCTCGTCGTTTGGATTTACCATTACGGCGGTGTCGCCGAAATATGTTTCAGGACGAGTAGTCGCCACAACAACAAATTCGCTTGGCTTGTCTGCAAAGTAGTATCTCAAATGATAAAGCTTGCCTTTATTTTCCTTATGCTCAACCTCGATGTCAGAGAGTGCGCCATCGTGCGTACACCAGTTTATCATGTAGTTTTTCTGGATAATTAGCCCTTTATCGTATAAATTTACAAAGGCTTTTTTCACAGCTCTTCTTAAACCCTCATCCATAGTAAATCTCTGGCGTGACCAAGCCGGAGTGATACCGAGCTTGCGCATCTGATGGACGATCATGCCACCACTTTTTTCCTTCCACTCCCACACTTTTTCTACAAATTTCTCACGTCCAAGCTCTTCTTTTTTGATCCCTTGAGCTAAAAGCTGTTTTTCAACGACGTTTTGAGTGGCAATACCGGCATGGTCAAGACCTGGCTGCCAAAGTGTCTTGTAGCCATCCATCCTCTTGTAGCGAGTCATGATATCTTGGAGTGTGAAGGTTAGGGCGTGTCCGATGTGAAGTGAGCCAGTCACGTTTGGAGGTGGCATCATAATGCAAAATTTACGTCCATCTTTTTGGATATCTTTGTTTGCGTCTATCTCAAAGTATCCACGTTCTTCCCAAATTTTATAAAATTTGTCTTCTATCTCTTTTGCATTGTAAAATTCTGCCACTTTTGTCTCCTCAGTTTCGTTTAAAAAATGCTTAATACTATCTAAAATTTGTTTAAAAAAATCTTTGCAAAAGTGGGAAATATGGGCTTGGGGCGTTTACCGCCCCTGAGTTTAAATAGCCTATTTGACGTTAAAGCTTCGCTGAGCTAGGTCGTAGTCGTTTTGTCTTTCGTTGTACATATTTTCAGTTGTGACTGCACCAAGAGAGCATTTGCCACCAAGTCTTACTCTATAAGGTGTGTAAAGCACGGCGTCTTTTTGATCACTACTTAGTGTGTAAAAGCTTAACACGCGGTCATCTTTTATGTCTTTATACTCTACTTGCAAGCTACTTTTTAGGCTCTTTGTAAAATTAGTTAAATTTTCATTTATCGGCTCAAAGCAGCTACTTACGATCTCGTTTATAACACCATTTCTGACCATTGTTTTTGAATTTATTACTACTTTTGAGTAGATGACGTCATTTACTTTTAGGCTGTCAAGACCCAACTCTTTGCCTTTTTCATCTACGAATGTTCGGTAGATGTCAAGCTCTTTTGGCTCTATTTTGTGCTTGATCTCAAGCGGCACGTAAGCGTAGCTTAAAATAGTGGCATATAGCTTGTTTTCGCCAAGTGGTGTAATGGTGAAATTTCCATCTTTTGTTGTAAAAGATACACTTAAAAGGCCGTCAAATTCTTTACTTGAACCGTTGTAGGCAAGCTTAAATTTATTGTTTTTCTCGCCACTATCTTTGCCAAAGTAAGCATTTAGCGCCCTAAGGGTAAATGCACGCTCCTGTGTTGAGCTTAGCTCATTTAAATTTGTGATCAAGAAATTTGCAAGATCATCTGAGTAGTCGTTTTTCTCAAAATATTTTGCATGCAGATATAGGATAAACGCATTATCTCTCATCTTTGAGCCAAAGCTAGAATAATCCCTGCTGTAATCAGCCGCCTGAGCTTTTTTAATATCTTTTAGCGCCACCTTTGCTTCGTCATTTAAGCCGTTTAGCTTTAGAGCCGCTGCCATTAGATATTTATTAAGTGCGGTCGTATTGTAAGCTTTATGGTCATAAATTTTATTTAGCACTGATTTATCAGCAACATTTGCGCGGGAGCTTACATAGATAGCATATAGAGCTTCAATATCTGTATTTGTATATTTTAAGAGCGAATTTAATGCTCTTTGCTTTACATTTTTATTTAGCTCATATCCAGCCTCTTCAAGATCAAGCAGCACATCAGTTGCATAGATCGAAGCAAATGCATTTGTACTACCTAGATCGCTCCAGTAGCCAAAGCTACCATCTGGTTTTTGCATTTTAATTAGCTCACTCATACCGCTTGCAATAAATCTCTTTTGATCATTTTTTTCAAGCTCATCTTTTGGCTTTAAATTTAAAAGCGCAAGCAGTCTTGAGCTCCTTTGCTCCGCACATCCATAAGGATACTCGACTAAATTTTTAGAAGCTGCTAATAATACGCTTGAGACCGAGCTTGACGCATCTATACTAACATTGTGAAAGCCTTTTGGAAGGGAGATCATGCTCTCTTTATCAAAGACGCTACTTTTTGCATAGGTGCTAATCGTATAAGGATTAACTACATCAAGTAAATTTTGAGCAGTTTTTGAGCTGTTTTTGTCGCTTATTGTTATATTGTATTCGCCAGCTCCAGCTTCAAGAGCTGAAATTTTAAATGTAAAGGCTTTATTTTCAAGCGGCTTTAAATTTATATTTTCTTTTGTTTTGATGCTTAAATTTTTACTGCTAGCCACTTTTATGGTTAAATTTTTATCCTCATTTGTTGTGTTTATGAGCCTTAAGTTTGCATTTAGCTCATCGCCTTTTAACAGATAAACTAACGCACTTGGCTTAATAATCACATCATCTTTTACTAAAATTTCTTTATTTGCCGCATTCATACTATTTTCATTATTTGCCACGACATCTACTCTAACGGCAGAGTTAAAGCCATTTGGCGTTTTAAACTCGTATAAAATTTCACCATTATCGTCAGCTTGAAGACTTACTAAATTTGCGTATGTTTTTACCTTTTTGCTATCGACTGGGCTAGCATGTTTTGCCATTTTTGCCTCCATGGCAAGTGCCGCCATATCGCCACCAAAGCTTAAAGTTTTGCCCTCAACCTTATAGTTTGTGAGCATATTATAAATGTCATAATCAAAGACGCCATCTGGTAAAATTTTATCAAAAAATTTAAGTGGATCAGCTGGCTTTTGTGACGTTATATCAAGCACACCAACATCTGTGATAAATAAATTCACATAAGCTTTTGGCTTTGTTTTTAAAGAAATTTTTATATTTTCATCGCTTTTTGCCGTATTTGGTGCATCAAGACTTAGATCAAGTATCCTTGATGACTTATCGGCCTTAGCATAAACCTTACCGTAAGTCCTAAATGGAGTTAATCCACCATCTGTCATGCGGTAGATATTTGCACTCACGTAAAGTCCACTAAAATCAAAATCAAGTTTAAATTTCACATTTGCTGAGTTATTCTTTATTTTAACAACCTTGTAAGCTTTCACGCCACCATCTTCAAGTGTAACAAGGGCGATACCTTCTTTTATAGCTGAGCTTATATCAGCACTTAGTTCATCGCCTTTTTTGTAGATATTTTTATTTAGTTTGATTTGAGATTTGCTAAGCTCTTTTGTTGGTGCTAGAGTCGAGTAGTTGTAGCCACTTACGTCCATATCAAGGCTTGTGCTTGCTCCACTTACTAGATTTGTAGCGATGATCACATATGAGCCACTTTGTGTAAATTTATAGCTAAACTCGCCATTATCTTTATAAAAATTATCTACATCTTCTAGCGTTTGAAACCACTTTATATAGCCATTTGCGTCTCTTTGGTATTGCCAAGTGACACGTTTTATATCAAATTTTAAATTTGATTTTACGGCCTTTTGACTTGACATATCTACCACAACCGTTCTTATTTTTACATCTTCGTTTGGCTCAGCAAATGTCGTGCTTGCTGCAATACCGACCATATCCTTATAAGGATAGAGAGTAAAGCTTTTTGTATCGCTTACATTTTTGCCATCATCATTCACATTGAAATTTATCACGCCTGTTATGATAGAAGAGGCATTTTTAGTGCTAAAGCTAAGATCTATCATTTGACTTGATTTGCCATCTTTTGAAAGAGTGAGATCGTTTTCGAAAGATGGATAAGCGCTTGGTTTTAGCGTATTGTTTTTAAATTTATACTCTTTAAACTCGCTATTTTTATATTCATCATCAAAAAAGCTAACCTGCATGCTACCATCAAGCTCGCTAGCAGCGCCACCAAAGAGATAGTTACTGGCTAGATTGGCTTTAACAAGCTCATTTGCAAAAAATTTATCTCTCTCAAGCGTTATCTCATTTTTTATCCTATTTGGCATAAAACTCTCAACAAAAAATGGCACATTTGAGATCACCTTGCTTGCGTAAATTACTTGCATATTAAATCTACCGCTAAGATCGCTTAATATTTCTTTTTCAAAATTTACCATGCCAACGTCATTTGTATTTTTTGAAATTTCAGCACTACTTTTGCCTTGTGGATCGAAAAATTTTATCTTTATAGGCATATTTTTTAAAGGATTAAAATCTCTATCTCTTAGATAGATTGCACCCTTTAAACTCTCATTTGGTCTTATGATATTTGAAGCAAAATGAACATACGCATCGATACTCTCACTGGCATTTTGGCTCATAAATTTCGCTTCATTTAGCGCTTCGTCTTCTTTTAAAATAAGAAAATTTTGCTCTTTTCCAAGAGAGACAACCACTGAGGAGATATCTTTGTAAATATCTTTTTTGTTAAATTTAAAAACGCCTATATCATTTGTCGCACCAACTGCGATTTCTTCGTTCTTTTTGCCATAAATTTTCACATTTGCGTTTGGAAGCATTGTATTTTCGCCAAGGCGATTTGCAAATACGAAAATTTCATCCTTGCCAAGCTTTGCATTTACGGCGATATCACTTAGATAGACTACTTTTGAGACGCTCTTATCTTTGCCGTAGTTTAAGTTTATCTTATAAACTCCGTCTCCAGCCCCGGCAAAGTCGAGTTTGATTTTATTTAGAGAAATTTCATTTAATGCGCCATCAAGTTTATAGCTTTTGCTTGCCACTTTTGTGCTGAAGTTGCTTAACTCTTCGTTATTGTCATTAAAATTTAAGAAATATCTAAAATTTTGATCGCTTAGCTTTTCAATGCTTACATTTAACTCAGGCAAATTTGCACTTCTGATACCGATCTCACCGACGCTTGAGATATATGGCTCATTATTTATAAAATTTGCAAATGAAGTAAAATTGCCAGCTACTACTTCATAGCTACTTTCTTCTCTTACTACATTTCTATCATCGCCAAAACCGGGCTTAATGGTGATTTCATAACTATTTTGTGGCTTAAAATCGTCACTTGTAATATCAATGTAGTAATAATACTCGCTAAGCTCTGAGTTTTCTTCATAGTTGTCACTATATTTAACGTCACTAATGCTAAAGTTTTTTACACCTTTAATGTTTATAAATTTTTTTAAGTTAATGTCGTCATCAAGCCAATTTTTTAGATAAATTCTAAAGCCCAAGATACCATTATCAAGGCTCACTGGATAAATTTCTGGTATCTCAAGACTCTTTGCATTATCATTTATATTTACGCTTTCTTCGCTTATTTCATCGGCAAAATTTACTATCGTTTCACCTGAAAGCGTTGCGCCAAATTTGCTCTCAAATTTTTCACCAAAATCAAAAACTGGATTGCTTAAATTTTTATCAAGATTAAGCTCAAAGCTATTGTTAGAAAGCTCAATCACTTTAAATTTTGCATCTTTTACGGCAATATTTTTGATAGCTTCAATATTTACTTCATCATTAAATTTAAGTATATATTTACTATCGCTTATTTTTTCTATCTTTGTTAGCTCAAATTCTTTCGTGGCAAAACTAGCAGTGCTTCCATTTTCAAGCTTGCAGCTATAATCCAAACCAGCATGCATATCTTTTGTAAAAAGCAGCAAGCTTTGACTATTAAATCTAACCGTACCATTTAATGCTGGTTGGCACAAAAGTAGCTTTTTATCACTTAGCATACCAACAAAATTTTTATCGACTTTATCTTCTAGTCCAAACTCTACGCTTAGGGGCGATTTTATCTGCGCAGTGCCATTTAGGCTCAAAGCATATAAATTTGTCATTCCCAAAAGTGCTAGAAGCGCTACTTTTTGCCACATTTTATCTCCTTATTTTTATTGTTATTTCACTTTGATTTGAGTTTTGATCAAGGCATTTTATACTGTGCTCGCCAAGAGTTAGATCAAACTTTTTTTCGCTTGCATTTTCTATCTTAGAAAAGTTCAAATCATCTATTTTTAGGTAAATTTCATCGCCTAAAAACGCGTAGCATTTTACCATAACTTGTGTAATATTTTCATCTGTCACTATCTCTTCATTGTCATACGGATAGGCAAAAACTGGCTTTTTATCTTTAAAAATTTCAGCACAAGGACTTTTTTGTATCTCTTCTTTATCCAAAAGCTCATTCTTAACCAAAAAATCAAGCTCTTCACCTCTTAAACTTTCGCATTTATCTTTTAAATCTACACCCTTTATCCTATCATCAAGCGCCATTTTCTTACACTTTTCATAGTTAAAGGCATCGAGGCAGGTTGGTAGCTTTTCTATGCCATCTGGCTCACTCATAAATCTTAACTTCTCTTTTTGAGCGATTATCTTAAACATATCAAAAAGGCTCTTTGATACGTCATTTAGTCCTGTTAATTTATCAGTTTTACTGGCATTAAAATTTCCAATCCAAATAGCAATTGTGTAATTTTCATCAACACCTATTGCGTAAAGATCACGTGAGTTTGCGCTTGTGCCAGTTTTAAAAGCGATCTTTGGCGTATTTTGGGCGTACTGCCAAGCATTTTTTAAATATGATCTTGAGGCTTCGCTTAGCATTTTAGCGGTTAAATAAGCACTTTGAGGCGAGATGAGGGTTACATTTTTCTCTTCATTTTTGTAGTTTTTGCCAGCAAACTCAAGCGGCCTATAAATGCCGTCATTTGCATAAATAGTATAAAGATGAGCAAGATCAAGCAGGCTCATTTCAGCACTTCCAAGCGTTATAGAAGCTCCATAATACTCCTTATTTTCATCTACTAAATTTACCTTTTCAAGTAGTTCGTAAAGCGAATTATCTTTTAGTTTTAAGTTTAAATTTATAACCGGAATATTTAGACTAAAATTTAGGGCATCTTTCGCGCTTACGATACCTAAAAAATCATTACTAAAATTCTTTGGAGCATACTCTTTTATATAAATTTGCGTGTCTATTAACTGCGAATTTGGCGTTATAAGCCCGCTATCAAGCGCAAGTGAATAAATAAATGGCTTTAGCGTGCTACCGGTGTTTCGCTTCATATTTAGAGCTGAGTTTTTGCCATCCCGTGCGTGCTCATCGTGCGAGCCGATGAAGGCAACAACGCTCATTTTTTTATTATCTATTACCACAGCTGCAGCGTTGTTTGCATTTTTAGCCTTTAGTGAAAACATTGTATCTTTTAAAATTTTAAGCATATCTTTTTGTAAATTTAGATCCAAACTCGCCTTTGAAATTTGGTTTTTAAAAGCGACATTTGCATAATCTTCCGCTGTTACGATAGCTTTTGCTCTTACATTTTTAAATGGCTCAGCCTGCGCTCTTTTAAAGGCGCTAAGATCGATTAAATTTGCCTTGTAAAGCATCTTTATGACCCTGTTTTTTAGGGCATTTATGTTTGAAACGCGGTCTAGCCTATTTCTATTTGGATTTTTAGGGATCGTGCTTAAAAGTGCCGCCTGAGCGTAGCTAAGCTCGTTTAGCTCTTTGCCAAAGTAAAAAAAGCTAGCCGCCTTTGCACCTTCGATGTTGCCGCCGTATGGGGCTAAATTTAGGTATAAATTTAAAATTTCATCCTTGCTAAAATGAAGCTCAAGCTGAAAAGCTCTAAAAATTTCTCTTATCTTGTTTTTATAGCTCCTCTCATTTGGTTCAAGCATCCTGGCCACTTGCATCGTGATGGTGCTAGCCCCTATGCGGTTGTCACTTCTTAGGTTGTGAAAAAATGCTCTAAAAATGGAGGCAAAATTTACGCCAACATGGTAGTAAAAGTATCTATCTTCAAAGAGCACGACGCATTGTTTTAGCGAGTTTGGGAAGCTTTGCTCGTGAAATCTCCAAATTCCGTCGCTGCTAAGCTTCATATTTATAATGTTGCCATTTCTATCAAGTAAAATTTTGGCTTCGTCTTTTTTGATTGCATCTAAATTTAGTGGATAAATTTGATCAAGTATCAAAAAGATAGCGATCATTAAAGCCAAAAATAGGGCAAGTAATTTTAGAAATTTAAACTTTTTCATCCGCGTGATTATAGCTGTTAAAGTTTAAGTAGCTATAATTAGCCCTTTTTAAAAAGAGGAAACAATGCCCTTATCTAGGTTAAACAAAGAACAATACACCGCCGCAACTGCGCCATTTGGACACAATCTCATCATCGCTTCAGCTGGCACTGGCAAGACTAGCACTATTGTCGCACGCATCGCTCATTTACTAAATTTAGGTGTTGCACCAGAGAAAATTTTATTACTTACATTTACAAACAAGGCTGCAAGCGAGATGATAGAGCGTTTAAACAGGTATTTTGATAAATCCGTCACCTCTAAAATCACTGCAGGCACCTTTCACTCGGTCTCATTTTCGCTTTTAAAAAGCCTTGATAAAGGCGTCATGCTAAAGCAGCCAAGCGAGCTAAAGACGCTTTTAAAAAGTCTTGTTGAGAGGCGTAAATTTTACCACTTAAGCGACGTCAAGCCTTACGGCGGAGCCTATCTATACGACCTTTACTCGCTATTTCAAAACAGCGAGCAAGGCACCACCTTTGGCAAATGGATAAGCGATAAGAGCGAAGAGCAGGGCGTTTATGCCGAAATTTATGAAGATGTTTTAGAGGAGTTTGAGGCTGAAAAGGCTAAATTTGCCTACGCTGATTTTAATGACCTTCTTATCAAAATGCGCGACGAGCTAAAAAAGGGGGCAAATTTAGCTTATGATGAAATTTTGATCGACGAGTATCAAGATACAAACACCCTTCAAGGCAGCCTAATAGACGCATTTGCGACAAAGAGCCTTTTTTGCGTGGGCGATTTTGACCAGAGCATTTACGCATTTAACGGCGCAAATATTGAGATCATTGGCTCATTTAAAGATCGCTTCCCAAATGCAAATATCTACGCTTTAAATGTAAATTACCGCTCAAGTTCAAGCATCCTTGCCCTTGCAAACAAGGTCATAAACAACAACCCAAGGCTTTATGAAAAACACCTAACCGTGAGCCGCGAGGGAAATTTTAAGCCTCCAAGGCTACTTGTCTATAACGAGCTTTTTGATCAGTATCAAAATATCGCCGATATCATCTCACTCTCGCCATTTAATAGAGAAAATATCGCCATAATTTTTAGAAATAACTCATCAGCGGACGGTATCGAGGTCGCGCTAAAAGAGCGAGGTATTGGCTCGAAGCGAAAGGGTGGGGTGAGCTTCTTTGAGAGCCGTGAGATCAAGGCACTCATCGACATCATGGGAATTTATGTCAATCCAAAAGATATAATGGCATTTATCCACATCTGCGAATACGCAAAGGGCGTTGGAAGCGCAGTTAGCAAAGAGATTTTTGACGCACTGCTTAAGCTTGGGCATGGAAATTTGATAAAAGGTATAGTTGAGCCAGATGAGAGCGTAAATATCTCATCAAACAAAAGGCGAAACTACCAGCTTGGTCTTTTTGACGATCTTGATGAATTTGCCGAGGTCTCAAGGTTTTCTAAGCTTGGCTTTAGCGATAAATTCCTAGGCCATCCAGTGCTAAAACTACAAAAACTAAGCGAGAGTGGGGCGCAGTTTTTATATGAAATTTACAACTTTTTAAGAGGCATGAGAAATATCTCAAAGCCAGCTACGATGATAAATGAGATAAAAACTAGCAAAATTTACTCACTAATCGTCGAAAACATCAGCACAAAAAGGGCAACTCTAAAAAACGGCAACGTCGACTTAGCTCTCAAAGAAGAGGTCAAAGAGCGCATAATGGCAAAGAGCGTGGTGCTAAGCGAGCTAGCTAAAAAATATCAAGACATCAGTAAATTTTATAACTTCTTAGCCCTTGGAAGCAACGAGATGAGCGAAGGGCAGGGTGTTAGCTTGCTTAGCGTGCATGCGAGCAAGGGGCTTGAGTTTGACCAGGTCTTTATCGTCGATCTTGCGCAAAACCGTTTTCCAAATTTAAAGCTAATGAGCATGGGCGGCAGCCTAGAAGAAGAGAGGCGGCTCTTTTACGTGGCAGTAACTAGGGCTAAAGACGAGCTCTATCTTAGCTACGCGAAATACGACAAGATAAAGAAGATCAACTACCAACCGAGTAGGTTTTTGATAGAGGCTGGCATGGCAAAAGAGGAAGTTTAAAGAGAATTTTAATCTTATTAAGTAAAATTGACCAATTTTTTACAAAGAGAAGCAATGAAAAAATCTAAAATTTTAATAATCCTGCTTATTTTAGGCGTCGGTGGATATTTTATCTATGATAATTTTTTTAAGATAAAAGATGAAAAGGTGGAATTTATCACCAAAAAGGCAAAGAAAGGTTCATTCAGTAAAAAAGTCGATGCGACTGGAGAAATTTTCGCCACCGAGCTAGTTGATGTGGGTGCTCAGGTGAGCGGCCAGATAAAAAAACTCTACGTTAAGCTTGGAGATCAGGTCAAAAAAGGCGATATGATCGCAAGTATCGATAGCTCGACCCAGCAAAATAGCATAGACAATAAAGAAGCTCAACTAGCTATCTACAAAGCCCAGCTAGAAAGCGCAAAAGTGGCTCTAAATATCGCCAAAACGCAGTTTGATAGAGAAAATGCACTTTTTGCCAAAAACGCCACTTCAAAACAAGAATTTGAAAGCGCAAAAAACACTTATAGCGCAAATAGTGCCAAGATAAAGGAGCTTGAGGCTCAGATAAAGCAGACAAATATCGAGCTAAGCACCGCTAAGATAAATTTAGGCTACACAAAGATCACAGCTCCAAGAGATGGCATAATAGTAAGCGTACAGGTCGAAGAGGGACAGACCGTAAATGCCAATCAAACTACGCCAACTATCGTAAAGATCGCAGATCTTAGCTATGTCAAGATGAAGATGCAAATAGCCGAGGGCGACATCACAAAGATAAAAGTTGGCACGCCAGTTGAATACTCGATCCTCTCTGAGCCAACGAAAAAATTTCAAACGACGGTTAGCTCAATCGACCCTGGCTTAACGACATTAAGCGATGGTAGCTACGGCTCTAGCAGTAGTAGCAAATCCACAAGCTCAAGTACTTCAAGCAACTCAGCTGTTTATTATTATGCTCAAAGCATAGTTGAAAATAAAGATAAAATTTTAAGAATAGGCATGACCACGCAAAATGAGCTTTTAATAGCAAACGTAAAGGATGCTATCATAGTACCAAGTATTGGTATTAAAAAAGATGAAAACGGCACATTTGTCTATGTTCTAAAAGATGGCAAAGCGGTAAAAACAGCGGTCAAAACTGGCATAAAAGACAACCTCGATACGCAGATCATTAGCGGTGTGAACGAGGGTGATGAGATCATCACATCACAAGGCTCAGCAAGCGAGATAGCCAAGATGATCGAAAAAGAAAATAAGAAGTTTTAAGTGATAAGTCTAAAAAATATCACAAAAAGCTTTAAGCTAGGCGATAATGAGATAGAAATTCTTCATGGCATAAATTTAGAGATAAAAAAGGGCGAATTTATAGCCATTATCGGTCAGTCTGGCTCTGGCAAATCAACTCTGATGAACATCCTTGGTTGCCTTGATAGCCCAAGTGGCGGACAGTACCTGCTGGACGGCAAAGATATATCAAAATTTGATAGCGACGCACTTGCTAAGCTTAGAAGGGATAAATTTGGCTTTATCTTTCAAAGATATAATCTGCTTAGCACGATGAACGCTCTTGAAAACGTCGCACTTCCTAGCATTTATGCAGGGGCAAATAAGAGCGAGCGAGAGAAAAGAGCTAATGAGCTTCTTGGCTCACTTGGACTTAGCGAAAAAGCTAAAAATTTACCAAACAAACTCTCAGGCGGACAACAGCAAAGGGTCTCCATAGCAAGGGCACTGATGAATGGTGGCGAGATCATTTTAGCAGACGAGCCAACTGGCGCGCTTGATAGCAAAAGTGGGCTAAGGGTGATGGAAATTTTGGTTGATCTTTATAAAAAAGGTCACACCATCATCATCGTCACGCACGACCCAAAGATCGCCGAGTATGCAAGCCGTGTGATCGAGATAAAAGATGGCAACATCGTAAGTGACAATGTCAAAAATAGTGAAATTTACGAGGCCACAAAGCAAACCCAGCCAGAAAAGAGCAAATTTACTTATTATAAAGACCAGCTAATCGAGAGCTTTAAAATGTCGGTAAATGCGATGCTAGCGCACAAACTAAGATCGCTTTTAACGATGCTTGGCATTATTATAGGTATCACAGCGGTCATTAGCGTCGTTGCCCTTGGCAAAGGCTCGCAGGAGCAAATTTTAGCTGGTATCAGAAAGATCGGCACAAACACGATCGACATCATGCCAGGTAAAGGCTTTGGCGATATGCTCTCAGGCAAGGTAAAAACGCTCTCCATTAGCGATGCAAACATGCTTGCCAAGCAGTCCTTTTTAGACTCAGTCACGCCAAATACAAGCACCTCAGGCGTGCTAACCTATGAAAATATCTCGCTAAGTGCGAGCTTAAAAGGCGGTGGGGTAGGGAGCTTTGATGTAAATGGGCTAAAGCTAGAAGAGGGCAGAATTTACGATGATGACGAGGTTTTAAACTCCGCTTCAGTCGCACTAATCGATCAAAACACCAAAAATAGCATCTTTAAAAATGATGATCCTATCGGCAAGATCATACTTTTTAACAAAAAGCCACTTCGCATTATCGGCGTTTTGCAAAAGGATGATTTTAAGATGGGCGACTCAAGCACGCTTAAAATTTACGCCCCATACACGACCGTGTTAAACAAGGTCACAGGAGATAAATTTATAAGCTCGGTCACCGCCAAAGTAAATGAGGGCGTCAATGCGCAAATCGCCGAAAAAACACTAACCGAGCTTTTAGAGATCAAGCACGGCAAAAAGGACTTTTTTACAAGAAACTCAGACAGCATCAAGCAAACGATCGAAGAGACCATCTCGACCATGCGCCTGCTCATCTCAAGTATCGCCGTCGTCTCGCTCGTAGTTGGAGGCATAGGCGTCATGAACATCATGCTAGTCTCAGTCACCGAGCGCACCAAAGAGATAGGCATAAAAATGGCGATAGGTGCTAGACAGAGCAACATTTTGCAGCAGTTTTTGATAGAGGCGGTGCTACTTTGCCTTATCGGCGGAGCCATCGGCATCGTCCTATCCTACGCTATCGGCTACATCTTTAACAACTTCTTAAACGGCTTTAGCATGATCTTTTCAAACGGCTCGATCGTGCTTGCACTTGTCACGTCGATGGCTATTGGCATCATCTTTGGCTACATGCCTGCCAAAAACGCCTCAAAACTAAACCCAATAGATGCGCTTTCAAGGGAGTAATATGAAATTTCTAAGCCTAGCTTTAGTGCTCGTTTTAAGCGGCTGCGCTGTTAAAAATATAGATGAAAACTATAAGCAAATTTTACTTGAAGATAATGTAAGCCGTGAGCTAAATTTAGACACCTCTTGGTGGAAGCAGTATCAGCAAAGCTACCTTGATGAGCTTGTAGAACTTGCGCTTAAAAACAACACCGACCTTGCAAAAGCCGCGATAAATGTAAATAAAGCGCTCGCTCAAGCTGGTATTTTGCAGGCAAATTTGATCCCAAGCTTTAATGCTGGTTTTGAGGCTGGAAGTAGCAAAAATATAAAAGAGGGCGGTGCGGTCACTAGAAGTTTTGGCTCAAGCATAGGGCTTAGCTACGAGCTTGACCTTTGGCAAAAGCTAGCAAATAGCAAAGACGCAGCGATGTTTGAAGCAAGAGCAACTAAATTTGATCTAGGGGCTAGCAAACTAAGCGTTATAAACTCAGTAGCAGATGCCTATTTTCAAATTTTATATCTAAACGAGAGCATAAAAACTTATGATCAAATTTTAGAAATTTATAACAAGCTAAATGAGATAGTTGGGCTTAAATTTAAGCTTGGCAAAGAGGAGGCACTAAGCCTAAAGCAGATAAACTCACAGCAGCTAAACGCTCAAAATAAGATAGAAAGCGCCAAAAAAGAGCTTGTGAGTGCTAAAAAAACGCTTAGGATTTTGCTAAATGAGAGGCCAGAATTTGAGCTTAAATTTGAAGACCTTATACTAAGTCCCGTTAAAAGAGTGGGCGTTGATCTAGATGTGCCAACAAGCACCATAGCAAACCGCCCTGATCTAAGAGCAGCCATTTACCGCATAGAAGAGGGCATCTTAAACTACAAAGTGAGCCAAAAGGAGTTCTATCCAAGCATCACGCTAGGAGCCAGCCTTAAAAGCAGCACCGATAAAAAAGAGGAAGCCTTTAGCCTTAAATTTCTAAATGGCAACATAGCTCTGAATTTACCATTTTTAAACTATCACAAGCTAAAGTCAAATTTAAAGGTTAGCGAGGCAAATTTCGAGCTTGCAAAGCTAAACTACATAAGCACTCTAAATAGCGCATTAAACGAAATAGACGCATTTTATAAAGGCTACCTAAACGACGAAGCGTTGCTTGCTAACTACCAAGAACAGATAAAAAACTATGAGGAAATTTCAAAAATTTACGAACTAAAATACTCCTACGGCAAGGTCGAGCTAAAGCAGTTTTTAGAGGCTAAAAATAGCGAGCTAGAAGCCAAAATAGGGCTATTAAAAGCAAAATACACGCTTTTACAAGACGAGCTAAATATCTACAAAGCCATGGCAGGCAAATTTAATAGGTAAATTTATGAGCTCGGCTTGGGACTATGAGGCAAATGCGTGTAGTAGTGATGGCAAATTTAGCGCCAAATTTGAAGGCTGTGAGGTCGCTATGGGCGCCCCAACCCTTGGCGAGCTACGACTTTTTATAAATAGCAAGCACTGTCTAAAATTAAAAAATGAGCCTTCAAACCACGAAAAAAGACTATCAAATTTTGATCAAAATTTAGTTAAAGATGACGATGCGTTTCAAATTTTACTTAGCGAAAGGGCGACTGCTTGCTTTTTGTTTTCAGAGGACTCTAAATTTCTAGCTTTTTCTGAATGGACGGCAGATAAAATGCAGATCGTAAAGGTAGTGCATCTAGCCGATATGAGCATAAAAACTGATAATAGGCGCAAAAGAGTAGTGGAATTTCTCTCATTTGATGATGGCTTGCTTGAAATTTTAGACTCGCCGATCTTTATGCCTAAAAACTACACACTGGATATCCGCACACTTTTTGACGATAAAATTTAATTCTTGAGCGAGCGCTTTATGTACATTTATCGCAGTTTTTGCAAGGTTAGTGCTCTGCGCTTAAAAGCAAGAACCACAAACTCCAAAGATAGCTCTTGCTCACTTTTTCAAAATAGGGTAGATCAAATTTTAAGTTATATATAAGATAAATATAAATTTTACATTTTTTGAAAAGTGTAAAATTTAACTAATTTTCTTACAAATATTTTTATGTCAAATTTAATGGATAAATTAAAATCATACAAAAGATAAAATCCAAAATAAGCCTATAAATCAATATTTAAATTCATATAAAAGAAAAAATAAGAAAATTAAAATAACAATTTGAAAATTATAGTTTTCAATACAAATATATAAAAAAGCTTGTATTTTACCTTTTAACAATATTCATATAAGTATTATGCTTTTAAAATTATCTTTTAAAAATGAAAGTCGTATTTGATTTTTTGAAAACTTACACATTTAGAAGTAAGTTTTCAAAATTAAAAGTTTTATAAGATTGTAGATTTTAAGCCAAAAGCTCTTTTGCGATCATGCTTATGCGTTTTGCTTCAGCACTTGCTCCGATCTCATCTTTTGCTATTTTCATTACAGCACCTAAATTTTTACCAGCTCTTTCAATAATATTTTTTATTTTCTCTTTAAGCTCTTCATCGCTTAGTTGTGCTGGCAAATATGCCTTAATAAGCTCAATCTCGCCCTGCTCTTTTTTAGCCAAATCCTCTCTAGCGCCTTTTATATAAAGCTCAACCGAGTCAGCCCTCTTTTTGATCTCCTTTTGAAGCAGTGGAAGTACCACTTCATCAGTCATTTCAATCCTTTGATCGACTTCAACTTGCTTAAGTGCTGCATTTAGCGTTCTTAAAGTATCTCTTTTAAACTCATCCTTTGCCTTCATAGCCTCTTTTATATCAGCTAAAATTTGCTCTCTTATACTCATTTCCTCTCCTTTAAATTTTTGTAATATTAACTAAAAATTTGTGATAATTTCTTGAAATTTTCCTTGCAGATAGGCCACCCCAACACCCTCTCTAAGCCCATCGTCAATAACTAAAAATTTTGCTTCTTGCCCACTTAAAAGCTCCTCTAAAAGCAAGGTTCCAGCGATGAGCGGATACTTTCTGCTTCTTCCAACCGCCACATCAGCGCTTTTATCATCCATCTTTAAAAGCTCATTTACAAACCAAGCAAGATCGTCATTTTTGAGCTCAAATCCACTTACTTTTTTTGGATCATAGTTCTCGTAGTTAAGTCCAAGTCGTAGTGCTGCGATAGTAGTTGGTACGCCAGAAGTCAGCAAGATAAATCTATTTCTTAAGCTATTTAAAAATTCTCTTGCATCTTTTGTATAAAATTTTGCATTTTCTTGCATTAAATCAAGTGTTTTAAATTTTTCAAAAAATGTAATAATGCCAAATTTAAAGCTCATAAAATTTTCATCTTCGCCGATCTCTGAGCTTGCTCCACCGATGTCAATGACGCTAAAATTTTCATTTATTCCAAGCTTTTTAAAAGCATTTTGAACACCCAAAAATGTAAGTTTTGCTTCAGCTTTACCACTGATGATATGAAAATTTATGCCAAATTTCTCTCGTATCTCGCTAAAAATTTCCTCGCTATTTGACGCTACCCTAAAAGCCTCAGTTGCGACTGCTGCGCATTTAAATTTATCAAAATCAAATTTATTTTTAGCCTCCGATATCGCTTCAAATAACCTATTTTTAGACTCATCTGCTATCTTGCTACTTTCATTTAGCCCTCTAGCAGCTCCTACTATCTTTTCATAAATTTGCTCATTACTAAAGCCATTTTCCTCTTTTTTGACAAGTGCTACACGAAATGTGTTTGAGCCAAGATCAATCGCTATAACCAAAATTTATCCTTAATATTTTTGTAGATTCTAACATATGATAATTTAGTATCATTTAAAGTTGAAAAATTCTAAAAACTTTAATATTTTTCAAGATATAATCCCTATCAAAAACCTTATAAGGGGGCTTGATTGCTTCGAGATAACTTATTGGCATTTGTTATTTTTGCAATTTGTAGCGTTGGATTTTTCGTTTGGGGCTATCAATACATACCGACAAATAACTACTTTTTATTCTTGATCGCTGGCATGTTTGGTCTTTTTATGGCCTTTAATATAGGTGGAAATGACGTTGCAAACAGCTTTGGCACAAGCGTCGGCGCAAAAACACTCACACTAAAACAAGCTCTTGTAATCGCAGCCATTTTTGAGCTTAGTGGTGCGATATTTGCAGGATCAGAGGTTACAAATACGATTAGAAACGAGATCGTGAAATTTCCAAGCGATCTAAATCCGATGAAATTTGTCATCATCATGATCTCAGCCCTTCTTAGCTCTGGGCTTTGGCTATTTTATGCATCCAAAAAAGGTCTGCCAGTCTCAACCACTCACTCGATCGTTGGCGGCATCGTTGGCGCAGGACTTGCTATGGGTTTTATGATAAAAGATCCAGAACCATTTAGCATGGTTTCATGGAGTGAGATCGGCAGGATCGCCGTTAGTTGGGTCATCTCACCACTGCTTGGCGGCGTGATGTCTTACATTATATTTGGCTATGTAAAAAGTAAGATTATCGAGCCAACACATGAACTTAAAATGAATCTAAAAGCTCTAAAAGCTGAGCGAAAAGCTTATAAAGAAAGCTTCATAAAAGCACTAAAAACAAAGCCGGCTGAGGAGCAGATAGCTACTCTTTCAAAGATAGCAGTTATCGATGAGGACGAGATCGAAACCACTGAATACAGCGAGTACCGCTCAAAAATTCGCATTATGAAAGATAGTGAAAAAGAGATAGATACCTTTAAAGCGATGAAAAAGCACATCCCAATCATCGCTGGATTTGCCGCGATGGTGATCTCGTCGATGATGCTTTTTAAAGGACTAGAGCATATAAATTTAGCCTTTAGCATCATCCAAACAGTCTGGATCATCTTTGTTATCGGAGCTCTAGCATATCTTGCAAGCCTTGCTATCATAAACGTCATGAGCAAAAACGATAGCGAAAAGAGCATCAATAGAATTTTCTCATGGTTTCAAATTTTTACCGCTTCATCTTTTGCATTTTCACATGGTGCAAACGATATCGCAAACGCAGTTGGACCATTTGCAGCCGTACTCGACGTGCTAAAAACTGGCTCTATAAACGAAAGTTCACCCATACCAAGCATCGCAATGGTAACCTTTGGAATTTCGCTCGTCGTTGGACTTTGGTTTTTAGGCAAAGAGGTCATCACAACCATTGGCTCAAAACTAGCTGAAATTTTACCTACGACCGGCTTTAGTGCAGAGCTTGCTTCAAGTATCGTAATACTTCTAGCTACAAAGCTTGGCATACCGGTTAGCTCGACTCATATCCTAATAGGTGCGGTTTTAGGTATCGGCATCGTAAATAAAAATGCAAACTGGAAAATGGTAAAACCTATCATTCTTGCTTGGCTCATCACGCTTCCAGCAGCTGCTATCTCATCAGCTATATTTTATTTTGCCCTTGCTAAATTTTTAGGCGTTTAGATATATTTTTAAATAACGAAAACCGCCCTATTTTTAGATATTTTTTGTATAAATTTTATATGAGAGCTTGGCAAGTCAAGTTCAACCTGCCAAGTAAATTTGAAGTTATTTTTTCTTAATGATAATCTTCTCGCCGTCGCTATCGATGGTGATCTCATCGCCACTTTCAAGCTCATCTTTTAAGATCATATCAGCGATCTTATCCTCAACTAGCTCATAAAGCGCTCTTCTAAGAGGTCTTGCGCCATAAACTATGTCAAAGCCAGCTTTTGCGATAAATTTCTTAGCCTCTTCGCTTAAAATTGCTTTGATACCGCGGTTATGAAGAGTTTTTTCAAGCTCTTTAAACATGATCTCAACGATAGAGATTAGGCCTTGCTCATTTAGAGGGTTAAAGATGATAGTATCATCAAGCCTATTTAAAAACTCAGGTTTAAAGTAGTTTTTAAGCTCGTTTTTAACAGCCACATCACGATCTTCGCCCTTTAGCTCCATGATGAAATTTGAAGCAATGTTTGAAGTTAAAATAATGATAGTGTTTTTAAAATCAACCGTTACACCTTTATTATCAGTCGCACGTCCGTCATCTAAAATTCCCAAAAGTATGTTAAATACATCTTTGTGAGCCTTTTCAACCTCGTCAAAAAGTATGACCGAGTAAGGTCTTCTGCGAACTGCCTCTGTTAGCTGACCGCCTTCATCGTAGCCTACATATCCTGGAGGCGCACCAAGAAGTCTGCTCACGCTATGTTTTTCCATATATTCGCTCATATCAAAGCGGATAAGCGCCTTTTCATCGTCAAATAAAAATTTAGCCAAAGCCTTAGCAGACTGAGTCTTACCAACGCCTGTTGGCCCAAGAAATAAAAATGAACCGATCGGCCTTTGACCCTCATTTAGACCAGCTTTGTTTCTCTTAACAGCACGTGCAAGTGCGTGTAGTGCGTCATCTTGACCGACAACGCTCTCTCTTAGATGCTCTTCGATGCGCAGATACTTCTCTTTTTCGCTTGTTAGCATCTTCTTGACTGAAATTCCAGTCCATTTGCTCAAAATTTCAGCTACAAGCTCTTCATCGACTTGATTTTTAAGAAGCACACCCTCTTTTTTCATGCTCTCCCATTTTTCTTCAAGCTCGTGTTTGTGCTTTTTAGCGTCAGCTATCTTGCCGTATTCTATCTCGGCAGCCTTTTGAAGATCGCCATTTCTTTTTGCTATCTCAGCTTGTGATTTTAGGCTATCGATCTCTTTTGTTGCTTTTGAAATTCCGCCAAAAACGGCCTTTTCGTTTTCAAATTTAGTATCAAGCGCTAGCTTTTTCTCGTTTAGGTCAGCTATCTCTTTTTCGATCTCGCCAAGTCTTTCTTTATTTTTATCCGCATCCTCCATCTTTAGAGCTTCTTTTTCTACTTGAAGCGTTACGATCTCGCGTTTTATCTTTGAAAGTTCATATGGTTCGCTTTCTATTTGCATCTTAAGCTCAGCTGCTGCCTCATCTATAAGATCTATCGCCTTATCTGGCAAGAAGCGGTTTGCGATGTATCGATCACTTAGCCTTGCAGCGGCAACTAGTGCACTATCTGTTATTGTGATACCATGGTGAACTTCAAGACGCTCTTTTATACCACGTAAAATTTGAAGCGCCTCATTTACGCTTGGCTCTTTAACGTCTATTGGTTGAAAACGCCTTTGAAGTGCTGCATCTTTTTCAAAGTATTTTCTATACTCTTTTAATGTCGTAGCACCAACAGCATGAAGCTCGCCACGTGCAAGAGCTGGTTTTAGGATATTTGCAGCGTCCATTCCGCCCTCGCTCGCACCAGCTCCTACTATGGTGTGAATCTCATCTATAAAAAGTATGATGTTACCAGCTTTTTTTACCTCGTCGATGACAGCTTTTAGCCTATCTTCAAACTCACCTCTATACTTTGCACCAGCTACAACTGCACTCATATCAAGCGCGATGACACGCTTGTTTGCAAGGCTTGTTGGCACATCACGAGCCACTATCTTTTGAGCCAAGCCCTCAACGATGGCTGTCTTACCAACGCCTGGCTCACCGAGCAAGATAGGGTTGTTTTTGCTCTTTCTTATTAAGATTTGCATCATTCTAGTGATCTCTTCATCACGGCCGATGACTGGATCAAGCTCTTTATTTAGCGCTTTTTGCGTCAGATCGATACCAAATTTCTCTAAGCTATCAAGAGTATCATCGCCAGTTTGGCTATCTATCTTTTTACCGCCTCTTATGCTCTCAAGATTCTTTTTGATCTCTAAGATGTCGCAAAATTTGCTTAAAATTTGTTTGATCTCACTAAGCTCAAGAGATGAGATGATCCATGTATCAACAGCTATGTAGCTATCTCCCATGCTTACCATCAACGCTTTTGCATTTTCAAGAGAATTTATAAGCTCTCTTGAAACTGAAACGTTATCTTTTGTAACGTTTGAGCTACTTGGAAGTGAAGAAATTTTACTTTTTACTTCAAGCTCGACAGCATCTTTACTTACATTCATTTTATTAAACACTTGGTTTAAAATAGAATTGCTATCTGCAAGCAAAGCCCAAAAAATATGAAGTGGAACAACTTGCGGATTTTTAGAAAATATCGCTAAACTAATACCTTTTTCAAGATTTTCTTGCATCTGAGCTGTTAAATTTTCTGTTATATCAGCCATTAAATCTCCTTGGATTATTTTATATGGTCGCCATTATATAACTTTAGTCTTATATTGTCAAGTATTTTTATAACACTTGTCACTCTTTTTATTTAATTGCTAAAATTCGCTGTTATAAATTTGTATCAAAAACTATCCAAAAGCAAAAATATAAGCTTAAATTTATACTTTTTTTAGCCAAAAGCTAATAGAATTGAGCCAAAAATTATAGGAGAAATTTTGAATAAATTTAGTAGATTTTTTGCACTAAAAATTACAGGTGCTTTGCTTATTTCAAGCGTAGCAGTGAATGCACTTTTTGCAAAGAGTGAAGACGAAGCAAGTGCGAAGCTTGAAGCACTTTCAAAGCTTACAAAAACAATTTCAACTGTTGAAAAATACTATGTTGATGACATTAAATTTAAAGAGATCATCGATAAAGCCATTGCTGGTTTAATGCAAAATTTAGATGCCCACTCAAGCTTTTTAAATGAAAAAGCTTACAAAGATATGCAGGTGCAAACAAGTGGAGAATTTGGTGGCCTTGGCATAACAGTTGGTATGAAAGATAGCGCACTAACCGTTATTTCACCGATAGAAGATACCCCAGCTGATAAAGCAGGTATAAAATCAGGCGACATTATTTTAAGAATAGATGGCAACTCAACTATCGGTACAACGATAGATGAAGCTGTAAATAAAATGCGCGGCAAGCCAAAAACTCCAATAACTATCACAATTTTGCGAAAAGGCGAGCAAAAACCATTTGACGTAAAGATCATAAGAGATCTTATAAAGGTTGAGTCTGTCTATGCAAAAATGATAGAAAACGATAACATCCTTTATATACGCGTCACAAATTTTGACAAAAACGTCGTTACAAAGGTAAAAGAAGCAATCAAAGAATATCCAAAAGCAAGTGGCATCATACTTGATCTTAGAAATAATCCTGGCGGACTTTTAAATCAAGCTGTTGATCTAGTGGATCTTTTTGTAGATAACGGCGTCATCGTCTCTCAAAAAGGTCGCGACGCATCTGAAAATGTAGAGTATAAAGCAAGTGCGAGCAAAACTCTTTCAAAACTACCACTTGTTGCACTAGTAAATGGCGGAAGTGCTAGTGCTAGCGAGATCGTAAGCGGCTCACTTCAAGATCATAAACGTGCTGTAATAATTGGCGAAAATACCTTTGGCAAAGGAAGTGTTCAAGTAATCCTTCCGATAGATGACACCGAAGCACTAAGACTAACTATCGCAAGATACTATTTGCCAAGTGGCAGAACTATCCAAGCAGTTGGCGTAACACCTGATGTAGTCGTGCATCCTGGTAAAGTGCCACAAAGTGACGACAGTGCATTTAGTATCAAAGAGAGTGAGCTAAAAGCGCACCTAAAAAGCGAGCTAAACAAGATAAATCCTACAAGCGAGGGCAATAAAACTGAAGCAAAAGATGATAAAAAGATAATCACGCAAAAAAAAGTCGATGAAGATATTCAATTAAAAACAGCGATTGATACGATCAAAATTTTAAAAATAAAACAATAAATTAGAAGGAGATCTCCATGCAAAAAAGAGAACTTATTTACGAGGGAAAAGGTAAAAAAATGTATGCCACAGACGATGCAAATCTGCTTGTGGCTGAATTTAAAGACGATCTAACAGCATTTGATGCTCAAAAAAGAGGCAACGAAGCTGGTAAAGGCGCATTAAATAATAAAATTTCAACACAGCTTTTTAAGCTTTTGGAGAGTAAAGGCATCGTGACTGACCTAGTTGAGACTATTAGCGACACTGAACAAGTAGTCAAAAAATGCGAGATCATACCTCTTGAAGTTGTTGTGAGAAATATCGCAACTGGCTCACTAAGCAAAAGACTTGGTATAAAAGAAGGCACAGTTTTACCTTTTACTCTCGTTGAGTTTTACTACAAAAACGATGATTTGCACGATCCATTAGTAACAGATGAGCACTGTATTATCATGGGATTAGTAAAGAGTGAAAAAGATCTTCAAACGCTAAGACACACAGCAAGAGAGATCAACTCTATATTATTTAAATTTTTTGCCGAAAGAGATCTAAAACTAGTTGATTTTAAAATAGAATTTGGTATTGATAAAGACGGCAATATCATTCTAGCTGATGAGATAAGCCCTGATAGTTGTAGATTCTGGGATGCTAAGACCAATGAAAAACTTGACAAAGATAGATTTAGACAAGACCTTGGTAGCGTAAAAGTCGCTTACGAAGAAGTTTTAAGAAGAATTTTATCGTAAGGACAAAAATGAAAGCTGTTGTAAATATAGCATTAAGAAGTGGGGTCCTTGACCCTGCTGGCAAAGCAGTGGAGCATGCTTTAAATTCTCTTGGATTTAGCGGTGTATCAAATGTCAGAATAGGCAAACAAATCGTTTTAGATATAGATGAGAGTGATAAAACTAAAGCAAATGAGCAGCTAAAAGTGATGTGCGAAGAGCTTTTAGCAAATACCGTCATCGAAGACTATGAGATCGTGCTATGAAAGTAGCGATCATACTTTTTCCTGGCACAAACTGCGAAGAAGACACAGCTCACGCTTTTAAGCTGCTTGGTTGCCAAACGCAGATCATCTGGCACAAAGAAGATAAAATAGATGCTGATCTAGTCGTTTTACCTGGTGGTTTTAGCTATGGAGATTATCTAAGAACGGCTGCGATAGCTAAATTTAGCCCAGCTATGCAAGCTGTAAAAGAGCATGCAAAAAAAGGCGGCTATATCTTAGGGATTTGCAATGGTTTTCAGATGCTACTTGAGCTTGGACTCTTAAAGGGTGCGATGAGAAGAAATGAAAATTTAAATTTCGTCTCAAAATATCACCATCTAAAAGTAATCTCAAATAATAATAAATTCTTAGCAAATTTAGCCAAAAATGAAGTGGTTAATATCCCTATTGCTCATGGCGAGGGCAACTATTATACTGACGCAACCACTCTAAAAGGTCTTTATGACAACGATCAAGTATTACTAAAATACTGTGATGCTAAAGGCAACGAAATAAATCCAAACGGCTCAGTCGATAGCATAGCAGGAATTTGTGATGAGAACAAAAAGATTTTTGGCCTTATGCCTCATCCTGAGCGTGCTTGTGAGAAAATTTTAGGTACAGATGATGGTATGAAGATGCTAAAAGGTCTAGTTTGGTAAAACATTTTCTTTTTATCTCCCTACTCGTACTAAATTTATTTGCTGTAAATACCGACGAGGTAAGCGTTTTTGACATGATGGACGAAGCTAGGGAGGATAAATTTGTAAATAGCCCTACTTCAAATCCAAAAACTCAAAAACCACCAAAAGAACAAGATTTTTCAAGAAAATTTGTATCACCACAGCCAGAACGTATCACTCCAGAGCAGATGCGAAACATCGTGCCAACAAACGAGCCAGATATTAGCGTTCCAGACAATCAAGTATATGACAAGATCAAAGTAAAAGAGCTTCTTTTAAAAGCCACAAATGTGCCAAAAAATGTTGTTATAGGAGAAATTTTTAGTGTTGAGATAGTGGCTGATACACAAAATGACTTTGAGTTTGAGTTTGAGACACAGCTTGATGAAACAAATATCAAATGGCTAAATAAGAAAAATTTTCAATGGGTAAAAAGTGAAGACAACAAATATGTAGGTACTTTTTATCTTGAGGCAACAAGCATTGACGCAAAGACTTTAAAAGTTAGCTTAACCCTAAAAAGAAATGGCGAAAACTATCAGAGCTCAAGCATAAACATCTTTTTGCCGAAGTTAAAAGAGCTTAGAAGTGATGAGAACTACAACCATATCGTAGCTGATAATCTTGAAGTTAAGAAATTTAAGACAACAAAATTTGATGATATAAACAATATCATGGTTGTAGAAATTTATGGCAACAATGTCGATCTAAGCGCCTTTAATATTGAAAATAAAACGATATTAAAGCAAGGCGTAGATACGATAAATGGCGACTTTAACTCACAAAGTGCATATTATTTTGCAGTATTTAAGCCAAATAAAAAATCGCTTGACTTTAACTACTACAACCTAAAAAAGGCTAAATTTGAAAGCTTTTCTTTGCCAGTGAGTGTCGAAGATGACGATGTCAGCACACAAATCGGACTAAACCCAAAACAAAGCGAGTTTAGCACCTATAAAGATATCACGATATACTCTTGTGCGGTAATTTTTATATTATTAGCTATTTGGCGCAGAAGGCTTAGCTACTTTTTTGTAGCAGCTGTTTTTATCGCACTTGGAATTTATACCTACAACCCTTTTGGTAAGGCTATTCTAAAACCAGATATTAGCGTTTCGATCTTGCCTACAAAAAACTCAACCATTTTTTACACATCTCGTAAAAATGAAAATGTAGAAATTTTAGACATAAAAGGTGACTACTCAAAAATTTTATTTGCTGATGGTAAGATTGGCTGGGTAAAAAAGGATAATCTTGTTAAAAATTAGAGCTTTATTTTTTGCTATTGAGTTTGTTATCAGCGTTGTTCTAGTTGTCTTTTTTATGTGGCTATTTAATGATAAAAATAGAGCCATAAGAAAATTTTGGGGAAGATCGCAAAGGTTTTTTGGTGGATATAAACTTGAAGTAATTGGTGATTTTAAAGATGAGGCCAATATCTTGCTTATAAATCATCAAAGTATGCTTGACATTATTGTGCTTGAAGAGGTTCATCCAAAAAATCTTTGCTGGATAGCAAAGGCACAAATCGTCAAAATTCCTATAATTGGTAAAATTTTAAGCTTACCAAAAATGATAGCGGTTGAACGTGAAAATAAACACTCACTTATAAAGCTTTTAAGCGAAGCAAAAGATAGAGTTGAAAATGGTCGCGTTTTAGCCATATTTCCCGAAGGAACTAGATCTCAAACTAATAAACTTTTACCTTTTAAGGGCGGTGCAAAACTATTAGTTGAAAAGCTAAATTTAAAAGTCCAGCCTATCGTTATTGTAGGAAGCGATGCGATGAAAGTAAAAGAATTTAGCTTTAAAAAAGCAGATATCAAGCTCTTTTGTCTTGATTTAGTCGATACTTCAAAAGACAACTGGCTAGAGACGACTAGAGAGAGTATGCAAAAAGTCCTAGACGAAAATAGAAAATAAATTTGGCTTTGCAAATTTACAAAGCCCCCTGCTTCTATATCATTATCTATAAAAATTTGATTTTATATACTAGAAATTTTTATCAATAAATTTAAAATGGTCTAGCGGGAGCTAGACCTAAAAATATTAGCTTAAGAGGTAAGCTTTCAAGTCCTAAAGACACTAAGTTTTGAATTTAATGCATCTGTCATCTTGTTTAGATGTTCTGCTGCTGAAGCTATCTCTTCAACACTTCTAGCATTTTCAGATGAAATTTGGTTGATATTTGAGATGCCTTCCATGATTTCATTTACATTTTTGCCAGTTGCGATGTAGTCTTGCATAGTCTTATCAGACATTGCTATGGCGTTATTCATTGTCTCACTCATAACATTTATAGTTTTTTCAACGTCGCTTGCCACGTGAGTTAGCTCTTGGATCTGTTTAGAGTTGATACCCATTTGCTCACTGCTATCATTGATCGCTTGGACGATGACATTGATAGTTGCATTTATCTCAGTTAAACTCTTTTGAGTCCTCTCAGCTAGCTGTCTAACTTCATCAGCAACAACGGCAAAACCGCGTCCATGCTCACCTGCTCTTGCAGCCTCAATAGCGGCATTAAGTGCAAGTAAATTTGTCTGATCAGCTATATCATTGATAACAACAAGGACTGATTTTACCTGCTCGGCATCACGGCTAAGCTGATCGATCTTATCAGCCATTTGATTTTCTACATTAGCAGAGTCAATAATCTGTGCCGATAGCGATCTTATAGCTTCAGTTGCCGTTTTTATATGCGTGCTTGCTTTTTGAAGATCGTCTTTGCCAGCTTGAGCTACTGCTAAAGATTCTTTCATATTTTCTTGCATTACTTTACATCTTTGATTTGTCTCTTCCACTATTTCGGTTGATTTTTCTACACGTTTGCCTGTCTGAAGAGATGTGGAACTAAGCTCATTTGCAACAGAGCTATTTTCACTTGAAAGGTGCTTTGTATCACTTATTAATACCCTTATTCTTTCAATAAAATCATTTATATCTTTACTTATTTTAGCTATTTCATCTTTACCATAAATAGGAATTTTAATTGTAAAATCAGATGTTATCTCATTTAAATTTGTTCCTAGTCTATCAATAGGATTTGCAACCATCTTCTTAAGCAAGAACATCGAAACAGCTATCAAAAGTAAGGTAACTATGATGCTTGCTATGATGAAATTTTTACTAACTACTTTTAGTGGTGTTAAAAAATCATCAGTAACAGCTGAACCTAAAACCATCCAGTCTAGTTTATCAAATGACTCAAAAGCAACTATGCAGTCAACCCCATCAATTATAATAGGCTCAATACCCTTTCCTTTTTTAACAATATTATCCATAGTAGTTTTTAATTCACTACTTAGCTCTTGATTTGCCTTGGTTGGATGAAAGTCAAATTTACCAGTTTTAGTATTGTAAAGAGAAAAATATCCATGCTTACCAAGTTTCATCTCAGAAAAAGTCTTTTTCATATTGTTTAATCCCTCGGTAGGATCATAACCAACAAATAAAATTCCTATTACCTCGTCATTTTCAATAATAGGATCATAAATACTCATATAGTTGCGTCCAAATAAATTTACAACGCCTATATACCTCTCTTTATTCATGATATTTTTATAGGCTTGACCGTTTTTGTCAATCATCGTACCAACAGCTCTACTACCATCAGCCTTCGTCACCGATGTACTAACTCTTAAAAAATTATCACCTGATTTTGCAAAAATGGTTGAAATTCCGCCTTTTGTAGCGTTATTAAATTTATCCAGAATATCGTAGTTGTTGTTTAAAATACCATTTTGAGATATTAGATCTATCGCCTCGTATTTGTCAGTCTTGCTCATCTGGTGATTAGTTGAAATTTTTCCAATCATCTCTTTAAAAACACTCATTATTAGCTCTGCGCTACTTACATTATCTTTTTCAAATAATTTAACCGTATTCATAGCAAGCTGGACGTTTTGTTCTACTGTTGTAAGCACACCATCTTTTATCTCGCGCTCTAAAATATTTGATGTATATACAACAAAACATGTCATAGATACTGCCAAAACCGTAGCAATCGTTGCTGAAACTTTTACCAAAATGCTTCGTAAATTCATTTTGTCTCCTTTTTCCTAAAAATTTTCGCCTTGATTATAGCACCATTTTAAATAAATTTTATACAAGAATGTATAATTAATAATAATTAATAAATTATCATTATTATTTTATTCATAAACTATAACTTTTTTGAAATCATTTTAAAAATTTAATTTAAAAACCTTGATAGTAATACTATCAAGGTTAAGTATATTTTTATCACTTTGTGTTATAATCTGCCAAAATTCTAAAACAAGGAAAAGAAAAATGGCAGATAAATTTGAATTTCAAACTGAGGTAAATGACCTTTTAAATTTAATGATCCACTCTCTTTACTCAAATAAAGAGATATTTTTAAGAGAGCTCATCTCAAACTCAAATGACGCTCTTGACAAGCTAAACTACCTTTGCTTAACTGATGAAAAGTATAAAAGCTTAAGCTACACTCCAAGGATCGACATCAAAGTAGATGATAAGGCTAAGACTTTAACCATCAGCGACAATGGTATCGGCATGGATAAGGACGAGCTCATCGCAAATTTAGGCACGATAGCAAGAAGTGGCACAAAAGGTTTTATGAAAAATTTAAGTGGCGATGCCAAAAAAGATAGCTCACTAATCGGTCAGTTTGGTGTTGGCTTTTACTCAGCATTTATGGTGGCAAATAAGATCGAGGTCATAAGCAAACGAGCACTTAGCGAGAAGGCCTATAAATGGATATCTGATGCAAAAAGCTACGAGATAGAAGATACTAAAAAAGATAGCTTTGGAACGGACATCATCTTACATTTAAACGATGATGAGTTTGCAAATTCTTGGCGTATCGAAGAAATAGTCAAGAAGTATTCAAATCACATTCCTTATCCTATATTTATGGATAAACAAAGCTATGTCGCTCCTAAAGAAGGTGAAAAAGAAGGCACTTATGAGACTAAAAATGAGCAGATAAACAAGGCAAATGCGCTTTGGAGGCTAAACAAAGCTAGCTTAAAAGAGCAAGACTACAACGACTTTTATAAGCAAATTTCACATGACAGCAGCGATCCGCTCCTTTATATCCACACAAAAGCTGAGGGTAAGATCGAGTACTCGACGCTATTCTATGTGCCAAGCACTGAGCCGTTTGACCTCTTTAGGGTTGATTATCAAAGTGGCGTGAAGCTCTATGTGAAGAGGGTTTTTATAACTGACGATGCAAAAGAGCTTTTGCCACCTTATCTAAGATTTATCAAAGGTGTGATCGACGTTGAGGATCTGCCGCTAAACGTTAGCCGTGAAATTTTACAAGAAAATGCGATCATGAGAAGCGTCAAAGAGCAAAGCGTGAAGAAAATTTTAAGCGAGCTTTCAAAAGTAAAAGAGAGCGACCGCGATAAATACATAAAATTTTACAAACTATTTGGCAAGGTTTTAAAAGAGGGACTTTACGGCTTTAACGCTGAAAAAGAGCAAATTTTAGACATTTGCCTATTTAAAAGCTCAAAAAGAGATGGACTTATCAGCCTAAAAGAGTACAAAGAGGCAATGAAAGAGGATCAAAAATCGATCTATTATATCAGCGGTAATAATGAAAATATGCTAAGAAATTCTCCGCTTCTTGAGAGCTTTAAGAAAAACGACATCGAAGTGCTTATTATGGACGAGGAGATCGATACGATTGTTATGCCAATGGTTAATGAATTTGATAAAACACCTCTAAAATCAGTCTCACATGCTGATATAAACGACGAGATCAAAAGCGATGAGAAAGTCGATGAGAGCAAGGTTGCAAATACGCTTGTTAAAATGAAAGAAATTTTAAAAGATGAAGTCAAAGATGTAAGACTAAGCTCAAGACTATCAAGCTCGGCTGCGGTGCTAATTTACGACAAAAACGATCCTGATTACGCTATGCAAGAAATGCTAAGGCAAATGGGACAAGGCGCAAATGCTCCAAAAGTTAAACCGATCTTAGAGATCAACGCTGATCATGAAATTTTTGCAAAACTAGAGAAAAATGAGGCGATGGTTTATGACATAGCGCCTTTGCTTCTTGATATGGCAAGGCTAAATGAGGGCATGAGTCTAGAAAATCCAGCTAAATTTTCAGAACTTCTAACAAAAGTGATGATAAAAGCTATCTAAATTTATAAAGCCCAAGAGAAATTTTGGGCTTTAACCTACTTCTATAAATTTAAATTTCTTATAATAAATCGACCTGTACACCATCTTGGATCTCAAGAAAGACGGTGTGTCTTGTGTTTATTGTATTTCCATTGATGGTTTCTTGGCGATTAAATGTCGCTTTATATACTTGATTTACTGCGTCACCCTCGCTTGTGACATCTACTTTGTTATATATGTCACCTACAACACTATGTTTTCTATTTAGCGTAGCAACATCAGCTTTTGTAGCTTTTACAAAGTCATGTGTGAGCTGTACCAGGTCTTTGCTGTCGCCTATTATCTTTAGCACTGTATTTACGCTCTCACTAGCTACACTATTGCTTGCATCCCTTGTGTTTCTGCTATCAACAATATCAAAGACACCATCTGGGCTAAATTTTATAGATACCGCCTGATCAGCACTTCCTAGCTGGATCTTTTCAAAGTTATTTATCTTTTTAACGTTATCTAAATTTGAAAAATCCACATCATCAACGACTATCAAAGTATCCACACCACCTCTGCCATCTATCATTCTACCCTTACTATAAACAAAGGCATCATCTAGGTTGCCACCTTTTATATCGCCCTCTTGTCTTAGATATACTAGATCGCCAAAATTTGATTCGCCGTATTTACTAGCGTCACTTAGCTCGTAAGAATTTGTAGTCCCTATCTTTTTTAGATGTCCATTTTGGATAAGTGCTTCAACGTAATTATTACTAAATAGATGTGTGCCGCTACCTTGTGCTCCAACTAGCATAGATGAAGGATATGGATCTTGGGGGCCATAAGTGTTTGCTACACTTTTTGGAAGCATATATAAAGATAAGTTCATCTCACCAGTTCCGTCCATATACTCCATATCAAGTTTATAAAAACCAGCTTTATCAAATGTAAAATCCCTACTCCACCACTGACCATTTTTACCATATGATGCTTCGGTAGATGGATTTATATAATTAGTCGCACTTCCAAATTTTTGTGTCGTTCCATTTATAGTAAGCTCTGCATAGTTATGCAAGTCTGCTGCTCTTACAGAGTATATTCCGGGTGCACTTACATATATCCAGCCATTCATCTTCATAACAAGATCAGATCCAACAGGATTTGACTCACCAAGAGTATAGTTGCCGGGTCTACCTTTTAAAACACCATTTGCAAAGCCTATATTGTCACCAGTGCCAGCAGCAGTATCGACGCCATTTCTAAATTTCTTTGGTGCATATGGATTAGACGCATCATATAAAGCACTATCTTCATGC
Source organism: Campylobacter concisus (assembly GCF_002914005.1). GTDB lineage: Bacteria > Campylobacterota > Campylobacteria > Campylobacterales > Campylobacteraceae > Campylobacter_A > Campylobacter_A concisus_N. The sequence continues at coordinate 7,449 of NZ_POZU01000011.1, read as the reverse complement.
CTACCAACTCTAGCTAGATCCTCCGCATGCATATTTCCTTGATTAGACAACGTCTTATAGTGTGTTCCTGAAGCAAACTGCACAACATCGTAGGTAGTAGAGGCGCTTGGAGAATAAATTTCCATATAGTTTTTATAGATAGGCTTGCCGCCTTGCGTACTATAAACACCAGAATTGTTACCAACTCTAGCTCTCCATGACGGATCTACGTAGTTGTAAAACCACATATCAGCATCAAGACCGCTGTTGCCAATAAATGTAGCAGTACTAATAGATACGTTTCCTGCAGCGTCAGAATTTTTTATCATAAAATTTGCCCCAGTGCTATTGGCTGATAGGGCAAAATTTTCAGAATAAGTGTGTGTATTATCAAGAGACGAGCTTTTGTGAACAGAATTTAGCAAATCATAAAGATCGACTTTATTTATGGTATTTTTATTAAGAGTGTTATTACCATTTGAGTCGGTTCCGATACTGCCTGAAATATCTACACTAGTAACATTAGACGTGGCATTTGGTGTGCCTATCGCATCTGGAGTAGCATCAAGATCGACTCGGACCAAAAGATTATCATCTTTTGTTTCATCACTCTTTAAAACAGTCGCTCTAATATTTGAGTATCTTTCATCTAGCTTTATCCCAAGCGTTTCAAAGTCCATATTTACACGCTTGTCCGCACCTACAACTAGATCTATATAGTTTTGTCCGTTTGGTAAAATTTTAGCATTACCAAGATCATCTTCAAGAGCCAAACGAAGCTTGGTTCCAGGAGCACGGTCTACACCAAAGACTATATTTGGCTGCTCATCGTTAGTAAGCGAAATATTGTACTCTTTTATAGTTTTGCTCTCATTGTCAAAGTTATTTTTCTGAATAACTTTTTCATTATCTCCTGTTCTTAAGTATTTTGCGATATTTATAACTCCTCCATCTATCTGCGTGGCAAGCTTTACATCATCAATGTACTCTAAAATTCCAAAGTCAAATAATCTACCACGGATACCATCAGTCGTCGTAGTCTCGCCAGGTGTTGTAATAGTCGCTCTAACCGGCGTAGAATGATCCATAGAAATAGGAACGCCTGGTATGCTAAATTTGCCATCAACTATCGGAAGTGGTGCTGATCCATCGCTTGGTATGGCAGTCAGTCCATCATCGCTTATGGTATATTTGACAGTTGTTGTAACAGATGGTATGGTAGGAGTTGATATCGTGACATTTATACTGCTTCCTGGTTTTGTATTATTAGGTAGGTAGATATCAAGATCGCTTTGAGTAGATGGCGAGCCTGAAGGAGTTGTGATGCTATCTATCAGTCCGTCACCATCATTATCCCTTGCAAATTGCACCTTTATGCTATTATCTAGAGTTATCTTGTCTGTGACTGGGGCTGCTTTATTGCCAGCTTTGTCAGTAAATGTAGTTGTAAAATTTGTCGTAAGCCCATAAAGTCTTGTGGTGGTCTCTATGGTACCATTATTTACACTAATAGGCACACCATCATCTCTCGTGGCACTATATACACCAGATGCGTTTTGAGAAATTTTAATAGTGATTTTATCTGTTTTACCATCACTTCCTGCGATATCTATCTCAAATTTATCACCATCTTTTGCATCGTTTGGAATTTTTATTTTTATCGGTGTCTTTACACCATCAGGGCTAAAGCCGCTCTCCTTACTGGTTAGAACACCATCTTTATCGTTATCTTTTGCAAACTGTACATGTGGGGATTTAATAGGTGCAACTGTATCGCTTGAAATTTCACTTACACTTGAAGCTTTTGGGGTGCCAGTCGTGCCATCAATGATCGTCGTACTTAGCCTTTTTATGCTTGGATCGCTCGAGTTTGTTGGATCAGCAATAGTAATCTTGCCATTTTCTATAGGGATAATCTCCGTTCCACCATCAAGCGTAGCAGTAAGTCCGTCAGATGAGATGGTATATGTCTTTGTTACGCTTGTTGGTGCGCTAGCTGGATCATCAACTTTGATACGGATCTTGTCGCCAGCTGTAGCATTGTTTGGCACATAAATATCTATCATCAAGGCTGTGCCACCACTTTTTGCGAGCTCGGCCAAATTTATCATGCCATCTTTATTCTCATCAAGCGTAAAAACAGCGATTGGGTCGTTATTGTTTGCTATGGTTATGGTTTCAGTTGCACCTGGATTACCCGACTTACTTATCATTTGGATATTTACATTTGTTGGAGTTGAAGATGAAATTTTAACCGCATTTGCTAGGTTAAAACCGACATTTCCACCACTTTCACTTGTGAGCGGATAGCTCTCGCCACTCTCTTTATCTGTAAGCGTGTTTTGTGATGTTTTAACCAGTACCTTTTCATACAAGGTTCCGTCAGGATCGGTAGTAGTTAGTTTTATCTTGTCACCTATTTTCATATTTGGCGACAAGATGATCTTGGCATCATCACTTGGTGCACTAACTGCTGGATTAAAGCTATTTTCGCTTGCATCTATGACGCCATCTCGGTTTAAATCTTTTCCCAAAACGACCTTTTTGAAGCCAAGAGTCGGAGTGATTGTATCAACGCTTGTGGCTATATTTGCCACAGATGAGTTAGTGCCATTTGCCAGAGTGATACTAGAATTTACACTAAATGTAGTATTTGGAGTGACAGCGACACTTGGAATGATAAATTCTTTTTGTTCTGGGTTTGTAGCATTTGGCGCAATAGGTAAAATTTCACTTGGATTATTTATATTTATCACGCTTATACCAGCTTGATCGACTTTATAAACAAGCATGGTCTTTACACCGTTATTTACGACTTCCAATGTCACTTTGTCATTTGGCTTAAAGTCATTATTAAAAGTAACCGCCATACCAGTATGATTTGCATCGCCGCCTGCTTCTGCAATATTTATATAGCCGTCGCCATCAATGTCTTTTAAAATTCTAACAATTGGCGCTGCAATAACTGGAACACTCTCTTTTTGCTCTACCGCTGCTACCGCGCCGCTAATAGACCTATGTGCCAATGCCGACTCTTTTAATATGACTGGCAGTACAACCGCACCACCATCAACACTAATAATATTTGAGATATGACCTTGTGTATCAAAATTTAAACCATTTATGCTTGCAAAGCTACTACCGTGGTTTGAGCCATGAGAACTATGACTTGCGTTATGAGAGCTGTCGTCTTCGCCTTTGTTTTTTGTTTCTTCATTCTCAACAAGAAAATTTCTCTTATCTTCTTCTATCTGGGCTTCGCTGCCTTGCGTATTAAAATTTGCTTTTGATAGCTCTTTTGTGATGACGATAGTTTGGGGCTCAAGTAGCGCAATAGGCGAAGCGTGATAGAAATTTATAACGACTGTATCACCGCTGCTTTGTGTTATGATCTCGTCGCCTAAAAATATCTCATCTCCCTGTTTTAGTGCGATCAACTTTCCATTGCGTTTTACAAATACTTTTCCGCTTATTTTTGCGACTATACCAACGTTTTGCATATTTAGTCCTTTAAATTTAATAATCAATCCATTTAAAATTTCACGCGATTATAGCTAAAAAATATTTTATATAAATAAAAGAATTTACATAATAAATTTTATTATTTTTGATCCATTTTTATATTAAAAATTTTTATAAAATGCCAAATTTGCTTTGTTTGTAATAGAAAAATAAATTTTAAGAATTTCCCACGCCAAAAGACGTGGGATAAATTTAAGCTATCTTGGTAGCGTCGATGATGTTTAGATCAAGGCCTAGATCTTCAACAGATAGTCCAAGTGCAAGACCTACAAGCTGAGAAAGGTGGATGATTGGCTTTCTCACGTTTGAGTGGTTTTCATCTTGATATCTCTCTTGGTAGATGTCAAGCTGCATTTGACAAAGTGGGCACGGAGTTACAACTACGTCTGCACCATTTTTATCAGCGTTATTTACGATCTGGCTTGACATTTTTCTTACTGATTTTCCAGCTGGATAGCTAGCGTGGAAGCCGCAGCAGTCAAGTCTTTTCTCAAATGGCACAATAGTAGCACCAAGTGCGCCTACAACGGTTTCAAAGCTCTTTGGATTGACTGAGCTTTCTCTATTATGCAGATCTTTTTCAGGTCTTAGGCTATGGCAGCCATAAAATAGCGCTACTTTTAGCCCACTAAGTGGTTTAACAACCTTTGCTCTTAGCGTTTCTACGTTTTGATAAAGTACCCAAAGAAGGCTTGTGATCTCGGTTGAGCCATTATATTTCATATTGCCCTCAGCCAAGAAAGTATTTATGCGGTCCTTTGCACCCTTATCAAGTGTAGTTTTTGCTCTTGTTAGAGTTAGCATACAAGTTGAGCATGTCGTAAGCATCGGCATATTCATCTGCTCAGCAAGCGCTATGTTTCTAGCATTTGCTACAAGTGCAGCGATAGGATCTACGTCTTGTGCTTGTTGAGCACCACAGCAGCTCCAGCCCTTTATCTCGTGAAGCTTCCAGCCAAGTATCGGAGCGATAGCCTCAAGCGACATTTTAGCCTCTTTAGCTGCTTGAGAGAGTACGCATCCTGGGAAAAAAGCGAATTCGTTTTGCATAGTTACTCCTTACTAGCAGCTTTGCGAGCCGCATTTATCATTTTTACTAGATCATCATGTCCTTCTATGTCCTCTTCGCCGAAAATATGAAGCGGATTCATCTTACCTGCAAGCATTAAATTTGCAGCGATATCCATTTTGCCCATATTTCTAAACACTCCCTCAGAGCGAAGTGCAAGCTTGATCTCATTTAGTCTGCCTGAGCCATCAACTAGATCGGTTAAGAACGCCTCAGCGTGATCTGGCCCCATGCCATCATCAAAGCCTTTTTGTATAGCCATAATGCGAAGATCAGTTATGTCTTTGCATGCGCTTATGCCTTTTGGACATCGATCAGCGCACTCTTGGCATTTTACACACATCCAAAGACCATTATCTATAGCTGGTTTTAAGTGCGGCATAGGATCTTTGTTGCGTGAGTCAAACGCCGCTCTATAAGCATGCACAAAGACAAATGGCTGCATATAATCACTCGCATCAGCTTCAAGTTTATTACACTCGCTAGCGCACGCACCGCAAAGTATGCAGTCCCATTCAAGTGCTACTTTTTCATACTCTTTTTGACTTTGTTTACAGCCTTTTTCTGCGCTAAATTCTGACTTAGCAGTGATGCTAGGCCTAATCTTGCGTAAATTTTCGATACTTGGCTCCCAGTCCACTATAAGATCAGAGATGACCCTGAAATTTCCAAGTGGAGAAATTCTTATGCTCTCTGGATTGTCATACTCCGCCAAAAGCTCATTCATCTTTGTATCACAGGCTAGATATGAGTGACCATTTACTCTAACAGCGCACGCTCCACATATCGCTGAGCGGCAAGATGCTGTGAAATTTAACGTCGCATCCTTTTTTTGTTTGATATCAAGAAGCACTGTTAAAAGAGTTTTTCCCGCGATCTCTTCATTTGTTAGTTCATAAGTTGATTCATATTTTTTAGTTCCGTCAAAGCGGTCGATAATAATTTTCATCCTAGCTCCTTACTCTGGCTTCTTGCCGTCAAGTGAAAATATGCCTGTCACAACATCTTTGTAGCCAAGCTCCAACTTGCCGTCTTTTAGTGTGACTATGCTGTGTTTTAAGAAATTCGCATCATCTCTTTTTGGATAGTCCTCTCTTGTGTGAGCGCCACGACTCTCAAGACGATTTTGCGCTGCAAGACATGCTGCACGAGAAAGGAGAATAAGGTTGCCAAGCTCGACATAGTCAGTAAATGCTGTGTTCATAACTGGGTTTTGATTTGGCACTTTAAGGGTGTCATATTTTGCTTGGATAGCTTCTAAATTTTTAGAGAGCTGATCAAGTTTTGCGCCAGTTCTAAAGATACCCATTAGATCCCAGTTGTTTTTACCAAGCTCTTCGCGAAGTGCGTACATATCATTTACACCGCCCTCGCCTGTTGCTATGGCTTTAAATTTATCCTGCCACATTTTTGCTAGCTCAGAAGTCTTTTTACCGCTTGAAAATTTTGCATTTTGCGCATAAGCTCCAGCACCCTTGCCAGCTAGATCGCCAGTTACAACTGCGTCAGTTAGGCTGTTTCCACCAAGGCGGTTTGCACCGTGAATAGATACGCATGATGCCTCACCACCTACATAAATTCCAGGAATTTTTGTACTCATATCATCAAATTTAGCTACCTCTATACCACCCATTGAGTAGTGAGCTGTTGGGCGGATAGGCACTGGTTGTTCGATTAGATCGATGTTTTGGAAAAGCATAGCAGTGTGGCGAATTTTTGGAAGCTTTTTCATAATAGTATCTTTGCCAAGGTGGCGAACGTCACAAAGCACGTAAGCGCTCATGCCCTCACCAAAGCCTCTACCCTCGCGAATTTCTGTCTCGATCGCACGAGCGACGACGTCACGAGGAGCTAGCTCCATCTTTTCGTGATAGTTTTTCATAAAGCGCTCGCCCTTGTTGTTTAACAAGTAACCACCCTCGCCACGAGCAGCTTCTGTGATTAGTGTGCCACCATTTTGAACGCCAGTTGGGTGAAACTGAAGCATCTCAGGGTCTTCAAAACCAAGACCTGCTTTAAGCGCAGCAGCGATACCATCACCAGTTGCTATAAATGGAACTGATGTGCGGTTATAAAAAATTCTAGTGTATCCGCCAGTTGCGATGACTAGAGATTTGCAAAGAACTGGGTAAATTTGACCATCTTGGATGTTGCGAAGAACGACGCCTTCAACCTTGCCATCCTCAAGACCGATCTCAAGTAGCTCATGATCCATTAGAAATTTAACGCCAGCTGTGATAGCGTCGTCAAGACAGGCGTGCATCAAAATGTGACCAGTTTTATCAGCCGCGTAGTTACAGCGTTTTTTACTAGCGCCACCCATGAAGCGAAACGCAACATCACCATTATCTTTACGGGACACGTCGCCATTGTCTATACGAGAAAAGAGCATGCCATTGTGGTCTAGCTCGTGGATGACTGCGCCTGCTGCCTCGCAAAATTTCACAACTGCATCTTGATCAGCAAGATAAGCTGCACCTTTAACTGTGTCATAAGCGTGAAGCTTGAAGCTATCGCCATTACTAAAGTCAGTAACGCCGTTTATTCCGCCCTCCGCCATACAGGTTGCGTTGCGTGATGGCATCATCTTTGTAGCGACAACAACGGTTGAGTTTGGATATTGCTTGCGAACGGCTGTTGCTGCACGAAGTCCAGCACCGCCAGAGCCGATTATTAGTACATCAACAGATGGCAAGCCATTTTCATTGCCTTTTGGCAACTCACCAGCAAAAACATTGGTCGCACCAGCCGTTGTAGCTAGCGTACCTACGCTGATACAGGCACTTTGTAGAAATTCTCTTCTGGTAAATTTTTCACTCATTGATAACTTCCTATCTTAGTAAATTTTTAGCGTTTAAAACGCACCGCCAGTTAATTTC